>JAOTZH010000215.1 GCA_029861425.1 Gemmatimonadota bacterium
CGTCGCTCCAGGCATGCGGAAGCGCCACGTCGGTCGTCTTGGGCGCGTTCTGCTGGAGCTCGCCGAATATCCGACCCTCGAGCCGCGTCCTCGATCCGGCCTTCGTGGCGAAGACCTCTCCGCCCGTCTGACGGAAGTAGAGACCGCTGTCGTACCCGAGAATGAGCGCGTTGAGCGAATTCCCGAAGCTCAGCGGACGACCCCAGTCCCCCAGGTCCGTCAGCCGGCGGTACGCGGCGATGCCGAGCGAGCCCCCGGGCGACTCGCGGGCCCAGCGCAGCGTGACGCCCGGCTCCCACTCGGGGACGCCGATGCGAGCCGTCAGCTCGAAGCGCGACGTCGTACCGGTCCACCACCCGAACCGGGCGCCCGGCGAGAACCCTTCGACGCGGTTGTACCGCAGGAGACCGGGATTGAACCCCCACAGGAAGTCGGGCCCCGGGAGCGGCGCGCCCGGAGCGGCCAGCTCATCCAGCCGCGACTTGAGCTGCGTGATCTCGTCATCTTCGAACGCGTCGACCGAGCCCGAGAAGAGCGGCTCCGGGAGATCGGGCGAGTTGATCAAGCTGTCGACGGGGGGGACGATGACGACGGTCCGTGTCTGGCGACTCGGGAGGCTGTCCGCGCCCTCTCGGGTCACGACCGCGTCGATGTCCGCGGAATCGGGCTCCGCAGCCCTCAAGACGACCCGGCCGCGAACGGGCCGCCCGTCCTGGTCGACGATCTGACCGTCCTGATCGAGCCGCAGGTCGGGGTCGGTGGGCTGACCGTCCGGTCCGAGCTCGATCACCCGCTCGTCGCCGGGATCGCCCTCTTCATCCTCCTGGATCTCGATGACGATCTCGTCCTGGTCCTCCTCCCACCGGGTCCAGCCCTCTGGCAATCCCTCCTCCCCCGGGTCGATCGTCTGCGGCTGGTCCGTCGAGTAGTCCTCGAACGTCCATTCGAACCGGATCGGCATGGTGGCGATGCCGCCGATCTGTGCCCGCCCATCGAACGCCATCCGGTTCGGGAGCCACCAGCGGAGCTCCTGGAGCCCGTAGTCGACGGTGATGAATTCGATCGACGCCCGAATCGGTTTCACGAACCCCGGCACATCCTCGGCGTCCTCGGGGTCCTCCCGGTCGAAGTCGTAATCGATGGCCGGCCGGTAGGCGGCACGCGCCAGAAGGGCCTGGTCGCGGTCGAACCACAGCGAGCCGACGATTCGGTCGAATCGGCCCTCGCGCGGCTCCACGAGCACCTCCACGAGCGTCACCGTCTGGTCGGATCCGGGAAACCGGATCCGAAGGGTGTCGCCAGACCTGTATCGGTAGTGGTACGCCGCGCTGTCAGCCAATGGGTGAAGCGCCCAGTCGGTCCCGAGGAAGACGCGGTCCTCGGCCGGGTCCAGAAAATCGAAGTCCAGGTCGAACGCGTCGTCGCTCCTCGGGTTCTGGTCGAATTCGACCCCGATCCCGGCGATCGGGACCCCGCGGCGGACGCCCAGCCATCGGACGATGCGCTCGCCGTCCGCGCCCCAGAACACCTCGGCCGCGCGCTCCTGGTGGAACATCGCCCGCTCGCGGCGGATGATGTTGCCGCCGAGACCGGCGTAGATCCGTTCGCGAAACTTCAGCTCGAAGCTCTGTAGTCCCTCCGCGCGCGCGTAGCGCTCGCGTTTCGCCCGGATGATCAGGTCGCGTACCCCGGCATCCGCGTAGGCGTCATCGGGCTCCGCGCGTACCTCTACCGTGTCGGCCGCGGGCTCGCCGGCCTGTGCGGCCACGGCAGGACTGGCCGGGATCACGACCGAGGACGCGGCGAAGAACAGTGCGCTCCACGTCCGGAATTGTCGGAGGAGATCGGTCGTCTGCATGCAGGTCCGACGTTGAGGAATGTTCATCGGGCCCTACGCTTCGGGGGTGAAGGCGGTTTCGCCGGGCGCGTGCCGTGCGAACGGGACGCCCCGTATCTTACTTCGGCAGACGGGTGTGGAGCGACGGAGGTCACGACCAGGAACCAGATGGGAATCTACCGAGACCACATCTTCCCACGTCTCATGGACGGCGGCTTGAGCGGCCCGCAGCACCGCACCTTCCGGGAGCGCGCGCTGGTCCGGGCCAGCGGTCGGGTACTCGAGATCGGCTTCGGGACCGGTCTCAACCTGGCGTGTTACCCACCCGGGGTGCGGTCGCTCGTCGGCCTCGACCCCGCGCTGATGCTCGAGAAGCGAGTGGCGGGTCGTATCGCGCGTGCACCGTTCACGGTCGAGCGGGTCGCACAGGACGCGGCCGACGCCCTGCCCTTCGACGATGAGTCCTTCGACACGGTCGTCAGCACGTGGACGCTGTGCTCGGTCGACAGGATTCGAGCCGCGCTCGTCCATCTCCGTCGTGTGCTCAAGAATGACGGCCTCTTCCTGTTCCTCGAGCACGGGCGAAGCGACCGGACCCTGGCCGCTTCGATGCAGGACGCCGTGAACCCGTTTCAGAACGTGGTGGCCTGCGGGTGCAATCTGAACCGTAAGATCGACCAGGAGATCCAGGATGCGGGGTTCAAGATCGTCGAGCTCGAGCGGTTCAAGGTGGCGGGCGTGCCCCGCATCTTCGGTGAGGTATACGAAGGGGCGGCGACCCGTGCCTAGGCGGACCGGTGGTCTGCGCCTCGCGACGGCGGGGTTCGTCGCGGGTCTCGCAGGCATCGCGCTGGCCGCGTGTTCACCCGAGGAGCCGGCGGCACCCTCGTCCATCGCGGCAGCGCCGGACTACGAGGAAGTCGCCGTCCGCCTTGCCGACTTCATCGAGCACGAGCTAACCGACAAGAACCTTCCAGCGATCTCCGTGGCCCTCGTAGACGATCAACAGACGGTGTGGGCCGCCGGGTTCGGGGAGGCCGACCCGGACGCGGGGATTCCGGCGAGCGCCGCAACGATCTACCGGGTGGGCTCCGTGTCGAAGCTGTTCACCGACCTCGCCGTCATGCAGCTGGTCGAGCGGGGCGAACTGGACCTCGACGCACCGATCACCGAGTACATCCCCGAGTTCGCGCTGGGCGATCCGATCTCGCCGGATGTGTCGGCCGGGACCCCGCCGACACTCCGACAACTGATGTCGCACCGGGCTGGCATCGTTCGCGAACCACCGGTCGGGCACTACTTCGACGACACCGAGCCGAGCCTCGCCGAGACCGTAGCCAGCCTGAACGGGACGCCGGTCATCTATGCGCCGGGCTCGAGGGTGAAGTACTCGAACGCGGGCATCGCGACCGTCGGCTACGTGCTCGAGCGCACACAGGGGCGACCGTTCGCCGACTACGTGCGGGAGGCCGTGCTGTCACCGCTCGGGATGGGTCGCAGCGCATTCGCTCCCGACGGCGCCGTGGAAGAGGGGCTCGCGAAGGCAGGCATGTGGAGCTACGACGGGCGCGAGTTCCCCGCCCCGACGTTCGAGCTCGGTATGGCCCCGGCCGGCAGTATGTACTCGCCCGTCACGGACCTCGGACGGTTCATGTCCGCGGTGTTCGCCGGTGGCGCCGGCGCCGAAGGGCGGGTCGTGGCGGACACGACGCTTGCCGAAATGCTGACCTCGCAGTTCGGCGAGGACTCCGGGTTCGGGATCGGCTTCGGCCTCGGGACGCTCGATGGCCACAGGTTCGCCGGTCACGGCGGAGCCATCTACGGGTTCGCCACCCAGCTCTCGATTCTCCCGGACGAAAAGCTCGGCGCTGTCGCCGTCACCAGCATGGACATCGCCAACACCGTCACGGACCGGATCACGGACTACGCGTTACGGCTCATGCTCGCCGTCCGGGCGGGCGATGAGCTTCCGGAGGTCCGGACGACCGGGCCGGTCTCGCCGGCCGTCGCCGCCACCCTGCCGGGCACCTACGCGGCGACCGGGGGCGGACTCACGCTGTCCCTCGCCGACCGCGGCGTGGGGACGGGCGAGCCCGACATCGTGGCCGGACTCGGGGGGCGGGAATACCGGATGCGCGCCCGGGGAGACACGCTCATCATCGACGGACGGCTCGGCTTCGGAGGATTCTGGCGGATCGAAGGCGAGGAGCTGGTCGCCCGAGATGGGACTCGCTTCGCTCGCGGCGCTGCACCTCCCGGCCCGAGGCCCGACTCGGCGCCGGACCGCTTCCGCGACCTGATCGGCGAATACGGCTGGGACCACAACATCCTGTTCATCTACGAGAAGGACGGGGCGCTGCATGCCCTGATCGAGTGGATGGAGATCGACCCGCTCGAGGAGATCGGCCCGGACCGGTTCGCCTTCCCGCGCCAGGGGGGCCTGTATCACGGAGAGTTCCTCGACTTCGAGCGCGACTCCAGCGGCGTGGTCACCGCGGTCGTCGCGGCGGGCATCCGGTTCGCCCGTCGTCCCGGAGCCGCCGATGGCGAGACGTTTACCATCGATCCGATACGACCGGTGGCGGAGCTGCGCGAGTCGGCGAGTGCGGCGAGCCCCCCGGTCGAGAACGGTGACCTGCGCTCCCCCGACCTCGTCGAGCTGAGCTCGCTCGACCCCACGATTCGGTACGACATCCGGTACGCGACCGCGAACAACTTCATGCAGAGCGTCTTCTATCGAGAGCCGCACGCCTTCATGCAACGACCGGCGGCGGAAGCTGTCGTTCGGGCCCATCGGGCCCTGTCGGAGTACGGGCTCGGTCTCCTGATCCACGACGCGTACCGCCCATGGTACGTGACGAAGATGTTCTTCGACGCGACCCCGGAGGATCAGAAGGTCTTCGTCGCGGACCCGGCGAACGGCTCACGGCACAACCGGGGGGCCGCGGTGGACCTCACGCTGTACGACCTCGCGACGGGCGAGCCGATCCAGATGGTGGGGGGCTATGACGAGTTCTCCGAGCGCTCGTATCCCGACTATGTCGGGGGGACGTCCCTCCAGCGCTGGCATCGTGATCTGCTCCGGAAGGCGATGGAGGCCGAAGGCTTCACGATCTACGAGTTCGAGTGGTGGCATTTCGACTACGCGGACTGGGCCAGCTACCCGATCTCGAATCTGACTTTCGATCAGCTCGATTCGGGGAGCTAGGCGACCACCGCGGCCTGGACGACCACCGCGCCCCTGACGAGAGCGGTCAGGCGGCGATCGGGTTCGCCCGGCCGGCCAGGACCCCGAGCCACGCGGCGATCGGCGGACCGAAGATGAAGACCATCGCGAGCGTGAAGTCGCCGGACCCCGGGTCCGTGATCGAAAGCCACAGGCCCACGAGACCGAGGATCGCGGTCCCCCACCCGCACGCCAGCGCCCACCGGAACGGCTTTCCGCCCGCCTGCGCCCGGGCCAGAAGGAAGCCCAGGAGCACGTAGAACGCGCCACCGGCGGCCACCCGCAACGGTCCCGGCGGGAAAATCAACACATCGGTGAACACGAAGGCCAGCCCCGCGAGGCCGCCGAGCACGACCAGTATGATGGAGAAAGTCCTGTTCATGGCGTGCGAAGATGGGCTGTGTCTCACACATTCTCAACTCATCGGGACATCGAGCCGAGGAGCCATCCCATGCGCCGGATCACGCTGGTCACCGTTTGTGCAGTAGCCGTCACCTCAGCTTTCACCGTCAGGGCGCCGGCCCCGCCGGCCGAATCGCTGGACGATCTTGCCTGGATCGCTGGGCACTGGGGCGGCGAGGCGTTCGGGGGTCAGGTCGAGGAAGCGTGGTTCGCTCCCGCCGGCCGGTCGATGAGCGGCAGCTTCCGGCTCATTCAGAACGATCTCGCGGTCATGTACGAGCTGCTGCTGCTCGAACAGGACGACGATGGCGAGATCTACTACCGGTTCAAGCACATCAGTCGGGGCTGGGAGCCGTGGGAAGAGGTCAGGCTCGAGTACCGTCTGACCGAGCTGGAGGACCGGAAGGCGACGTTCCGACCGACGTCGGATGAGCCGCCACAAAACGCGCCGGCCTGGTTCACCTACGAGAGCCCGTCGGGCAACCGGCTCGTCGTGACGATCCACGGTGGCGAATCGCCGATCGTCCTCGCCATGCGAAGGCGCTAGCCACGCGATGGATGCGGTCCGCTACTGGATGGCCGTCCTCACGATCGTCTCCGTCCCGCCCGCGATTCTGTACTGGTTCATCGTGCACCCGTTCATCGATGTCTGGCGTCGGGTCGGAAAGGCGACGACCTATTCGGTCCTCGCGGTGATGTTCTTCGGCGGA
>JAOTZH010000216.1 GCA_029861425.1 Gemmatimonadota bacterium
GACGTTCGCCGGACGCCATCCGGCGTGATCTGGTAGACCCATGCCAGCACCACCACCACCGGCAGTCCGAGAAGGCCCACGATCAGAACGAAGGTCACGGCGGTGTCCGGAGACCCGAGGCGTGGGAGGACTGATTCGGCCGCCTGTACGATCGCGACCGCCGCGATCGCGTACACGACCGCCGAGCGAAGCACCTTGCGGCGCCTGAGTTCGCTCACGAGGCGTTCGAAGCGGTTCATTCGTAGAAGGGCTCGTGCGCGGAGACGTCCAACCGACGGAGGCGGCCGGTGGCGCGGTCGATCGGGGCCCAGACCGTGCGGGATTTGACGAGTAGCCGCTCCTTGGGATCAACGATCTCGACGTGCCGTTCGTAGCGGACAGGAGTGGCGGTGCCCACCCACGTGCGCACAGTCAGTTCGTCGCCCGGATAGGCCGCGCGCTTGTAGTCGATCTCGTGGCGAAGGAGTGCCCAGGCGACCGAGTCGACAAGCTCGGGCCCGGCCAGGGCCCGCCAGTGCGCGCCCGCAATGTCCTGTATCCACTGCACGTAGACGACGTTGTTCACATGACCGAGCGTGTCGACGTCGTCCTCCGTGACCGTCCGACGATGCTCGAATCGGCGAGCCTCACGGCCCGCGAACAACTCGCAGTGTCGCGTACGGGCGCTCATGGGATCGTCACGATGGTCGTCGGATCGCTCCGCCACTACGTTGGCCGGGGAAGCGGCCGAGACGGGCTACTCCGACTGTTGGAGACTCTATGATCGAGCTCATCTGCACCCGTACCTGAAGTACGTGCCGCAAGGCGGTCGCCTTGCTGAAAGAACGCGACATCCCGTTCGAATATCGTGAGTACCGCACGCATCCGCTCACCGAAAACGAGATCCGCCGCGTTCTCGCGCTTCTCGGTGCTGGTCCCCGCGAGCTGCTGCGCCCACGCGACCGGGCGGCGAAGCAGCTGGGGTTGTCGGGTGACGAGGGCGACGAGCGGCTCATACAGCTCATGGCCGAGCACCCCACCTTGCTACAGCGGCCGATCGGCATCCTCGGCGATCGTGCCGTCGTCGGTCGTCCCCCCGAGAACCTGCTGACCCTGGTCGAATAGCGACTCCGGGCGACGAGCCCGAGCTGTCCGCTGGAGGGTCTTTCGTGCGGTCAGTCTACCGGAACGGGTGCCCCGTCGAAGTTGAAGCAGACGTGTTCGAACAGCCAGTCGCCGCTCGCCTTCGTGACCGAGCCGAGAAACTTGCCAGTGCCCGCCACCTTCTGGCCTTCCTCTTCCATCGTGATATTGAAGGACCCGATCATCACCGCTCGCTCGGTGTCTCCGAGCACGCGATCCACGCTCTGTGAGAACGCGTCCATCGCGGGAAAGTCGTTCAGGTAGGCCAGCGTCTCCGCCTTGCCGCGGCAGGCGGGTGTGTCCGGGGGCATGTAGACGATGTCATCCGCACACATCGACATCGCGGTACTCCAGTCCTTCGTCAGGCCGGCGTTCGTCCACGTATGTTCGACCATGGCCGTCAGCCGAGCTCGGTCCTCGCTCGTGAGGTCAGACATCTCGTCCTCCGTCAGGAAGTGGGATTGAACAGAAAGTAGTCATACACTGCCCGGGAGATCTGGGCGATCGACGCCTCGCGGTCGGGTACGGGGAGCTCGGAGTCCTTTACGAAGACGACCGTCACGACGTGACCCCCGTCGTCCGGTAGATAGATGTATCCGACGTCGTTCGTGGTGCCACCGATCGTTCCGGTCTTGTGCCCGACGTCGGTCCCCGGCGGCAGGACTCCCTTGATGCGCCCCGTCCCGGTCTGCACGCGGAGCATGACGTCCTTGAGGATCTCCGTGCTCTCGCCGCTCAGCGCCTCGCCCACCCAGACCGCCGCGAGCAGGTGCGCCATCGCCCTCGGGGTCGACGTGTCGCGCGGGTCGGTGGCGAACGCCGCGTTGGCCGCCTCGCGTTCCGTTTCGCTGACTTCCTGTGCGGCCTCGACGAAGTCGTCGAACGAGATGCGGCCGTCGGCCGGCGCGTCGACACCGACCCAGTCGGAGATCAACACAGAGGTCGGGCGGTCGACGCTCAGCCCCTCGACACCGAGCTCGGCCATCCTCGCGTTCACCCCGTCGGGTCCGCCCGCCGCTCGCAGCGTCAGGTCCGTCGCCGAATTGTCGCTGATCAGGAGCATCAGCTCCATCAGGTTGGTCAGGGACAGCGCGACGCCCGGGTCGTCGAACAGGCTCGAGATCGTCCCGCTGCCGGGGTGTATGTCGGTCGGCTCCAGCTCGACCATGTCCGACAGGGCGATCTCGCCTCGGTCCACTCGGCTCAGCAGCTGGACCGCGATCGGAACCTTGTAGGTCGAGGCCATCGGAAACCGCTCATCGCCGTTCAGCCACACGCTGCGCCCGGTCTCCACGTGGACCGCTCCGACGCCCACGGTTCCGCCGCTCGCTTCGGCGAGGCGCTCGATCTCGACGAGGAGACGATTCAGTCCCTCGTCGTCGGCCGGAACGGTCTGCGCCAGCGACACTCGGGCCGGTATGACGAGCAACAGGCAGAGCAGGACCGCCGCGGAACGAGGGCGAACTTCGAGGCGGGGGGACGTTCTCACGGCGTCGATCCTTCGTCGGGTCGGTTGGAGTTCGGGCGCGTGCCGCGGCTCCCGGCGGCCGGCCCGCTACCGTAGGGTAGTCGCCCCGTCGCGCCGCGACGAGACCTCGTGCCATACTCCCGCACTACATCAGGGAGCGAGCATGATCGAGCCTGCAGCAACGATGGCCGGGCTCTCCGTCGAGGAGGCCCGGGTCGTGTCCGGGATCGACGAGGAGGGGATGTTCTCCCTCCTCGCGGAGCTGATTGCGATTCCGAGCGTGGCAAACGAGGAGTCGCCCGCGCAGGAACTCGTGGCGACGTGGATGCGGTCGGCGGGTCTGGAGACGGACGTCTGGGAGATCGACTTCGCGTCGCTCCGCGACCACCCGGCGTACTCCTCGGATGTCGAGCGGCGGGAAGGGCTCGGTGTCGTTGGGGCGCTGCGTGGTGGGGGAGCTTCAAGGAGAGGCGCCGGGAAGACCCTGATCCTGAACGGGCACGTCGACGTCGTGCCGGCCGGCGAGCTAGAGCGCTGGACGCGTCCGCCCTTCGAGCTCACCCGCGAGGGAGACCGGCTCTTCGGCCGCGGAGTCGTCGACATGAAGGGCCAGGTGTGCGCGGCGCTCTATGCGGCCAGGGCTCTGGTGGACGCGAAGATCGAGCTTGTAGGCTCGCTCCAGGTGCAGAGCGTGATCGGCGAGGAGGACGGCGGGGCGGGGACCCTGGCCACGCTGGAGCGCGGGCACACGGGTGACGGAGCCATAGTCGTCGAGCCTACCGGCTTCGTCGTGGCGCCCGCGCAGGCCGGTGCGCTGAGCTTCCGGATCACGGTGCCCGGGAAAGCCGCGCACGGTGCGCTGCGGGAGGAGGGGGTCGATCCCGTCGAGAAGTTCATCCCGATCTTTCACGGTATTCGGGCGCTCGAGGCGGAGAGGAACTCGGGGGTCGGCGACCCGCTCTTCGCCTCGGAAGAGTTGCCGTTCGCGATCACCATGGGGCGGCTGGAGGCGGGCATCTGGCCGTCGACGGTGGCGGAGACGCTCTCCGTCGAGGGTCGCTACGGGATCGCGCCGGACGAGGATCTCGAGCGCGCTCGCGCCGCCCTCGAAGGCATCGTCGCCGAGGTAGCGGCGGCGGACCCATGGTTGTCGGCGAATCCGCCGGTCGTCGATTGGTGGGGGGCACAGTTCGAGGCCGCGCGTACCGACCCCTCGGACCCCGTCGCCGGGATACTGTCCGATGCGTACCGCTCGATCACCGGAGACCGGCCTTCGATCGGCGGCATGCGTTTCGGGGCGGACATGCGGCTGCTTCGAAACGTCGGCGGGATCCCGACGGTCCTCTTCGGCCCGGGGGACGTGCGGGAAGCACACTGTCCGGACGAAAGCGTTTCGGCCTCCGAGCTGGTTCTGACGGCGGCGGTACTCGCCGTCACAGCGATGAGGTTCTGCGGGACTCGCTAGCGGCCCTCGTGGGGCAGGTCATCGCCGGCGGGCGGTGACGCTCGCGAGAAACTCCAGGACGGCCTCCCAGGTGGGCTCGACGTCTCCCTCGACGCGGGCCGGGTCGAGCATGCTCGATCCGTGTACGCCCGGCTCGGCGACATGGATGAAGAACCCGAGCTCGCCGAAGCTTCGGATCTGGTCCGCGACCGTCTCGATCTCGGCTTCCTGCAGAGGCCTGAGCACCATCGTCGGAATCGTCACGTCCGCGCCGAACCGGTTCGCCGGGCACTCGCCCATCGGCTCGCCGCCGGCCGGAGAGAATGCAAGAACGCCGGCGAGGTCGTCCGCGTTTTCCGACGCCAGCCGTAGCGCGAGGGCCCCGCTGTAGCTCGACCCCCAGGCGACGATCGGCAACTCGCCGGCGATCCCGCGGGCGTACTCGAGGACCGCCCTCAGGTCCGGGTAGGCCTCGCAGTAGTGCGGCTCGTCTTCGAACGCGGCCATGGTGCGGTTCGTCCCGCCCAGGATGTTGCCACCGGCCCGCGCGTCGACGGCGATCGCTGCGTACCCGTTCCTGAGCAACCGGGGGATGATTCCGGCGTACTCCGCATGGGCGTTGCCGCCGCCCTGATGGAACAGAAGAAGCACCGCTCGCGAGTTGGCGAGATCGCCGTGGAGCTCACCGAAGACCTGCGTGCCATCGTCGGCGTCGAGCCGCAGCGGCATGGCGGCTGAGAGCCAACCGGCTTCGGCCCCCTCGATCCCCACGACCCGACCGTCGAGCTCCCAGGCCGGATCGGCGTCGATGCCAAGGTGGGCCAGCGCCGTGACGGCTATGTCGAGGACTCGAGGCGTCCCCTCGATCTCGCCGGGGACCGCCGACGGTCCGTGTGCTATGAAGAAGCTCGTGAGCTCGGCCTCCGACCGGCCGCCGTGTCCGCCGTTCGGTCGACGGCCATGGTCGGTGGAGAGCAGGATCAACCAGTCCTCATCGGCAGTTGTCGGCCGGCTGTGGACGGCGGCGAGCAGCTGTCCGACCTGCCTGTCGGCCTCCTCGATCGCGCCGCGATACTCTGCCCCGATCGATCCCGTCAGGTGGCTCGTTTCATCGGGGTTTCCGAGGTACACCACCACGGCGTCGGGGTCGGCCGTCGACAGGGCCGCGACGGCGGCTGCCGTGACGACGCTGTCGGCCTCGGCCCACCCGAGCTCGTACCCGTCCACCGCGAATACCTCGTCGATGGCGTCCCCGAACAGCGGTCCTCCCGAGTCCTCCGCGACGAGCGGCAGCCAATCGCCCGCGACGTATGTGTTCAGCTCGGGTCGGACGGACTCGATGCGCGTGAGAAAGTCCGGATACTCGCCGTACCGGTTCGCTTCGAAGTTGTTGTTGAAGACGTTGTGCTTGTTCGGCCACACACCGATGAGCATGCTCGACCAGGACGGCCCGCTGATCGTGGGGATCGTCGTTCGCGCGGTCATCGACCACGCACCCTCCGCGACCAGCGCGTCGATGTTCGGTGTGGCGGCCTCGGCCATCACATCCGTCCAAACGCCGTCGATCCCGATGACGAGCACCTTCTTCGTCTGCGCGAGCGACCCGGCGGGGAGGGCGAGGAGGAGCGCCGTGACCGCGACGCTCGCCCGGCGGCTAATGGCCAATGGCCGAACCGTCCTTCCGCGCGTCCGACGCTCCCGCCCAGCCGCGCTCCAGCCGCACGACCATCTGGCCCCCCCCGTAACTCGTTCGCTCCCACGGGATGATCTCGTGCCCGAGCGCCGTGAGCCCGGCCTCGAGCTGCGGCGTCATGTTCTCCACGGCGACGCGCAGCCCGCCCATGTGCCGAAAGCGCGCCGCATCGATCGCTTGCTGTGGGTCCATCCCGAACTCGACCATGTTCAGGACGACCTGTGTGTGCCCCTGCGGCTGCATGGACCCGCCCATGACGCCGAATGCGGCGTAGGGCTCGCCTTCGCGCGTGATGAACCCGGGGATCAGCGTGTGGAATGGTCGCTTTCCGGGCGCCACCTGGTTCGCGTGGCCATCTTCCAGCGTGAATCCGGCTCCCCGGTTCTGGAGGACGAAGCCCGTCCCGGGCACCACGACGCCCGAGCCGAAGTAGCCGAAGATCGAGTG
>JAOTZH010000042.1 GCA_029861425.1 Gemmatimonadota bacterium
GGGCGCCCGATCGGGTAGATCCCGTCCGGCGCCCCACCTACCCTTCGGCGCCGACCGGCTCGACTTCCGCGCTCTCGGCAGCGTCCGAGTCAGGACCGTCTTCAAGAGCAGCTTCGGCCCGACGGCGGCCGTTCCTGGAGAAAGCCAGCTCCCCATCTCGCAGCTCGACATTGGCGAGCGCGAATGCGAGCGCCTCCCGCAGGGTGCTCGCGAGCTTGAAAGTCATGGCCTCGCGGATGTGGTCGGGAAGCTCCTCCAGATCCCCCTCGTTGTCGGCCGGGAGGATGATCCGTTCGATGCCCGCGCGCGCGGCTCCGAGGACCTTCTCCTTCAGTCCGCCGACCGGCAGGACGCGCCCGGTAAGGGTGATCTCGCCGGTCATGGCCGTATCGTGCCGTACCGGGTGGTCACCGAGGGCGCTGACGAGCGCCACCGACATGGCGATGCCGGCGGACGGTCCTTCCTTCGGGATCGCCCCGGCGGGTACGTGCACGTGGATCTCGTGGTCCCGAAGCCTCTCCTCGGGGATCCCGAGCTCCGACGCCCGGCCTCGAGCATAGGTGAGCGCCGCCTGCGCGCTCTCCTTCATGACGTCCCCCAGCTGACCGGTGAGCACGAGCCCTTCCTTGCCCTTCATGACGCTCGTCTCGACGAGCATGATGTCGCCGCCGGCCGGGGTGTAGAACATTCCGGTCGCCACCCCAACGGTATCGTCCTCCATCTTCCGCTCGGGGTGGACCTTCGGCTGACCCAGAAGCTCGCGAAGATCCTCGCCTGAGACCTCTACGACCTCGGCCTTGCCTGTTGCGATCTTCCGAGCGGACTTACGGCACACCGCGCCGAGCTCGCGCTCCAGATTCCGTACCCCGGCCTCGCGTGTGTACTCCGCGACGATCTTTCGCAACGCGTCGTCCGAGATTTGCAGCTGATCGGGGGAAAGCCCGTTTTGCCGGACCTGCCTGGGGAGTAGATAGCGCCGGGCGATTTCGAGCTTCTCGGCCTCCGTGTACCCTCGGAACTCGATCGCCTCCATCCGGTCCCGAAGCGGCCCCGGGATGTGGTGCATGACGTTAGCGGTGGCGATGAACAGGACCTGTGAAAGATCGAACGGCACTCCCAGATAGTGGTCGACGAACGAGTCGTTCTGTGCCGGATCCATCACTTCCATCAGCGCGGATGACGGGTCTCCCTGAAAGGAGACCCCCAGCTTGTCCACCTCGTCGAGGAGGAAGACGGGGTTCTTCGTGCCCGCCCGCTTCAGTCCCTCGATGATCCGTCCGGCCATCGCCCCGACGTACGTCCGTCGGTGGCCCCGGATATCCGCCTCGTCGCGGGCGCCACCGAGCGAAACACGTACGTACTTCCGCCCGAGCGAGTCCGCGATCGACTTCGCGATCGACGTCTTGCCGACACCCGGTGGTCCGACGAACAGCAGCGTCTGCCCGGTCCGGTCGTCCGCGTGCCCCAGGCAGTCGTCGTCCTCTTCGCTTCCCGGGCTCGGCTGCTCGTCGGCCTCGGCCGTGGTCTCGTCGTCTGGCGACTCCACGTCCGTATCCGCATCCGTATCCGTCCCGGCGCCGACCGCACCTTCCGCCGACTCTTCGGCATCCTCTTCCTCACCGCAGTCGCGCTCCGCCTCCGCCTCGAGCTGGAGCTTCCGGACCGCGAGGAAATCGAGGACGCGATCCTTGACCGACTGCAGCCCGTAGTGGTCGCGGTCGAGGATGTCCTCGGCTTCGGCGATGTCGAGCTGATCCGGGGTGGTCTCAGACCACGGCAAATCGGCCACTGTCTCGAGAAACGTCCGGACCACCTGTGCTTCGGCCGACTCGCGCGGGATGCGCTCCAGCCGCCGGAGCTCACGGTCGACCTCGCCGCGCGCTTCCTCGGGCAGGTCGAGCGCCTCGATCCGCTCGCGCAGATCGTCGAGCTCCTGAGAGTCGACGTCTTCGCCGAGCTCCTTCTGGATCGTCTTCATCTGCTCGCGCAGGTAGATCTCGCGCTGGCGCTCGCCCAGCTCTTCCTGGACCTGTTCGCGAATCTCCTCCTGGGCCTCGAGCAGTCCGATCTGCCTCTGCAGGTGGATGATCAGCTTCCGAAGCCGGTCCTCGACAGAGAGCGACTCGAGAAGCTCCTGTTTCTCCTCGACATCGAGCTCGGTGTAGAAGGAGACGAGATCCGCGAGCTCGCCCGGAGTCGAGACGCCGCCCAGCAGGTGATCCACGATCTCCTTCGGCACCCCTCGCATCTTGCTGACCTCGGAAGCCCGCTCGTGAACTTCCTTGTAGAGCGCCGCGAAGGCCGGATCATCCTCGTCGAGCGGTGCCATGTCCTCCATGCGTCCCACGACGACCTCGAGATACCCGTCCTTATCCACGTACTCCAGCGCGGCGCCGCGCGCATCCCCCTGGATGACCATCTGGATCCCGCCCGGCACCTTCTGCATCTGGGCGATGCGACAGATCGTGCCCACGGCGTGAAGCGCCTCGGGAACCGGGTCCTCGACGTCCGCATCGAACTGTGCGACCGCGAACAGGAGCTTGTCCCCCTGAATCGCGGCCTCGATGGCCTTCATCGTTTTGTCGCGACCGGCCGCGATCGGCGCCGCGACGGACGGAAAGACGACGGTTCCGCGAAGCGGCACGACCGGAAGCCGAAGCCTGTTGTCACCGGCCTCGGCGACCGTCGCTTCAGTCTCGGTCGCGTCGGCCGGGACCTCGGCCCCAGGCTCGGTCTCGGAGGTGGTTGTGGTGTCCTCCTCCGGCTCGTCGACTTCGAGGTGTTCGTTGTCTTCGTTCATTTTTCTATCTGTTCGACGTCTCGGGCGGTCGCGGTCCGGCGAGGCTCGGTCCTCGTAAGGCAGCGTACCCGTCCGGGCCGTCCATGATTCGTGTCTGAGGCCGCAGGCGACCTGGTTCCCGCGGGTCTCGCGTGGAGGTGCACGTTCCGGGCCCCGGTCAAAAGCCGGAATCCCGCGTGTTTTCAGCCTATTTGGCACCCCCGGGCGCACAGGGACTGCCGATCGGTCCGCCTTGCGCCAACCAGGCATGGTACGCCGCGCGCGTCGGAGCGGAACAGACCCCCTTGCCGATTCGTATGCAGAGGTCGGGATCCGACGAAATGGACAAAGATTGCAGAGGCCCCTAGCCTGTCCACCATGAAACCCGACCAGCCCGGGACGAGTGCCCGCACCGTCTCGACCGCCGACGAGCGGTACTTCCGGCGGGGCCTGGGTCTTCGAAAGGAGATCCAGCCCGTCCTCGACTCCGAGTATGGGAGTGCCCTCGTACAGCTGATCCGCGAGCGTGACTACGAGCTTCGCGCCGGGCGGCTCCACTTCCGGCTCGCGAAGAGCTTCGGGTTCTGTTACGGCGTCGACCGCGCCGTCGAGTACGCGTACGAATCCCGCGAGAAATTCCCGGACCGGCGGATCTTCCTGGTTGGCGAGATCATCCATAACCCGCACGTGAATCGCCGGCTGCAGGAAATGGACATCGCATTCCTCTACCCCGCCGAGGGTGGCGCCTTCGACTTCTCGGGTGTGACGACCGAGGACGTGGTGATCATCCCGGCCTTCGGCGTGACGCTGGAGGACTTCAACACGTTGCGTGAGCTCGGGTGCATCCTGGTCGACACCACGTGCGGCTCGGTGCTCAACGTGTGGAAGCGTGTCGAGAGTTACAGCCGCGACGGCTTCACGGCGATCATCCACGGCAAGCACTGGCACGAGGAGACCCGCGCGACGAGCTCGCAGGTGCGGAAGTACGACGGAGGGCGCCAGCTCATCGTCCGCGACATGGACGAGACCGACCTCGTCTGTGACTACATCCGCGGGGAGGGAGATCGTGACCAGTTCGCCGAACGCTTCGCCCACTGCGCGTCACCGGGGTTCGACCCCGACGTCGATCTCGGGAGAATCGGGGTCGCCAACCAGACGACGATGTTGGCCTCGGAGTCTCTCGCGATCGCGGCGCGTTTGGGGGAAGCGATCGCCGAACGGTATGGGAATGACGCCGTTCCGGATCGGTTCCGGAGCTTCGACACGATCTGTTCGGCGACGCAGGACCGGCAGGACGCCGTGGAGGACATGATGACGAATCCGCCGGACGTGATGGTCGTGATCGGCGGCTACAACTCCTCGAACACGAACCACCTCGCGCACCTGTGTGCACAGCACGCCCGGACCTTCCATATCGAGGACGCGGCCTGTATCGACCCGCTCGCGGGCTCCATATCGCACAAGAAGATCATGGAAGACGAGATCCTGATCGAGACCGACTGGCTCGAAGCCGGCGAAGTGAACATCGGTCTCACCGCGGGGGCATCGACGCCGGACTCGAAGATCGGGGAGACGGTCGAGCGCGTGCTCCGAACCGCGGGGTACGAGCCTGAAGAGGTGTTGGCGCGCACCGACTGACCCGGCTCTGACAACCCTCTCGCCCTCTGCTGTTTCCAGGACATGATTCGTGCTGGCGCATCTATAGTGTAGGCAACTAGATTGGTTGTCACACTATCCAGGAGAGTGGACCGACCATGCCGGATTCACGAGATCCGCGCGGCTTCCTGCCGCTGAGCAACCTCTCGTTTCATCTGCTTCTCGCGCTCGGAGCCGGCGAGAGTCACGGATACGCGCTCGGCAAGGAGATCGAGGACCGGTCGAACGGCCGTCTGCGTCCCACGACGGGGAGCCTCTACCAGGCCCTCAAGCGTCTGGCGGACGACGGCCTGATCGAGCGGGCGCCCGATGTCGCGCGGATCTCGACGGATGGGCGACGGCAGTACTTCAGGCTGACGGGTCTCGGTCGCGCGGTCACGGCCGCCGAAGCCGCGCGCCTTCATGAGCTCGTCCGGCTGGCGGCCGAGCGGGACCTCTTCATGCTGCCAGCGGGAGCCTAGGTCATGCCTGCCCGACATCCCGATCCCGACCTCCACGGTCCCGGCTTCTGGGCAGCGGTGTTTTCTGCCGCACTCACCCTCTACCCGCGTGCGTATCGGGAGAGAATGGGTCCGGACATGGTCCGCACGTTTCGCCGCCAACTGTCGGACGTTCGCCGCGAGGGCGCGCCAGGCAGCGCGCTTTTCCTGCTGCGGGAGTTCGCCGGCCTTCCCTTCCATGCGATCCGCGAGCGGTTTCGCGACGGGGACCGGGGCCGTTCCCCGGACCGAGGGCGGTCAGGCTTCGAACGCATCACCAGGGGCCTCCTGGAACTGAAGCAGGCGTCGCGTCGCCTCCGTCGGTCGCCCGGGTTCACGACGGCATCGGTGCTCACGCTGGCGTTGGGCGTGGGTGCGACGACCGCGGTCTACAGCCTCGTTCAGTCCACCGTCATCGATCCTCTGCCGTACCCCGATTCGGACGAGCTCGTCTGGATGGATCACGCGGCGCCCGGGCTCGGCTCCGAGCGTGGATTGTCGATGACGGACGGCCTGTTCGCCCATTACTCGCAGGGGTCGACCCAGCTCCGGGACATGGCCGTCTGGCTCTACGCCGACTTCACCCTGGCCGCCGACGAGCCCGAGCGGTTGTCGGCGGCGGCCGTCACGCCGTCGTTCTTCGCGGCCATGCGGACCCCACCCGTGGCGGGTCGGGCGTTTGGCGACGAAGAGGCGAGGGTCGGGCAGGGAGGGGTCGTGATCAGCCACGATCTCTGGTACGAACGCTTCGGCGGCTCGCCGGACGCGATCGGGAGAGTGATCCGGCTGGATGGTCAGCCCGTGCAGATCAGGGGGGTGATGCCAGCCGGGTTCGAGTACCCTCGGAAGGAGCTCGATCTCTGGGTTCCGCTCTGGGTGGCGCCCGACGTCGCGGACTTCGGGGGCTTCTCGCGAGGTGGCGTCGCGAGACTGGCTCCAGGGGCGACGCCCGAATCGGCGGCGGCCGAGCTCGCCGTTCTTCTGACGGGACTTCCGGCTCGCTTCGGACCCGGTGTCGTGGAGATGCTCGAGGACTCGCAGCTCACGCCCATCCTGCCGAGTCTGAAGGAGGAAGTGGTTCGGGAGTCCGAGAAGACGCTCTGGATTCTCCTCGGGAGCGTCGTCTTCGTCCTGCTGCTCACGTGCGCGAATGTGGCCAACCTGCTGCTCGTCAGGGCCGAGAGTCGACACCGGGAGACCGCGATGCGGCGGGCGCTCGGAGCCGGTCGTGTGGAGCTCGTTCGCTACTTCATGGCCGAGGGGCTGTTGCTCTCGCTTCTGGGCGGGGCGGTGGGGGTGGCGCTGGCTCTCGGCGCCGTACGAATGCTCGTCGCGTTCGGCCCGGCCGATCTGCCGAGGCTGGCCGAGATCGGCCTGAGCCCGGCGGTCGTCGGCGTCGCCCTGTCGATTTCGTTCGTGACCAGCGTCCTGTTCGGTTTGCTTCCGGCCCTCCGCCGGACGCCGTCCCTGGCGCACACGATCAAATCGGGCGATGCCCGGGCGAGTGCCGGTCCCAACGGCGCTCGCAGCAGGTCGGTGCTCGTAGCGACCCAGGTCGCCCTCGCCATGGTGCTACTCGTCGCGACCGGACTCATGTCGCGCAGCTTCGTCAACCTCGTCACTCTCGATCCGGGATTCGACGCCAGCGACGTCCTCACCTTCAGCGTGGGGCTGCCCTCCTCCGACTACTCGGATCGAGCGGGCGCGGTCGCGTTTCACCGAGAGGCGGCTGATCGGATCGCGGCCCTCCCTGGAGTCGACGGGGTCGCCGTCTCCAACTGTCTGCCCATGTGCGGGAGCTGGGCCGGGATTCAGCTGGATGTCGAGGGTCGCGCGCCGGATCCGTCATCGGTTCCGGGTGTCGTCGCGATGCGTCGGGTGAGCGACTCGTTCTTCGAAACGATGCGGATCAGGCTTCTGCGAGGTCGCCTACCGACACGCGCCGATCACGACAATGCCCGTCCCCTCGCCGTGATCAGCGAGCGTCTCGGCGAGACCTACTGGCCGAACGAAGATCCGATCGGCCAGCGCTTCCGGCCGGGTTCGAACGCGCCGTGGTTCGAAGTGGTGGGGATCGTCGCCAACACTCCCGTACGTGAGCTCGCGGATGACCCGCCAATGGCCTACCTGCCGTTGCTCCCCGGGTCCCCGATCTACGAGTCGTCTTCGTATGAGCTCTCGTACATGGTGCGCACGAGCGTGCCCCCGACGGGACTCCTCATGCCGGCCCGAGCAGTGATTCGGGACCTCGACGGGCGGGTCCCCCTCGCGAACGCCTCCACGCTCGAGCGCCTCGTGGCGAACGCAAACGTGTCGACCGGGTTCACGATGGTCGTGCTCGCGGTCGCGGCCGGCATCGCCCTGCTACTCGGGATCGTCGGCATCTACGGCGTGATTTCCTATACCGTCGGTCAGCGCGCGAAGGAGATCGGCATCCGCATGGCGCTCGGCGCGCGTTCAGGACAGGTCGGCCGGGCCGTGGTCGTGCAGGGCGGCAAAGTCGCGGCCGTCGGACTCGTCGCGGGCCTGGTGGGCGCACTCGCCCTGACCCGCGTAATGGAGTCGCTGCTGTTCGGCGTCAGCCCGACGGATCCGCTGACGTTTGCGGTCACCGCGGCGATTCTGCTCCTCGTCGCGCTCGGAGCGACATATCTTCCCGCACGTCGGGCCGCTCGCGTCGACCCGCTAATCACGCTGCGCTCCGACTAACGCCGGCCGACCGGTCAGGCTGTGTGACGCAGCGGTCAGTTGAATCGTCGGATTCGTGAGAACACGGACCGTCACTTCGGGGAGGAGCATGACCCCACGCCGGGTACGCGACGCGTTGCGTCGCGCTGCACCGATCTGCTTCGGGCTGCTCGTCCTGCTGACAGGTTGTAGACAGGTCATCACGCGTGACCCGCCGGCTCCTCCTCCGTTTCCTCCCGACTTCGACCCCGTGGTGACCCTGCACAGCGGGCTGATCCTGCGGGGCTCCGGCGAGGTCGTGTCGCGCAACCCGACGACGTTGAGGATTTCAGCGACAGTCGAGAACCCCACCACGGAAGAGATCCAGGCGTTCACGCTGACAGGCGATTGCCTGTTGATCGTCGCCGGTTTCTGGGCCCAGACGTCAGAGGGTCGGCTCCTTCAGCCGCTCGACGGCTTCGTGACGATCGACGGGGTCTCCACGGACTGCGAGCGGCTCACCGGTTTCCTCCGGATCGGCCCGGGGGCCATCCTGAACCTGTCGAGGGAGGAAGACCTCGTCGTCAGCGACGTGCTGGGGGAGGACTTCGCCCCGGGCCGTTAGATCTTCACGACCGTGTTCGTCGACAACTTCCTCTACCAGGCGCTGGCGCTGGACATATTCATCGACGACTGACCGGACGTCGGGGCCCGTGCGGGCGAGCTCTGGCCGAAGGCTCCCGGCCTTTCGGACCTACATTCTCAGGAAGCGGTAGAGGATCCGGATCATGCGGTAGGCCCGCTCCGGATCCGACTCGGTGAACCGCACCGTGAGCGGCCCCACCTTTTCCACACCCGGCAGGCCGGCTGCCACTTCCACGTGGGTCGCGTTGTTGAGTTCCATCTCGACCATGAACGCCGGCCCGACGTCCCAGGGCTCGTGCGCATCGAGGTCCAACATCGCCGTCCGCGCCTTCGCCTCCAGCTCGTCCTGGACCTCGTCGACCGGTCGCAGGTGGGCGGCGTGGGCGGTCACGGCGGTCTTGGTGACGACTGCCTCGGACCGGGCGGCGTAGGTCTCCCTCGCGAAGCGGACGTAGTCGGCGTCCCCGGCGATCAGCACGACGGGCACGCCGTGCGCCCCGGCGAACGCCGCGTTCATCTCCCCTTCGCCAGCGGGGATTCCGTTGATGCTCATGTCGAGCACCAGGCCGGATCCCGTGTGGGCGAGGAATCCGGGCTGTCCGGCCCGAGCGTGGTATCCCAGATACATGACCGCGTCGAACGTGCCGTCGAGTTCCGCCACCATCCCCAGCGGCTTGAGGCTTCCCTGCACGTACTCGACGCCGGGCGGGAAGTCCTCGATCAGGGCGTTTGCATGGTCGCCGTGCGAGTCGTTGACCACGATCCGCACCGACTGTACCCCGCGTTCCGCGGCTGCCGAGCGGATCCCCGCGACCACGCGCTGGATCTCCCGAGTCACCATGCGGCGGCCGACCGAGTAGTCCTTGCCGTTCCCCTGGGTCATCCCGGGTGCCCCGACACCACTCAGTCCCTCCATGTCTGTAGAGATGTAGACCGACCACGACTCCTGACCCGAGGCGGGGCTCGCAAACAGCGCGAGGGCTCCACCCAGCAGGGCGAGGACGGCGGAGGCGAGGGGGTGTCGACGGATCATGGATGGTCTCCGGGTGAAGGGACGCGCGGCTCCTCGAACGCTACGCACCGGTACGTGCCGTCGTCTACGAGCCGTCCGGATGGAACGTGTAACACCAGGTCTCGCCTTCGAGCACGGTCTCGCCGTCCTGCCGCTCGACCCGCACGGAAAGCTGACACACGGGCTTCGAGTCGTGGACGCTCAGAACCTCGGCGTGTCCCGTGATCGTGTCGCCGATGAAGACCGGGGCCGTGAACTTCCAGTTCTGGCTCAAGAAGACGGTCCCCGGGCCCGGCATGTCCATCGCCACGAGCGCGTGCAGCAACCCGGTGGTGAGCCCCCCCTGGACGACGAGTCGGCCGAAGGACGTGCCCGCGGCGAAGTCCTCGTCGAAGTGGAGCGGGTTGTAGTCGCCGCTCAGCTCGGCGAACGTCGCCACGCTCTCGCTGGTGAGCGTCAGACTCCGGCTGGCCGTGTCTCCGACGGACAGCCAGTCAGCCACGGGCGTGCCAGGCGGCGAGCACCTCGGCCTCGCGCTCGAGCGGGATCCCCGCTCGGCGATTCTCCCGCTCCTCGGCCGGACGCGTCTTGTCCCACTCGAGCGTGTCGCGCGCCGTGATCGCGAGCGGCCGGAACGTCAGTCCCGCGTCGACGGCCCGCTCGACGCTCACGAACGAGAGCGCGTCGCCCGGCATCCAGGCGGGCATATGCTGCCAGGGCCGGATGTCCTGCTCCTGCAGGAACGACTCGGACACCCAGGTGAACTTCACCTCCGCCGACGTCACGGCCCGCACGCCGTAGAGCATCTCGGCCATCGACATCCTGCCCGTGGGGCCGGTGCCGTTGAAGTCGCCCATGATGCCGTTCTCGGCGAGGTGGACGATCCACTCGGTCAGATCCCGCTGATCGATGATCTGGTTCGAATGTTCCGGGTTCCCGGGCGCCATCACCTCGCCCCCCTGATCGATCCGCACCGGCCAGTACGTGAAGCGGTCGGTCCTGTCGCCGGGCCCGACGATCAGCCCCGGCCGAACGACCGTCGTCCGACCCGGAAACGCGGCGTGGCAGATGTTCTCGCTGAGCGCCTTGGTCAGGCCGTAGGGGGCCTCGTCCCCGTCCTTCCAGCCGTCCTCCGGCTCGAACCGGCGGTAGCTCTCATCGATGATCGGCTCCCACAGCACTCGCTCAGCGATGTCGTACCCACCGATGGTGCTCTGGTCGTACGCGGAGATCGATGAGACGAACAGGTAGTGCTCGGCCGCATCTTTCAGCAGTTCCGTACTTTTCTGTACCCACCGGTAGTCCCGCGAGTTGTTGTCGAGTACGACGTCCCAGGTCCGACCCTCGAGCGCCGTGAGGTCGTCTTCCCTGTCGCCGACCAGTTGTTCGACGCCGTCCGGGAGGTCGGCCTGCGTCCTGCCTCGCGTGAAGATGGACACCTCGTGGCCACGCTCGACGGCGGTGCGAACGGTGTGGGGCCCGATGAAGCCCGTGCCACCGAGGACGAGGATCCTCTTCGGGGCCGGTCGAGGCCGAGGTGAGGAGGCTGCGCCGAGCCGGGGAGCGATCGTGAGCGCCGCGCCCGCAAGGGCCGTGGACTGTACGAAATCTCGTCGTGTCGTCACTGCTGATCCTGAGTCGAGGGTGAGATGAACGCCTGAACCTACGGACTGCCCGATGCCCTCGTCACGACCGTGGGTCGAGCAGCACGGGACTGCGTGCCTGGAGGGACCGTGGTGCGACAGCGTTCACGGCCGGTATGGTGTTGCCGAAGTGATCGCCGCCCACGTCCCCGAGCCCAGATCGAGCCATGACAAGGACCCTTCAGCGCAGACCTGCGACCCTGTTGCTTCTCCTCGGCGCTGTCCTGCCAGCCGGGGCTGCCTTGCCGGCGCCAGCGGCGTCCCAGGAGCTCCCGCAGACGTGGCAGGAGCAGCAGAACTTCCGCTCCGGCCCGACCCCGTTCGAGCCGCTAATGAAGTTCTGGTACGAGCTCGACGCGATGAGCGACATCGTGAGCATGCAGCCGCTCACCCGGACGCTGCTCGATCGGCCGTTCAACATGATCACGATCGCCGATCCCCCGATCACGACGCCCCA
The DNA here is from genome assembly GCA_029861425.1 of Gemmatimonadota bacterium. Classification (GTDB taxonomy): domain Bacteria; phylum Gemmatimonadota; class Gemmatimonadetes; order Palauibacterales; family Palauibacteraceae; genus Palauibacter. The sequence goes on from JAOTZH010000042.1 coordinate 11,339, forward strand.
GGACGCCCTCCGGAGCGGCAAGACGATCGTCCTGATCGCCCCGTCGGTGCACGGAGGGGAGGTGTCGCCCAAGGAGGCCGCGCAGCTCGTGGCCAAAGAACTCGTCGCCGGCGATCTGCGCGACGTGCTGGACGACGTGATCGTCCTCGTCATCCCGCTCATCAATCCTGACGGCGGCGAGGTCCGCCGCAGGACGAACGAGCAGGGGTTCGACATGAACCGCGACTACCTGAAGCTCGAGTCGCAGGAGATCCACGCGCTCGTCACGCAGGTGATGAACGAGTGGACGCCGGATATCCACCTCGATGGTCACCACGGCGGCTCGTCGCCCTACGTCATCACCTATCAGGGCACGCTCAACCCGGCCGGGGACGCCGAGCTCAGGGCCTATCCCTACGAGAACATCTTCCCGCTCATTCGTGAGGCGGCGATCCAGGAGGACTACGTCTCGTTCGACTACTCCGGCGTCCGCACGGAGAACGACGTGCGGGGCTGGGGCTCGACGTCCGTGGAGCCGCGAAAGCACCACGTGTACACGGGCCTCACGAACTCGATCGGCATCCTGCTCGAGACGCCGTCCAACACGCACCGAGTGATGAGTGACGGCACCGTCGTCGCGATCCCGGAGGAAGAGCGCTACTACCACCAGATCCGAGGGCAGTTCATCGCGACCAGCACGATTCTGCGAGCGGCGGCGGACCAGCGGGACGCGATCCGCGCCGTCACGAACGGTGCTCGGCAGCGCGCGATCCTGGCCGGGACGACGGGCGGCGACGAGATCGTTCTGGAGTACGAGCTCGCGAACCGGGGCGACGAGCCCGTTTGGATGCCGAACGAGGAGGGCGAGGGCTACACGCTCGAGACCGTGCCGGTCTACTTGAAGTGGGTTCCGACACGAACGACGACGCGCCCGGTCGGCTATCTGCTGCCGCCCTCCATGGCGCCGATCCTTCCGCGCCTCATGGACCACGACATCGCGGTGTACGGTTTCCAGGCCCCCACGACGATCTCTGCCGAGGTCTACTACGCGACCGAAGTCCGTCGGGACAACTACTTCCAGGGGCACTATCTCCAGTCGGTTTCCGTCGAGAAGGAGCAGGAGGAGGTGGAGGTGGGGCAGGGGTGGTACTACATCCCGACCGCGCAGTCCCGCGGGAACCTGATCAGCTACCTGCTCGAGCCCGAGACCGACGACAACCTGATCACCTGGAACTGGACCGATCACGTGCTACAGGTGACACCGGAGTCGGTGGAGGAGGTGCTGGCGGGGATGATGGGCGGGAGGGACGCGAGCCAGATGTCCGAGGATCAGATGAACCGCATGCGCCAGTTTGCCGAGCGGCAGATGGCGCGTCGGCAGCAGGTGCCCATGATGCGGGTGGTCGACACTCAGGACCTGCCGATCGTGCGTGTCGCCCCGTTCAACGAGTACCAGAGGAATCGGTACTTCCGGACCTATTAGCCTCCAGGGCGGCTTCGGCCTCGGCGAGATCGCGGAACGACGGTCGCTGCGGCCGCTCGCCGCCCTCGAGCACGATCAGCTGCTCCTGCAGGACGCCGAGTAGCTGACCGAGGACGTTCTCCTCGTGGTCGAGGGCCCGGAACGCCGCTCTCAGCTGCCCCGCGAACTGCGGGTCGTTCGACAGTCCGATCGCCGCCTGGCGGACCGAGGCGAGCGAGGCACCGTCGGGGTTGTAGCGGACTCGCGGGCCGGTCAGGGAGAAGGCCCCCACGGGGGCGTACCGAGAGGCGAGCGCGTGAAGCCGGCTCCCGATGTTCACATCGGCGCTTGCCTGCCGCTGTAGCATGGCCTGGATGTTCGTATACCCCGAGATGATCTCCCGCCGGGTCGCGGCGTCATCGAAGAGGCTCAGCCGTCCGGTGCTCTGCAGGTCTTCGAATACCGCGTCCGAAAGCTGCGGCACGACGGGAATCCCCGAACCCTGAAGGGCCCCCTCGAGAAAGACCGCCGGGCTGTCCGCGACCAGTCCGGCCTCGTAGACGGCGTTCGCCCGCGTGAGCCAGCGCCGCTTGAGCCCGGTGACCGACGAGACGTTTTCGACGATGGACACGCCCGCCCGCGCCTCGTCGCGCAACGACTCGAGGTACTCCTCGGCAAGAGCCGCATCCTGTTGGCCCTGCCACCAGCTCTCGAGTGCCAGTGCCATGAGCACGCCGAAAACGATGACGACGAACTCGACGAGTCCACGCCGGAAGACGCTCGGTTGTTCGCTCATCTAAACCTGCGATCTGGGGTTGAGGAAGATCATCAGTCCGATCACGGCCCGCGGTCAGCGCAGGAACTCTTCGAGGAACTCGTCGAGCGGCTCGCCCGGGCTGAAGCCCTCCTCGACGACCATCGGCGGGGTGTCGCGGAGCGGCCAGAACCCGAATGGGCCCTGCTCGCCCGTGTACCGGACGATGCCGTCGGTGTCCACCACGAAGAGGCGCTCGGGCCACGCGCTCCACTGTGTCGCGACCGTGTCGTCCATGTCGTCGACCACGACCCTGAATGGGAAGCGCAGCATCGAGCACGCCTGGGCCGCCGCGGCCTTCCGCTCGGTGTCGTCCGTCGGATCCGCGATGATCGACCAGCCGGAAGTGTCGATCGTCCAGCCGTCGGTCGAGTGCGCTTCGCGGATGTAGACCACGATGAACTCGGCGCGGTCTCCGTACCGCTCGTGCAGGGAAAGGACGTCACCTGACGCCCGGGCGAACGGGCCTCAGGTAAGGGATCCGAAGATCAGCACGACCGGCCGATCCCCTCGAAACGAAGACAACCGGATGCGGCCCGTCCCGTCATACAGGTCCAACTCGAAGTCCGGCGCGGACTCGCCGATCCTCGGGTGGTTGTCCTGCCGCGCCATGATCAGCGCGTAGCCGTCCCGGTCGTCCCTGACGGTTCTTCCGGCAAACGAGTCCAATCGATCCTCCCTGGCGGCTCAGGCCTCCGGTGACGCCGATCCCGTACGGTACCGCATGAGAGCGTAGACGGGCAGCCCGACGATGATGAGGACGAAGCCCCAGTACACGGTGGATTCGCCGGCGCCGATGATGGCCCATAGCGAGAATCCGAACGCGAGCGACGCCACCGCCATCCGTCCCGCCTGCGAACCCGCGCCGGCCACGCCCCGCTCCCGGAGCGCCATCATCAGGGCCGTCATGCTGGACAGCACGTAGGGCAGCAGCGTCGCTAGCGTGGCGAGCAGGATCAGGAACGTGAACGCCCCGACCAGGCCGCGGGTGTAGTTCATCCCGATCAGGACGGTCGAGACGACGCTCGAGAAGATGAGCCCCACCACCGGCGTTCCCATCGCGTTGAGTCGGGCGAAGGGCTCGGGAAGAAGTCCGTCGAGCGCGGCCGCACGCGGCATCTGACCGGCAAGCAGGACCCAGCCATTGAGCGCTCCGAAACAGGAGATCGCGGCGCCCGCCCCGATGATCATGACTCCCGCCGACCCCCACATCGTTCCAGCGGCGTCGGCGAACGGCGCCGTCGAGTTCGCAAGATCCGCCGGTGCGATCAGTCCCATGACCGCGACCGTGCAGACGATGTAGATGACGGCCGCCGTTAGCGTGCCCATGACGGTCGCCCGTGGGATCGTTCTCGTCGGATCCTTCACGTCTCCGGCCGGAATCGTGCCGGACTCGAGTCCCAGGAAGGCCCAGAGCGTGAGCGTCACCGTCGTGGAGATCGCGCCGAACGCCGAACCGCCGGAGGGGTTGAACGGAGTGAAGTGCGACGCATCGAACGAGAAGAACCCGAATAGCCCGATCGCGGCGAGCGGCAGGATCTTCAGAATCGTCGTCACGAGCTGTACCCGGCCAGCGTGGTGGACTCCCTGGACGTTCACGAACGTCAGAATCCACAGGATTCCGAGCGATGCGATTCCACCGAGGGCCGGGGAGCTCGCGAGCGCGGGGACGAAGACGGTCGAGTAGCTGACGAACGCGACCGCCAGGGCGGCGTTCGTCGTCCAGATGGAGATCCAGTACGACCAGGCCACGATGAACCCGCCGAAGTCTCCGAATCCGTGGCGGGCGTACGCGTACGGCCCGCCGATCTTCGGGATCTTCGCGCCGAGCCGTGCGAACACGAGCGCCAGACAGAGCGCGCCGCCGGTCGAGACCAGCCAGCCGACGATGCTGATCCCGCCGAAAGGCGCGAGCGACGCGGGCAGCAGGAAGACGCCCGAGCCGATCATGTTGCCCACGACGAGCGCCGTGCACATCCACAGCCCGAGGGTGCGGCCCGAGACGCCGCCGGGTGTCGTCACGCCGTTCTCGTCTGGCTCATGGGCCGACATGGATGACGCACCCGCGGCCGGACCCACGGCGGCGGTGCTCCCAGAGGTAGATGCCCTGCCAGGTGCCCAGCGCGAGCCGGCCCTCGACCACCGGAATCGACAGGGTCGTCGAGGTCAGCGCAGCACGGATGTGGGAGGGCATGTCGTCGGGGCCCTCGTGGGTATGCGTGAAGTGTGGGTCGTTCTCCGGCACGTGACGCTCGAGCCAGTCCTCGAGGTCGCGTCGGGCGGAGGGGTCGGCGTTCTCCTGGATCGTCAGGCTCGCCGAGGTGTGCTGCACCATGACGGTGCACAGCCCTTCGTCGACGCCGCTCGCGGTCACCGCGTCCTGCACCTCGCCGGTGAACTCGTACAGCCCCTTCCCGGAAGTCGGGACGACCACGCGCTCGATCACGCGGCCTCTAAAACCGCGGGTACACGAGCAGCGCGACGCCGAGCCCCGTGAGCACGATCCCGGGGATGATGAAGAGCTTCGCATCCTTCTTCGTGGGCGTTTCGATGCTCTTCACCCCGAGATGCGGGAAGAGCAGGTAGACGGTGCCCTTGAGGAGCGAAAGCCACCCGTAGATCGTCAGCAGCGATGGGACGACGCCGTCGAATCCGGGGTGGAACGCGACGATGAACGCGCCCATTCCGATCGAGAGGAAGCAATTCATGATGCTGCCGGCGGTGCCCTTGGAGTGAAGGACGGTGAAGAACTCCTTCCACGCGGTCGGAGCCACGACATGCGATAGCCCCATCACGATGAAGTTGATGGCCGCGAAGATCTCGACGCCACGTTCCATGTATCACTGCCTAGGGCTGGAAGTCCTGTAGCACCTCTACCGCTCGCACGTTGTCGTCGATCGAGTTGTAGAAGTGAGGGGAGAACCGGAGCAGGTGCCCCCTGGAATCGACGATGACGTCGTTCTCCGCCAACCAGCGAACGGCCTGGGCCGCCTCGACGTGCTCCACCAGCACGAGCGCCGAGCGAACGTCGGGGCCGTCAGCCTGATGCAGCTGGTGCCCCGCGTCGGCGAGTCGCTCGCGAAGGTCGCGGGCGAGCATTCGGTTCCGCTCGGCGATCCGCTCGATGCCGGCCTCGAGGACGATGGAGAGCCCTCCGGCTGCCGTATAGGCGCACCCGACGGCCGGAGTCCCGAGCTCGAATCGACGGGCATCGGTCCTCGGACGGGCCCTCAATTCGAACCCGAACTGGTTTTCCACACCGAACCATGACAGGGTCGTCGGGAGGATATCCACGTTACGATCCACATAGAGATATGCGGCTCCCGGCCCTCCGCATAGCCATTTCAGCCCACCGGACGTAAGGAAATCCACACCCATGTCCCCTACATCGATCGGGATCTGTCCATTTGACTGATACGCGTCCAGTAGGATGTACGCCCCCGATTCGTGGGCGATCTCGGCCAGATGACGCGCGTCCTGGGTGGTCCCGGAGGTGAAGAACACGTGCGACGTCGCGAGCATCAATGTGTCCTCATCCACGGCGGCGCGGATCGCCTCGAGAGGTACGGTCACGCCGTCATGACTCTCCACCATGACCACTTCGTAGCCGAGCGACTCGCGGGAGTAGTAGTGGTGCCCGAGCGTCGGGAAATCGAGCGAGGTGATCACGATCTTCTTTCGTCGGTCTCCCGCCGCCTGAAGCCCTCCCGATACCGTCGCGAGCGCGCCCGAGACGCTCGGCATGAGCGCGATGGACTCGGCGGGAGCCCCGATCGTCATCCCGAACTGTGTGCGGACCTGCTCTAGCTTGTTCCACCAGATCTCGTACCAGGCGGCCGCGCCCATCTCGTTCCAGAGACGCTCGTATTCGTGGCGCTCGGCGATGGACCGCTTCGAGAGAGCGCCCAGCGAGTTCGAGTTCAGGTACGTCTTGCTTCCGAGGATCGGGAACTCGTCCCGGTATCCCCTGACGAGATCGCCGGTCCCCCGCGTCGGGCTGGCAGTGTCGACGCCATCTCCGGTATCGTTCACCCGCTTCTCCTGAATACTCCGTGTGATCTGGCCGGTGCGCCGGCACGACGACGATAGACGACGTGAACGAAGAGAACATCGGACCTCTGCTCGACCCTGAACAGAGCGACGCGCTCGAGTCGCACGACCGGGAGCACTCCGGCCCCGGCGGCGAGCCCTCCTGCCCGCGGTGCGACAGCCCGATGGCCCGCCTCGTCGAGGAGCACCGGGCCCCACGGAGCGACGACTCCCCGTTTCGCGTCCGTCTGATCTGTACGTCCGCGGAGTGCGGCGCCTGGACCGTGTACCGCTGGTAGGTGGTCAGCGAACCGCGATATCGAACTCCTTGGCGCGGAACCGTTCTCCCGAGATTTCCTTCGAGCGGTCCGACGCCAGGTAGACGAAGACGTCCGTGACACCGTATGGCTCCGGCAGCGTCAACGGGTCCTCCTCGGGATAGGCCGCGGCGCGCATGGCCGTCCTCATGCTACCCGGATCGACCGCGTTTACCCGCACCCCGTCTTCCGAAACCTCTCCAGCCATGAGCTCGGACATGGCCTCGAGACCGTTTTTTGACACGCAGTAGGCACCCCAGAGCGGACGGCCGTGGTCGCCGACGCCCGATGAGACGTTGATCAGCGAGCCGCCCGTCTCGCGCAGGTAGGGGACGACGGTCTTCGCGCAGACGAACGCACCGGTGAGATTCACCTCGATCACATCCCGCCACGTGTCCAGGTCGTAATGCTCGATAGCGATGCGGTCCCCAAGGACGGACGCGTTGTTCACGAGCACGTCGATCGGACCGAGCTCGCTCTTCGCGAGTGAGAGCCAGCGAGCCACGTCATCCGGATCCGTGACGTCCGCGACGACGCCCAGACAGCGCCCGCCGACCGACTCGACCTCGGCGCAGGTCGCCTTGACCGGGTCTTCGCGGCGACCGCAAATAGATACGGCCGCGCCTTCCTCGGCGAAGCGTCTCGCGAGGGCCGACCCGAGCCCTGCGGACCCGCCGGTTATGAGTGCGACTTTCCCTTCGAGCTGCATCGTCCTCCCTATCGCTATCGTTCGCCGGACATTCTCTCCAGGCAGCCCGTACTCAGCAATGGGAGGCGGGGCACCGGGACGTCGTCGCGATCGCTACTCGTATGGATCAGCCGGCTTCGAACGCGGCCGTCGCCCGTCGCTTCGATCATCGTTCGCTGGGCCGAGCCGGGCTGAGCGCCTCGGGGATACGGCGCTTCAGCCGTCCGGCGAGAGGACCACGTAGCGGATGAACGTCGGGGTGAGCGTCTGAGGATCCGGGCCCGTGACGCCCACGTCGTTCCAGTAGAGGATCCGGCCGTCCGGGCTCAGGGCCACGTCGTTTGGAAGCGAGAGCGTCGCCTCGAGGGCCGGTCCGTCATCGAGCCCGCGGCCTCCGTTTCCGGCAATCAGCGTGAGCTCGCCGTCGAGAGTGAGCTCGTAGATCTGATGGTTGGCACGGGCGACGACGTAGAGGAGGCCGTTCCCGAAGACGATGTGGCCGTTGTTGTTGCCCGGAAGCGTCGCGAAGACGCTCGCCTCACCCGCGGGCGTCACGCGGACGACGTTTCCGTCCATGAAGTTCGCGACGTAGAGGTTGCCGTCGGGGGCGAGGGTGATGCCGTTGGGACAGCGCAGGAACTCGCTCTGGACCCACAGCTCGGCGGTCCCGTCTGCTCCGACGCGTGAGAGCGAGTTTCCGCCACAGTTCGCGACGATGAGATCGCCGTCGGTGTCGAACACGATCCCCACGGGGTTCCTGACGCCCGACGTCACGAACTTTTCGACCGTCCCATCGGGAGAGACGCGCGAGATCGTGTTGCCCGCGATGTCGGACTGATAGAACCAGCCGTCGGGCCCGATCGTGTTCCCCGACGCACCCATGAAGCCCTCGGCGAAGACGCTCACCTCGCCGTCCGGCGTCGACATCCAGATGCGGGTGCCCGGAGGACCGCTCGAGAGCGTCGCGCCGAAATCGGCCGTGTAGACGTTGCCATCCGCGTCCACCTCCAGCCCGCCGGACCCGGCCTCGATCGGACCGGCGAGTGTGCCGACGGTGCGGGCGGTGTGTTCCTGAGCGGTGACGGCGGTGCCGATGGCGGCGAGTGCAACGAACCCCAGAACGACGGATCTCACGTCTCACTCCTGCTGGCGGGTGCGGATTCGGGTGGAATGACGGGCCGAAAGCGGCCGCGCCTCCCAATACGACGATGTGAACGCGCGGATTCGCGCACTGGTTCAAAATGTGACGCTCGGCGAACGCAGCGTGTCTATTTTGCACGGGTGGCACTTGCGTCACCTGTACACCGCGCGATATCAGACTGGATGAACGGTCCCGATCTCACAATCGACGTCCAGGGCACTCCGAACCCGAACGCGGCAAAGTTTGTCCTGGATCGCACGGTACCCGGCGAGGGTAGCAGGAGCTACTTCAACGCCGACGCCGCGGCGGAGGACGCGCTGGCCGCGCGACTGTTCGCCGTGGAAGGCGTCCGTGCACTGCTTCTCGTGGACAACTTCATCACCGTGACGAAGACAGAAGACGCCGATTGGGACTCGTTGGTCCGGGACGTGCAGCAGGCGATCGCGGCAGAATTGACGGAAAGGTCCGGCTGAGGGCGGAAGATGGGCTTTCTGAAGTTCGGAAAACGTAGTGGGGGGGCGACGGCCGAGGCCGATCCGATTCGGCAGGTCACGGACACGACCGAGTTGTTCGACGCACTTGGCGAGGGTCCCGCCGTCATCTACAAGCACAGCAACCGCTGCGGAACGGCTTTTCGTGCCCTCAAGGAGGTCCGGAACTTCGCCTCCGCGCATCCCGAGGTGCCAGTCTTCATGATCGATGTCGTTCGCGACCGCCCGGTCTCGAATCACGTCGCTCAGCACTTCGATGTCTGGCACGAGTCGCCTCAGGCGCTCGTGATCCGGGACGACCGGCTGATCTGGGACGGGTCCCATCTGCAGGTGACGGCCGGAGCGCTGGAACGCGCCCTGGGCTGATCTCACCGAGGCTCACCGCCCGGCTGTTGTAAGCTTTTTCCCCCGACAGGCCACTAACAGTGCGACATCCCGACCGCTCTACTCGGGGTCGCGCGCCATCCGTTGATACCGCGTTGATACCCCGCCTCTAGGGTGTCTCCCCGCCAGTTCCCGGCAGGGTGACACACAGGAAGGGAGGATCAATGCTCGAGCTGCGCTGCTTCGGTCAGGTCACGGTGGTCGATGAGGCCGGGACCGTGTGCTCGCTCAGATCACGAAAACACGTCGGGCTTCTTCTCTATCTCGTCGCCCACGCCCGGACGACCCATACGCGGGAAGACCTGTCCGACCTCCTCTGGGACGGGACCGGCCGCCGCGAGCGGCATTCACTGAGTCAGGCGCTGTACGACATCCGTTCGAACGGGGGAGACGTTCTCGACCTGTCCACGACGACTGTGCGCATGCGCAGAGACAGCGTGTTGTACGAGGCCGCGCAGTTCGAGCGGGCTGTCGAGACCCGAGACCACGTGAAGGCCCTCGACCTTTACCGCGGAGAGTTCGCACCCGAGCTGGCCGGCCTCGGTGCGGAGGTGTTCGACCGCTGGCATGATAGCGAGCGCGAGCGTTGCCGGGTGCTCGCATCGATCGCGCTTCGAAACGCGCAACGCGCAGCCGAAGAACGCGGCAACTGGGACCGCATGTGTCTGGCCGCCCTGCGGTTGATTCGAATGAACGAGTTCGACGAGGAGGCGCACTGCGCCCTCATGCGGGGCCTCTGGATGAAAGGCGATCCCGCCTCGGCCCTCCGACACTACCGATCGCTGAGACCCGACAGGGTCGCCGGCTGGCGAACGGTCCGCGATCTCGCGGAGCGTATCGAGAGCTCCGGCTCGGTCCGGGAGGTCCTGACGGTTCCACGTGAGCCGGTCGAGCTGATCGGGCGCGAGGAGGAGTTTCAAACGCTGTATGATGCGATTCGAACGCATGGTGCGAGGGGCGCCACGGTCGTCATTTCAGGGGAGCCTGGCGTTGGACGTACTGCGCTCGTAACAGAGTTCGTTCGACTGGCTAGCGCGAGTGGCGGGAGCGTCGGGCACCTAGAACGTGCCAATGACACTGCGCGCGGGGCTTGGCCTCGCATCGTGGTTGTTGACGGTGATGCGATCCCGACAACGCCTCCCCCGATTCGCTTGCCGAACCTGATGACCCTAGTTACGACCACAGCCGTCGATCGGCTCTGGCCGGAAGGGGACCTCCAGGCAGACGTGGTTCTTTCGCTGACTCGTTTGGAACCTCAAGAGGTCCTACGCCTCGTAGCCTCGCGGGTGTCGGGGATCACGGATTCCACGGCTGATGCTGCCGCGCGCCTCTCGGGGGGGAACCCCGCGTTGGCCCTCAAGATCGCCGCCGTCCTAGTGGTACGGGGTCTCCCGGCCGGGGGCACGTCGGCCGAAATCGAAGAGGCTGGAAGAGTCGCGCTCAGGAGTTCTTCCCGGCTTCGTGAGATCGTGGAGGCGTGGCAGAAGTCCCTTCCGCAGGAGGCGTTTGATCTGGCCAGGCGGGTGGCGTGCCTTAGGCCACGAACCGTTGAAGCCCTTTACTCCCTTGGAGCCCTAGGGGCGTGGGGGAATGGGTTCAGTCAGCTCGAGGATCGAGGGTGTCTGAAGTTTGCTGCCGCGGGCATCACGATGACGCCACCCATCACATCGCTAGCGTTCGCCTCGACAGGTGATGGCAGGCACGCCGCCTTCCGTCGAGACGCCGTGGCCCAGCTCGAAGGGGGCTCACCTGCCCAACGCTACGCGGCCGCCACCGAACTGGCGGATGCCGGTCACCGGGTAGAGGCACGTCGGATGCTGTCCCAGGCCGCACGCCTAGCAAGCAAAGAAGGGGACCTAGAGACAGCCAGCCGGGCTGGGACTCTGGCGTCTGTGCGAGCCCTAACGCCGCAAGAGCGGTTTGAAACCG
>JAOTZH010000043.1 GCA_029861425.1 Gemmatimonadota bacterium
GAAGGAACGCGTACCGATGCGGTCGCATCTTCGTTCGGGTCGTTCGGGGGTCGATTCGTGTCGACCCCAGGTCGCGAGCTCGTCGCGAGCGCGGACGGGGTCGGGACCAAGCTGAAGGTGGCCTTTCTCTCCGGGCGTCATGACACGGTCGGGGCCGACCTGGTGAACCATTGCGTGAACGACATCCTCGCGGAGGGGGCCCGACCCCTCATCTTCATGGACTATGTGGCCTGCGGGACACTCGATCCTGACGTGGTCGCCGACGTCGTGGCGGGACTGGCCGGGGCGTGTCGTGAGAACGGGTGTGCGCTGGTCGGGGGCGAGACCGCGGAGATGCCCGATTTCTATGGGGAGGGGGAGTACGACCTGGCCGGGTTCATCGTCGGCGAAGTCGCCTGGCCGGAGCTCACCCGCCGTGACCCGGCGGTCGGCGATGCCCTCATCGGGCTGCCGTCAAACGGCTTCCACACGAACGGGTACAGTCTCGTGCGCAAGCTGGTGTTTGAACGGCTCGGATTGACCGTGGACGATGCTTTCCCTGGTTCGGACGCCTCGGTCGCAGACGTCCTGCTTGCCCCCCACCGGTCCTACCTTCGAGAGCTGGAACCGAGTCTCGACGCGGGCCGGATTCGAGCCCTGGCCCACATCACGGGCGGGGGGATTCCCGGTAACCTCGATCGGGTGCTGGGACCGTCGCTGGATGCAGTGGTCGACGTCGACACCTGGAGCATCCCGAACGAGTTCCAGGTCATGGCCGAGGCCAGCGGGGCTCCCGCGGAGGAGCTGTTTCGCACCTTCAACATGGGGGTCGGGATGATCGCTGTCGTGAGAGCGGACGACGCCGAAGCCGTCCTGACGGAGGTCGGCGCGGCAGGCGGCGCGGCGTTCATCTGCGGCTCGGTGGTCGAGGGAATCGGCGAGGTGCGACTCGAGGGAGAGGCGGCAACGGCGTGACGGACTTCTCCAATCCGATACGCGGCGCTCCCCCGAGTCGCCTGGAGGATCCAGGGCACATGCGTGAGGCCGTGGAGCTGGCGGCGCGCGGTTGGGGACAGGTGTCTCCGAACCCGCTCGTCGGGGCTGTCGTGGCGCAGGGCCAGGAGGTGGTCGGCCGCGGCTGGCACGCGGAGTATGGTGGCGAGCACGCGGAGGTGATGGCCCTGGGGGAGGCCGGCCCACGCGCTCAGGGCGGCACTCTCTATGTCACCCTCGAGCCCTGTAGGCATCACGGCCACACCGCGCCTTGCGTCGAGTCCGTTCGACGCGCCGGCATCAGACGGGTCGTGATCGCCTCACGCGACCCCCACTCGACCGCGGGCGGCGGGGCCGACGTTCTGCGGGAAGCCGGCCTGGACGTGGAGATCGGTCTCGAGGCCCGCGCGGCGAAGCGACTCAACGCCCCGTTTCTGTGGTTCCACGCGACCGGGACTCCCTTCGCCTCGCTGAAGCTGGCGCTGTCCATGGACGCCAGGTTGGGTGCACCGGGTGTGCGGACGGCGGTGACCGGCCCACAGGCATGGGAAGAGGTACACGGCCTTCGCGCCTCGCACGACGCGGTGCTGATCGGACGCGGGACGGTCGACGTGGATGACCCGCTGCTCACGGCTCGGGGCGAGCGAGCCCCGCGTCGTCCACCCGTGCGGATCGTGCTCGATTCCGAGCTGCACCTCTCGCTGACGTCCCAGCTGATCCGAACGATCGACCAGGCCCCCGTCTGGGTCGTGGGCGACCCGGAGTACGAGGGGTTCGGCGGACGGGCGGTCGAGCTGCAGGCGGCGGGGGTGGACGTCATCCCCGTCCGTCGAGAAGCCGGACACACGCTCAAGGTCGAACAGATCTGGAAACGCCTCGCCGAGCGTGGCGTGCTGTCGGTGCTCGTCGAGGGTGGGGGCCGGGTCGCATCCGCGCTTCTTCGTAGCAGACGCATCCAGCGCCTCCACGCGTTCTACGCGCCGATCTTTTTTGGCGAAGAGGGCGTCTCTGGATTTCCTCACCTGGATCCCAGCGAGCCCGGGGAGTGGCGCGCCGTGGAACGGGCGGCGATCGGCCCCGACACCCGGATCGTGCTCGAGCATCGGGCGCTCGAAGACGTCCTCGAACCACTCTAGGCGGCGAGCGAGCGCATGTTCACCGGAATCGTAAGCCACATCGGGGAGGTCACGTCTCGAGAGGACCTGGAGGGCCGGTGCCGGTTCGCCGTTGCCGCCTCGGGCCTGGTGCCGAGCCTGCGTGAGGGTGACTCCATTTCCTGCGCCGGTGTGTGTCTCACGGCCGTGCAGCTGTCTGAAACCGCCTTCCACGTCGATGCCGTAGAGACGACGTTGTCGAGAACCACGCTCCGGGATTGGGGCGTCGGGCGGAGGATCAATCTGGAAACGGCCCTGGCGGCGGGGGAGCCCCTTGGCGGACATCTGGTGCAGGGCCATGTGGACGGCGTGGCGAAGGTCGTGAAGATGGAGGCCGTGGGCGACATGACGCGACTCGCCGTGACCCTGGACCACGCCGTCGCCGAAGTCACCGTGGACCGCGGTTCATTGACGATAGACGGGGTGAGTCTCACCGTCGCGGACCTCTCCGGAGATGTCGCGGAATTCGCGATTATTCCTTATACATGGTCGCACACGACGCTCGGGCGACTCGAGCCGGGGGCGACCGTGAACGTCGAGGCAGACGTCATCGGCAAATACGTGCGCCGGCTCATCGAGCCGTACGGGGCCCGGTGAGGAGGCCCGCGTCTTCCTTCCGACTCTCTGATTCCACAGATCGACACGGATAGAATTTCCAAATGACCGATTCCTTCATCCACCCAGTTGCCGAGGCGATCGAGCACGTGCGCAATGGTGGCCTCGTCATCGTGGCCGACGACGAGGACCGGGAAAACGAGGGGGACCTCGTTTGCGCCGCCGAGTGCATCACGCCCGACGTCATCAACTTCATGTGTACGCACGCGCGCGGTCTGGTCTGCCTGACCCTCTCAGAGGAGATCGCGGATCGCCTGGACCTTCCGCTGATGACGAACGGAAAGCTGGCAGATTCAAACGAGACCGCTTTTACCGTGTCGATCGACGCCCGCAACGAGTTCGGAGTCTCCACTGGGATCAGCGCGCCGGACCGGGCGAAGACCATCCAGGTCGCGGTGGATCCGGCGACTCGCCCGACCGATCTCCTTCGTCCCGGGCACATCTTCCCGCTGCGAGCGAAGCCGGGCGGCGTGTTGCAGCGAGTGGGCCAGACCGAAGCCTCGGTGGATCTCGCGCGACTCGCCGGTCTCAAGCCAGCGGGGGTGATCTGCGAGATCCTCAAGGACGACGGTACGATGGCCCGGCGGCCTGACCTGGAGCGGTTCTCGAAGGACCACGAAATCCCCTTCATCACGGTCGCCCAGATCGTCGCCTATCGGCTCCGCACGGAGAGCCTCGTGCACCGCGTCGCCGACGCCGCGCTTCCGACTCCCTGGGGCGAATTCCGCATCATCGGGTACCGCAACGACGTCGATCAGCGGGAGCACGTCGCGTTGGTCCGCGGTGAAGTGCAGGGCAGCAGCGACGTTCTCGTGCGCGTTCACTCCAAGTGTCTCACGGGCGATGTATTCCACTCCCAGCGATGCGACTGTGGGGCGCAGCTGAATGCCGCAATGCGGATGCTCGTCGAGGCCGGCGAGGGCGTGGTCGTATACCTGGATCAGGAGGGGCGCGGGATCGGGCTGATCAACAAGCTCCGGGCGTATGAGCTTCAGGATGAGGGCGCCGACACGGTTGAAGCCAACGAAGCGCTGGGCTTTCCGCCGGATCTACGGAACTATGGAATCGGTGCCCAGATCCTACTGGATCTCGGCCTCGAGTCGATTCGCATCCTCACGAACAACCCGAAGAAGCTCGCCGGTCTCGAAGGGTTCGGGCTGGTCATTTCCGATCGCATCCCTCTCGACATGTCGGACGACGAACGCATCCGTCCCTATCTCGAGACGAAGCGGGACAAGCTCGGGCACATGATCCAGTCCAGCTGAGGGACGCGCGCCAGTCCGATATGACACATTTCCAGAGTGCCCCCGACGGAAATGGCCTCAGGGTCTGCATCCTCGCCAGTCGGTTCAATCTCATGGTGACAGACCGTCTGGTGGACGGCGCCCGCGAGGCACTCCTGTCGGCTGGAGTCGCCGACTCGGCGATCGACGTCGTTTCGGTACCCGGGGCATGGGAGCTCCCCCTTGCCGCGCTGGCCGCTACCACCCGTGGGTATGACGCCATCGTGGCCGTGGGATGCATTATCAGGGGCCAGACGGCACATTTCGAACACCTCGGTCGTGCGGCCGTCGATGGGCTTGCGCGGGTGCAGGAAGACACGGGCGTCCCCATCGGTCTGGGGATCCTGACGCCTGAAGACCTGCAGCAGGCTCTGGCCCGGGCAGGAGGCGAGGTAGGCCACGCCGGAACTCAGGCCGCGGAGGCGGCGCTGGAGCAGGCGGCCCTGCTCGCCCGCCTGCGTCGGGACGACGGGTGAGCGTCAACGCCCGTTCTCGTGCGCGCAGTTGGGCACTCCACTTGCTCTACGCGTGGGACCTGGGCGATACCCATCAATCGCCGTCTCCCTTCGCACGAGCTGCTCTGGAGCGACGCCGGATGAGCGGTCGATACCGTCCCTACGCGCTGAAGCTCGTGGACACCGTCGATGAGCATCTTCGCGAGATCGACGCTCTGATCCAGGAGTACTCGGCCAACTGGCGACTCGAGCGATTGAGCGTAGTCGACCGGAATGTCCTGCGGATCGGGGTGGCGGAGCTTCGCTGGATAAAGGACGTGCCGCCGGGGGCGGCCATCCACGAGGCCATGCGACTCGCGACCCGCTACGGCGGGGACGAGAGCACCGGGTTCGTGAATGCCATCCTCGATGCCGTCCGCAAGGAGGACGCACCGACCGGATGACCAGCACCGGAGCGGACGACCGTCTTCGGATCCTCCTCGTGAACTGGCAGGATCGCGAGAACCCCCAGGCCGGGGGTGCGGAGATTCACCTGCACGAGATCTTCGGCCGGCTGGCGGGTCGTGGACACGAGGTTCGCGCTGTGGTCGGGGGATGGCCCGGGGCGCCGGCGAGGACGACCCTCGACGGGATCGGGATCACCAGGGTCGGCGGTCGGTTCTCGTTTCCGTTCGGCGTCCGGAAGGCCGTGCGTCAGGAGTTGGCGACGCAGCCGGCGGACGTGGTCATCGAGGACATCAACAAGGTGCCCCTGTACGCCCCCCGCTGGTTGGAGGTGCCGGTCGTCGCGCTCGTCCCTCATCTGTTTGGCGGAACCGCCTTTTCGGAGGCGTCATGGCCTGTAGCGAGCGTCGTTTGGGCGGCGGAGCGCCGCATCCCGGCGGTGTACGCGCAAACCCCCTTCCAGGTGATCTCCGAGAGTACGGCCGACGATCTCGAGACCCGGGGGATCGATCGAGCACGAATTCGGGTGATCCACCCCGGGATCGATCACTCCGTCTTCGCCCCATCGCCCGAGACCCCCCGCGAAAACGACCCCACCGTGCTCTACGTGGGAAGGTTGAAGCGCTACAAGGGGATCGATCACGTCCTCCGCGCCATCCGGATGCTTCGGGAGACGATTCCCGAGCTGCGTTTCGACATCGCGGGTCGTGGGGACGACCTTCGGCGCCTCGAACGGCTCGTCTCTGAGCTCGGCCTGTCGGATACGGTACGCTTCCTGGGGTTCGTACCCGAGGACGAGAAGGTGGACCGCCTCCGACGAGCGTGGGTGGCGGTGTACCCGTCTCCCAAGGAAGGTTGGGGGATCGTGAACGTAGAGGCGGCAGCGTGTGGGACACCGGTCGTGGCCAGCGATTCGCCGGGGCTGCGCGAGTCCGTCGCGGCGGGAGCCTCGGGGTTTCTCGTGGAGCATGGGGACCCACAGGCATGGGCGGACGCATTGCGTTCGCTGCTTCGCGATTCCGGGGCCGCAGATCGCATGAGCGCGGGCTGCGTCGAGCATGCGGCGCGGTTTTCGTGGGATCGCGCGGCGGACGAGACAGAGGCACATCTTGAGACGGTGCTGGCGGACCGGGTCCGCCAGCATGAATAGAGCACCGAAAAACGCGAGGGTATGGGATGCAGATGATCATCACGGGGCG
Organism: Gemmatimonadota bacterium; assembly: GCA_029861425.1. Classification (GTDB taxonomy): domain Bacteria; phylum Gemmatimonadota; class Gemmatimonadetes; order Palauibacterales; family Palauibacteraceae; genus Palauibacter. The sequence goes on from JAOTZH010000043.1 coordinate 6,123, forward strand.
ACACTGCGAGATCGAACCGCAGCTTCGCGAGGCGGTGAAGGAGCGGTTCGAGCACCTCGTTCGGTACGAGCCCCGGGCCTCTCGGGCCGAGGTGACCGTGACAGCGGTGAAGCGCGGCTTCGAGGCCGAAGGGCTCGTGAGCATCGATCGCGCGGAGAGGGTCCACGCACGGGCCGAGGCCGGCGACATGCGTTCGGCAGTCGATCGAGTGCTCGAGAAACTCGGTGTCCAGCTTCGGCGTCTCCACGAGCGCCATCACGAACACCGTGCCCCGCCCATGGATGAGCTGTTCGGTTCCGAGGCGGAGGTCGGGCTCGACGAGGAGACTGCGTGAGCCTCAAGGTAGAAGATCTGCTGGAACGAAAACGCGAGAGCCTCGCATTGGAGGTCGTCGCTGGAGCGTCGGGTCTCGAGCGGGTGATCGAGACCCCGGAGGTATCGTCTCCCGGACTGGCCCTCAGCGGCTATACGGACCGATTCGTCACGACTCGGGTCCAGGTGCTCGGACAGACCGAAGTCGCCTATCTGGCCGCGCTCCCCGGTGAACGTCGCCGCGAGGTGCTGCGGTTCGTCTTCGAGTCCGGGATCCCCTGCGTCTTCGTGACGAAAGGCCTGGAGCTGCCAGAGGATCTAGTCGAGATCGCGGACGCGGCCGAGGTGACCGTGCTTCGCACCTCATTCAAGACCGGGGACTTCTTTCGCAGAATCCAGCCATATCTGGAAGAGGAGTTCGCGCCGCAGACTTCTCTCCATGGTTCGCTGGCGGATGTCTACGGGGTGGGGTTGCTGTTTCAGGGGCCTTCCGGGATCGGGAAGAGCGAGTGCGTGCTGGATCTCGTGGAGAGGGGCCACCGTCTCGTGGCCGACGACCTCGTCTTCGCGCACCGACGTGGCTCGGAAGTGCTCATCGGACGGGGTCACGAGATGCAGCAGTACCACATGGAAATCCGTGGCATCGGCATTGTCGACGTTCGTGCGATGTTCGGCGTACGCGCGGTGCGTCATCAGAAGCGCATCGAAGTCGTGGTGCAACTCGAGGAGTGGAGCGAAGACGCCCATTACGATCGAACCGGGCTGGAGGCTCAGACGATCGAGCTCCTCGGGGTCGATCTGCCCCTGGTGACGGTACCGTTGAACCCCGGTAAGAACATCACGGTGATCGCCGAGGTCGTCGCGATGAATCATCTCCTCAAGTACTCCGGCGTCGAGACGGCGGAGGCTTTTCAGGCCTCATTGATCGAGCGCCTGCGACCCGTGCGTGACTATCTCGAAATCGACGATGAATGAAGCGGTGCGCGGCGTGGTCGTCGCGCATGCGGACCTCGCCGCCGCTCTGATCGACGCCGCCGAACGGATCACGGGGGTACAGGGGGCGGTCGTGCCGCTGTCCAACAACGGCCTCGGTGCCGAGCAGCTTCGCGACCGACTCCGCGAGCTTTGCACCCCCGGACCGGCGGTCGTGTTCGTCGACCTCGCGGCCGGGAGCTGCGCCATGGCGGGACTGGGACTGAACCGGACTGTCGCGGACGTCGGCGTCGTGACCGGGGCCAGCCTTCCCATGCTGGTGGATTTCGTCTTTCACCTGGACATGGACGTCGACTCACTCGTGGAGCGCCTCGTCGAGAAGGGTCGCGCCGGCATCGCCGGACACGGATGTCGGGTGGACGACACCGGGACGCTCGGACCCGAGGGCCCGGGCCGGGACGGCTGAGGTCCGAGTGTCGATCGATCTGGTTCGCGTGGACGAACGGCTGATTCACGGTCAGGTGGTGGTCGGCTGGGGCAGCCACCTCGGTCTCGACCATTATGTGGTCGTCGATGACGCCCTGGCGGACAGCGAGTGGGAGCAGGAGCTCTACAGGAGCGCGCTCCCCGATGGAGTGACTGCCCGGTTCATGAGCGCCCCTCAGGCGATCGAGCACCTGGCTGAACTGGGTGAGGCCGAGGGACGCGGTGCGCTTCTCACTCGCGGGACCGGAACGATGCGGGCGCTGGCGGAGGGGGGCGTGCTTCGCGACCGGCACGTGAATCTCGGTGGTCTGCACGGTGGCCCCGGGCGCGACCGTGTCCTCGACTACGTCTATCTCGGATCCGCCGAGCGAGACGACCTGCGGGTCATCGCGGAGGCGGCCGGGAAGGTGAGTGCGCGGGACCTTCCCACGGCCCGCGAGGTCCCGCTGGATCAGTTGCTCGCCAGATGAGACGTCGGACATGACGGGGCTCGAGATCACGCCCGGAGCGTGGCTGATGGTGGTCGGCCTGGGCACGCTGCTCGGCCTCGATGCCATCTCGTGGCCGCAGACCATGGCCTCGAGGCCCATGGTCGCGGGAACGATCGGCGGGATGCTCTTCGGCGATCCAGCCGCCGGGTTTCTCGCCGGCGCCTGGCTCGAGGTCGTGTCGTCCCGGCACCCTCCGTTCGGGGCGGCGCGCTACCCGGAGACCGGGCCCTCGGCGCTGATCGCGGGGGCGGCATTCGCGCTCTCCGAGACGGGGTCCACGCTGGCCCTCCTCGGCGTGGTGCTGGCCGGCTGGACGATCGGGTGGGTCGGGAGCTATTCGATCGCCCTCCTTCGGATCTACAACGGCCAGCTGATGGGAGACCCGGCGGCGTTTGGTGGCGACCCGGCGGAGGTGGCTCGTCGGCACCGTCGCGCGATTCGAATCGATGGCGCGCGGGCCGCACTCGTAACCGGCGCCCTGTTCGTTCCCGTGGTTCTTTCGGTGCGCTGGCTCGAGACATGGCCCGCGGGAGATCGGGGCGCCGTGCTCTCCCCGCTCCTGGCGGTGATCGCCGTGGCGGCCCTGGCGGGGGTCGGCGCCCGGCTGCTCGGCGGCCGGCGCGAAGGCTGGCCCCCGTTCGTCCTCGGGGGGGCTGCCGGCCTTCTCTTGCTCTGGGTAGCGGCTTGAGACCGCGGCGAACGGACTTCACGGCCGCGTTTCTCCGAAGTTTCGCGATACAGGGTTCGTGGAACTACCGCACGATGATCGGGGGGGGCATGGGGTACGCGGTGTCGCCACTGCTTCAGAGGATTCACGCCGGCGACCCGGTGGCGCTCCGGAGCGCCCTGGAGAGGCACGCGGGGTCGTTCAACGCGCACCCGTATCTGAGCACGGTCGCGATCGGGGCGCTCGCGCGACTGGAGAACGACGGCGGGGATCCCGAAACGTTCCAGCGTTTTCGGACGGCCCTCCGCGGGCCTCTCGGAGCATTGGGAGACCAGGCCGTGTGGGCCGGCTGGCGTCCGCTCTGTATCCTCGTCGCGATCGCTCTCTTCTGCCTCGGCGTCGAACCGCGCGTCGCGGCGCTGGGCTTCTTCATCCTGTACAATGCGGGCCATGTTTGGCTCCGCCTGTGGGGGATTCGCGCCGGCTGGGCGGCCGGATTGGAGGTAGGCGGGGTCCTCAACCGCTCTCCGCTGCGGAGCGTGGCCCGCCGATTGACTCCGGTGAACGAGGCGCTTACCGGGGTGGTGCTGGTGCTGCTGGTGGCGAGGACGCCGGGGTTGCAGTTCTCGCCTGCGGCGACGGGCTTGGCCACGGCCGCGGCTCTGGCCGCCTTCTTCGCGCCCGCGCCCGGGGGTCGGCTGGGGATGCTGGTCCTGTTCGCGGCAATCGCGGTCTGGTGGATATGACGTCCGATGGGGAAGAGACGATGAGCGTTTACGAACGAACGGCGACGATTCGGAATCGTCTCGGACTGCATGCGCGTCCGGCCGCCGAGTTCGTGAAGCTCGCCGGGGCCTATGACGCCGAAATCTGGGCGGAGAAGGGCGGTCTCGAAGTCAATGCAAAGAGCATCATGGGCGTCATGATGCTGGCGGCCGAGGCGGGCTCCACGATCCTCGTTCGGGCGAGCGGCACCGATGCCGTCGACGCCGTCGACGCACTGGTCATGCTCATCGAATCAGGCTTCGACGAGGAGCTGGAGGAGGAACCGCTGGCCCCGGACGACGGGACGTGATGCAGTCCGGTAGCGGCGGCGCGGAACGGGTCCTCGGACTGGCGGCCTCGCCGGGCCGCGTACTCGGTGAGTTGCGACGAGTGGAGTGGAACGTTGCCGCCCCGCGGCATCGGACGATCGCCGAGACCGAGATCCCCGTGGAGGTGCTGCGGTTCGACGAGGCACGGCTCGCCTCGATCGAGCGAATCGAAGAACTGCGGGAGACGACCAGGCGGAAGCTGGGCGAGATCGAGGCGAAGATCTTCGACCCTCAGTTGATGATGCTTCAGGACCCCGACCTGGTCGAAGGCACCACCCGGTATATCAGAGAGAACTTCCTCGCCGCCGAGCGCGCGTTCGACTGGCGGATCACTGAACTGAGGACGCAGATCCTCGATGCCGCACACCTGATGATCGTGGACCGGCTCGCCGACCTGATGGATGTGCGGTATCGCGTGCTCACACACCTGCTCGGACGCGCGGCCGATCCGACGCAGCTGCCGAATGAGCGGGCGATTCTCGTGTTCGACGATCTCACGCCGAGTCTGGCGGTCCGGCTCGACCCGAGCATCGCGGTCGGGCTGGTCATTGGAGCAGGGTCGCGGACAGCGCACAGCGCCGTGCTCGCGCGGTCGATGGGGATCCCCGCGGTCGTGGGATTGGGCAAGGAGATCGCCCGGCTCGAAGAGGGGGCCATGGCCATCATGGATGGCGGATCAGGAAAGATCATCGTCCGGCCGACGACACGCGAGGTCGCCGCGCACGTGGAGGTCGAGCGTCGGCTGTCGGAGGTGCGTGACCAGCTCTCCGACCGACCCGCGGGCCCCGTAACCACGCACGACGGCGTTCGGGTCGCGCTCCGGGCCAACCTCGATCAGCCACACGATGCGGCCGCGGCGCAGCGCGTGGCCGCAGAGGGCGTGGGGTTGTTCAGGTCGGAGTTCCTCGTGATCGGCCAGCGTGTGATCCCAAGCGAGAAGGAGCAGTACGAGGCGTACAGCTCCGTCGTTGAGAGTTTTCCGGATCACCCCGTCACGCTCCGGACGTTCGACATCGGCGGGGACAAATTCCCGCTGTTCCTCGACATGCCTCCCGAGGAGAACCCGTACCTCGGCTGGCGCGCGATCCGGGTCTGTCTGGACCTGCCGGATCTGTTCCGGAACCAGATTCGGGCGGCCGTTCGCGCGGGAGGGGACCAGGGCCGACTGCGTATCCTCATCCCGTTCGTGACATCACTGGACGAAGTGCTCGCGACCCGCAAGATCGTGAACGACGTGGCTGAGGGGGTCGGTGTCGATCCCGCTTCGGTTCCGCTGGGGATCATGGTGGAGACGCCCGCGGTCGTGGAGACGCTCGACCTCATCGCCGAGCACATCGATTTCGTGTCTCTCGGCACGAACGACCTTTCCCAGTACACGCTGGCGGTGGATCGTGGCAATGCCCGCCTCGCGCATCTCTCCGACGCGCTTCACCCGGCGATGCTCCGCCTCTACGCACGCGTGTTCGAGCAGGCGTCTTCGTCGGGACTGGAGATCGCCGTGTGTGGAGACCTGGCGACAGATCCCACTGGATTGGCGGTTCTGCTGGGGATCGGGTACAGGGACTTCAGCATCGCTCCCGTCTCGTTTCCGGAGATTCGCGAGTTCGTGGGCACGGTGTCTGCAGGCGAGTTGGCGGGCTTGTGTGCGAATCTCGGCGAGGCGGATCGGGTCTCACGGGTCAAGGACGACGTGATCGCATATCTTGATGCGACCATCCCGCCCGACATGCGAGGACTCTCGGAGTAGGATCCCCGGCCGGTTGCCCTCACTGAGGGGGTCGGGCAGGTTTCCGGCCCGACACGACAATATGGAGGCACGAGTTTGCTGCACGGTACTCAGCGGTTCACGTCCGAGTCTGTGACGGAAGGTCACCCGGACAAGATGGCCGACCAGGTGTCCGACGCCGTTCTGGACGCGATCCTTGAACAGGACACGGCGGGTCGAGTGGCGTGCGAGACCCTGGTCACGACCGGTCTCATGCTCGTCGCGGGGGAAATCACGACCTCGGCCGCGGTCGATATCGTGACGATCGCGCGCGACGTGGCGGCCGGGATCGGATACACGGATGTCGAGTACGGCCTCGACGCCGGCAAGTGTGCGGTGCTGACGACCGTCGATCGTCAGTCACCCGACATCGCTCAGGGGGTCGATACCGGGGGGGCGGGCGATCAGGGGATGATGTTCGGGTACGCGACGGACGAGACCGACACTCTCATGCCGCTGCCGATCACGCTGGCCCACCGGCTCACACGGCGTCTGGCGGAAGTCCGCAAGAGCGGTGAGCTGGGCTGGCTCCGTCCGGATGGAAAGTCTCAGGTGACGGTCGAATACGCGGATGGCGTGCCGACGACGATCCCGACGGTAGTGATTTCCACGCAGCACGATGACGACCGGGAGAACGACGAGATCCGGGCGGCCGTCATCTCGAGCGTGATCGAACCCGTGTTGCCCCCCCATCTGTACGACGCGGAGTCGATCACGTTCCACATAAACCCCACGGGCCGGTTCGTCATCGGTGGCCCGCAGGGCGACGCCGGCCTGACCGGACGGAAGATCATCGTGGACACTTACGGTGGTGTCGGGAGCCACGGCGGCGGGGCATTCTCGGGCAAGGACCCGTCCAAGGTGGACCGGTCCGCGACGTATGCGGCGCGGTGGATCGCGAAGAACCTGGTCGCCTCCGGACTCGCGACCCGAGTCGCGGTTCAGCTCGCCTACGCGATTGGCGTTGCCGAGCCGGTGAGCGTCATGGTCGATTCGTTCGGGACCGGCACTGTGGAGGACGATCTCCTCGCACGGAGGGTAAGCGACGTCTTCGACCTGCGGCCGCAAGCGATCATCGAGAGTCTGGATCTGCGGCGGCCTATCTACCAGCGCACCGCGGCCTACGGGCACTTCGGCCGCGAGCCAGTGGACGGCGGCTTCACCTGGGAGCGGACGGACCGAGCCGAAGAGCTGGCCGGGTAGGCGCGGGGGATGGTGAAGGAATTCGCCAGCGGACCCCGCTTTATGCGGACCCGGGAGCCCGACAGGGGCGACCGGCAACAGATTGAGAGACGGTAAGATGCAGCGTTTCTCCAACCATGATGCGGCCCTGAAGGGCGCGAGGCGCTCCGTTGCGGCGGTGGCAAGCGACCTGCACGCCCGTCAACCGATCGCCGAACCCGGAATCGCGCCTCCGAAGACTCGGAGGAGCACCGCGTGATGGAGCAGGGAATGCGTGAGGTCAAGGTCACGAGCCTCGGTCTCGACAAGATGTCGAGCACCCCCGTCGTCATCCTCCGGGAGAAGGGCGGGGAGCGCATGCTACCGATCTGGATCGGGGCAGGGGAGGCCAGCGCGATCGCGATGGAGCTCGCGGGCGTCCACTTCGCGCGGCCTCTTACGCATGACCTCTTCAACGCCGTCGTCCGTGGGCTGGGAAGCTCTCTGGTACGCGTGTTGATCACGAAGGTGGTCGAGAACACCTACTACGCGTCCCTGGTCTTCCGCCGCGAGGGCGAGTTCATTTCGATCGATTCGCGCCCCAGTGACAGCATCGCCCTGGCACTACGCGCCGAGGCGCCGATCTTCGCCGACGAGAGTCTGCTGGAGGTCTCGGCCCTGGACGTCGAGGAGGCCTCGTTCGACGACGAAGCGGATCCGCTCGCCGAAGCCGCGCCCGTGGCCGACATGTCGCTCGGCGATCTCGAGAGCCTCGACGAGTCCCTGCGCGAGTATCTCAAGAAGCTCGATCCGGAGGATTTCGGCCGCTTCGAGCCCTGAGCCCGGCGCCTCGCTTGCGGGGCGCGCCGGTCTTCACCCATGTTCGGCGCACAACATGACATGGAAGCGGTAAACGGAAGTCGGTGAGAATCCGACGCGGCCCCGCCACTGTGAGAGGCGGGGGGCCGGTGGGCCCCCTTTCACGCTGAAGCCACGGATCGGTTCCGGAAGGCGCGTGAGCACAGCCTCGAGCCAGGAGACGAGCCCCTCCATGCCCCAGACACGAACTCTTCGCGGGAAGAGTGGGGTGGCGTCTCCTCGAGCCTGAGTCTGCTGACTCGCCCCGTTCCTCCCCGGGACGGCGGATGGCTTCGGAAACGCGACAGACGATCAGGGCCGATCGGGCTCGTCTGATCTTGCCGGTCTTGTGCGTGCTCGCGATGTCGTGTCGGGCGCCTCGGACCGAGACGTACACGGACGGCCCCGCCTCGACTCCCCGACGCATCGTTTCGCTGATCCCCGCCGCGACGGAGATCCTGTTCGCGCTCGGCGCCGGCGACCGCCTCGTCGGTCGAACGAGGTGGGGTGTCCATCCGCCCGAGGCCGCCGCGGTGCCGGACGTCGGCGACGGCGTTCGACCGTCGCTCGAGGTCGTGATCGCCCGCGACCCGGAGCTTGTCATCCTCTTCGAGGGACAGGACACGGAGGGGATCGCGGGCCGACTGGGGGACATGGGGATCCCCATCCTCTCGCTTCGACACAACAGCCTCGCGGACCTCCACCGGAACGTCGCGCTGCTCGGGGAGGCCGTGGGTTGTTCCGGGGCTGCACAGGCCCTCAGCCGCCGGATCGAGGAAGACCTCCGAGATGTCTCGCAGGCCGTCGCCGGGCTGGAGCGAAGGCGGGTCTATTACGACGTGTGGACGGATCCGCCCATGACCATCGGGCGGGGCAGCTATCTCGACTCGCTCGTCACGATCGCGGGAGGGCGCAACGTGTTCGGCGATCTCGAGGCGCCGTCCCCGGAGGTGGGGTTGGAGGCGATCGTCCATCGGGATCCAGAGATCATCGTTCACCCGGTGTCGCGGGCGCCCGATGCGTTCGACGATCCGCCGGAGAAGCGGGCCGCCTGGCAGGCCGTGGGAGCCGTCTCGGCCGGGCGGGTGGCGGTCGTCGATGCCGACTTGCTGGGGCGGCTCGGACCGAGGGTCGGAGCGGCCACACGCGAACTCGCTCTGGCGCTTCACCCGACCGCGCGGATCGACCCGCTCCCGGCGGTGGGGAATGACAGGTGCTCACCGTGACGCCGCGAACGATGGGGCTGCTAGCCATGGCCGGCCTGCTGAGCGTGGCCATCATGGCGGGCCTCGTGCTCGGCGCCGCCCCGCTCAGCCCGTCCGCCGTGCTCGACGCCTTCCTGGATCCGGGCGCCGACCCCACGTCCACCAGGATCGTTCGCGACATCAGATTGCCCCGCGTCGCGGCGGGGGTCTTCACCGGCGCGGCTCTGGCGCTGTCAGGGGCGCTGTTTCAGGCGCTTCTCAGAAACCCCCTCGCCGAACCATACCTTCTCGGTGTCTCCTCGGGCGCGGCGTTCGGCGCGGTGCTGTCGCTCACGGTCGTGACGACGCTGCCGGGGGTCATCGCCGGCACGGCGGTCACCACGGCTCTTGCGCTGCTCGGGGGGCTCGTCGCCATCGGTGTCGTCTTCAGGGTCGCATCCGTCGTCGGTCGGGTGGACACGCGGGTGCTGATCCTGGCCGGAGTGGTCGTGTCCGCTTTCTTCGGTGCGGGAGTGATGCTCGTACTCGCCCTGTCCCGCGGGGACGCCTTCCGTTCGGCCGTTCTCTGGACGATGGGAAGCCTGAACCGTGCGACCTGGACGGGCGTCGCAATGCTGGCGGTCTGCACTCTCGCGGCGGCCTTCATCTCGTTCGGACTCGCGCGACACCTCAACGCGCTCGCCTTGGGGGAAGAGGCGGCTGGTCACCTGGGAACGGATGTCGAACGCGTGAAGCGCTCCACCTATTTCGTCGCGTCGCTCGTGGCCGCCGCCAGCGTGAGCGTCGCGGGCGTCATCGGCTTCATCGGGCTCGTCGTTCCGCATGCGGTACGGATGATCTGGGGCACCGACCATCGGACCCTCATCCCGCTGTCGTTGCTGGGAGGTGCTGCGGCTCTCGTCGTGGCCGATGCCATCGCCCAGTCGGTCGTCCGTCCGCTCGTCCTTCCGGTCGGCGTCATCACGGCGATCCTCGGTGTGCCTCTGTTCCTCATCCTCCTCCGGAGGAGCCATGTCTGAAGGCGCATTCGCCTGCGGCGGTGTCTCGTACGGATATCCAGGAAGCGATCGACCTGTCCTCCAGGAGGTCGACCTCGACATCGCCGCCGGGCGCCTGACTACCCTCATCGGGCCAAATGGCGCGGGGAAGAGCACCCTCGTCAGACTGCTGTCCGGGGCGGCGGCACCGACGGCGGGGTCCATCGTGTTTCTCGGTCGACCACTGTCGTCTTGGGCAAGGACCGACATGGCCCGGCGGCTGGCCGTGGTGTCGCAGGAAGCTCCGCTTGCCGTCCCCCAGACCGTGGAGGAGTACGTCTCGCTGGGACGGAACCCCTACGTATCCGCCTGGTCGACACTATCGGTCTCGGACCACGCGGTCGTGACGGGAGCGGTCGACCGCGTCGGCCTGGCGGCGCTGGCCCGGCGCCGACTCACGGACCTCTCGGGCGGTGAGCTCCAGAGAGCCAAGCTGGCCCGCGCGCTGGCGCAGGAGCCGGACGTGCTGATCCTCGACGAGCCGACGGCCCATCTCGACATCGGCCATGCTCTCTGGGCGTTCGAGACGATCGACGAACTGGTCGCCGGCGGGCTGACGGCGATCTGTGTGACACATGACATGAATCTTGCGAGCCGTTTCGCCGACGACATGGTCTTATTGGCGCAAGGTCGCATCGCCGGGTCCGGGACCCCGGCGACGGTCCTGTCGGTCGACCGGCTGTCCGAGGCGTACCAGTGTCGGGTGCAGGTGGAGGATCACGGGGTAGTGGGTCATGTCGTGCTCCCGATCTCTACGGATGCCGCCCTGGAAGTCGGATCGCCGTGAGGGGCGGGCTTCGATGGCGCCGACTCGCTCCGATCGCGCTCGCCGCCGGCCTTCTCACCGGGCCCGGACTCGCTGCTCAGGGGACCGACTCCGACCGCTCGCGGGAGCTGCATGTCACCGTGGTGGACGCTCACACGAACGACGCGATCGTTGGGGCCGTGGTTCGGGTATCGGCGGCCGCGGGCACACGAGACCACCCGGCCGCGATCGTCGGATCCGACGGCGGGGGCGTCAGATTCCTGATCGACCGGGTTGCCCTCCACACGCTCACCGTTGAAGCGCTCGGGTACGGGTCGCACCAGGAGACCGTCGAAGCGGGAAGCGAGGCGCTGCATCGGCGGGTGCGACTGCGACCCGCCCCCCTCGAGGTGCCGGCCGTCGTCGCGAGGGTGTCTCGCGGCCTGGAGTCGGCGACCACCTACTCGATCGATCGGGAGACGCAGGCGCTCAGGGGCCGCGATCTCGAAACATGGCTGCGAGACCTGCCTGGCGTGGGTGTGCGTCGTAGGGGTCCCGCGGGGCGAGCGGTCGCCACCGTCAGGGGTAGCAGACCCGAGGCGGTGGAGGTCACGCTCGACGGGATACCCCTGACGGACCCCATCACCGGGACGGCCGATCTGTCCCTCGTATCCGCGGGTACGCTCGAACGGGTCGTCGCCGAGATCGGGGCCGACCGTGGGACCGGATGGGGTGGTGCCGCGGGAACCCTCCGGCTCGAGAGCCGCAGGGGGGCACCTGGCGTCCGCCTGGGTGTCGGGGCCGGTTCATTCGGGCGTCTCGAAACCGACGCGGAGTTCGGCGTCGGCACGCCGACGCTGGAGGCCGTCGGGTCCATTCGCTACGAGTCTGGCCGGAACGACTTCGAATTCCGGAATCGAGTGGGGGTCGGCACTCCTGTGGAGCGCCGCGTGAATGCGGACTACTCACGATGGGGGGGGCTCGGACGGGTCTCTCTGCGGGGGGCGCCTGTCAGTCTGATCGGGAGGGTGGACGGGGTCGAGCGGGGCGCCCCGGGTCGCATGGGCAGCTCTCTCTGGGACCAGGCCCGATGGCGGGAGCGTCTTGCCCTGGTGGGCGTCTCCGTGGGGGGCGAGACGCGGAGACCGGGGGTCCCCACCCCGGCGCGGATCTCGCTCTCGTGGTCGGGGCGGGAACAGATCTACTCGGACGCCCGACGGGGGGTGGCGGACTCGCTCCGTGCGGATCAGGTCGTGTTCACTGTCGCCGAGGTTCTTCCGGGACACCTGGACATGACCTGGCGAGGCACCTGGGCCCGAGTGAGTGGCCAGGCGATCGCCCAGCCGACGACCCGTCTTGCGGCGGGGGTTCGGGTATCGAGGTCGTTCCATCCCGTTTCGGGCTTGAGTCTCGATCCCGCCCTCGGCTTCGACGTGTCGGATGTCGCGTCGGCCGTATCCCCTTCGCTCGGGGCCGCCTGGCGCACGACCGAGACCTCACGGATTTGGGCTCGCGCGGGTCAGGGGCTTCGGTTGCCGACCTTCGGCGACCTCTTCCTGCGACCAGGCACCGGCGCCGTCCCCAACCCGGATCTCCGTCCAGAACGGGTGACGCTGGATTCGGAGCTGGGTTGGGCCTGGAAAGAGCGCGACGCCGGTGCCGACCTGAGCGCGACCGTCTTCTACCGCCACACGCGAGATCCCATTATCTGGCTCCCCAGCGTCGTGGCGGTGTGGCGCCCCCTGAACGCCGGTAAGCTGACTGCCTACGGGATTGAGGCGCACGCCGGGGTGTCCCCCTGGAGGGGCTGGTCGGCCCGGGCGACGGTGACCCTGCAGACCTCCGAGCTCGGCTTCGAGAACTATGCGAATCCGCTTCCGTACCATCCGCATGTCTCCGGCAGTGTATCGCTCGAAAGACGTGGCGCGGGACCGGACGCCCGGCTCGACGTCGAGGTTCTCGGTCCACGCAGAACCAACGTGTTCGGCCCGCACGAGCTCCCGACCATCGCCCTGATCGACATCCGTGGGCGCCAGGCTGCCCATGTCCTCGGACTCCACACGGTCATCGAACTGGGGGTCTCAAACGTTCTGGATGTGTCGTACGAGAGCGTCGAGCTCTTTCCGGAGCCCGGCCGCACATTTGAAATACGGTTGAACGTCACGCCCGGCGGATCCGGGCGCTTGCAGGCGAATCGGTCGGGACGGAGCTTGTCGCCGGTGCCGGAAGCGGGCGGAGATGCCGTGGACGACACGCGTGCGTCCGGTGAGCCAGATCGATCATCAGTCGCACGATGGTAGTCCCCTCAAGGAGAACAGAATGCCGCGAAGCAAATGGTTCGTATCTCTCACGGCCGCCATCGTGCTGGTGGTGAGTGCGTGCAACTCGACGCCCTCAAACGGCGGAACCCCCGGGGCGACGCAGGGGCAGATCCTCGTACTGAACTCGATTTCCAAGACGATCGTCCAATTCAACGTCGACGACAACACGCTGGTCCCGTTCGGGAGCACGTTCACGTTGCCGGCGAACTACGACGGCGTGGCGATGGACATCCTCGGCGATTTGATGGTGACGACGGTCAGTTCGTTCAACGGTAGCCAGGTGATCTGGGGCGACCTGGGCACGGGGCAGATCATCACCACCGGGTTCGGGGGTGCGAGCGGCGGGCTCGCCAATCCCGGCAAACCCACGCTGGTAGTCGATACCCAGGGTACGATCGGGGCGTTGGTAGGGGCGCGGGAGGAGAACCGCGTCTACATCTCCTTCCCCAGTGAGCAGAACGCGATCCTGATTGCCGACGATGCCGGGGAGTTCATCGAGAGGGTCCTCCCGTTCGGCCAGCTGATCTTCACCGCGGACGCGAATCTGGACGATGTGGGAGGCACATACGCTCCGCTCGGGGATACCCGCATGAAGCTCTTCCGGTTCAACGATGGGTCCCAGTTCGACGACTTCGAGCTCACGGGAGCCAAGAATGTCACGGACGCCGTGTTCTCGCAGGAGCAGATTATCGTGCTCGCCGGAGGCTCGTTCACGCCGCAGTTTCTTCCCACCGGCGACGGAGCGGTCGTGGTGGTCAACGCCCCGGACCGCGGCGTCCGTGCAATTCGAGCGCTCGACGGGAACGGCCTGGCCTTTGAACCCGGTCGAAACGGACTCGGCTACGTCGTCAGGACGAACGCCGGGACCTTCGACAGCACGGACATTGTGACGTTCAACTTCTTCACGGAGACGTTCGATCGCGGGCCTGCGAACCCGATCCAGCCCAAGGACGCCGACGGATCCGACATCGAGAACTGCCGGGTGGCCTCCGCTCTCGTGGACAGTCGGCTGCTCTGTGCGACGTTCGAGGACGGAAGCCAGGGCAGGCTCGTGCTCATGGACGCATCAGGCAACTTCCTCGACGATGCCCCCATCGGTGCCGGCGCGTCGGACATCTTTGTTCGCTAGTCGGTGCTCGCGACCACGCGCGCCGTCATTCTGCAGACGTATCGGTACAGCGATACGAGCAAGATCCTGCGTCTGATGACCTTCGAGCACGGCCCCTGTTCGGCCGTCGCTCGAGGGGCATTGCGACCGAAGAGCCGCTATGGCGGAATGCTCGAACCCTTCGTGGAGGGGGACGCAACGCTCTATATGAAGGAGGGGAGGGAGCTGCATACCCTCTCGGCCTTCGAGCTGGTCCGGGAGCGACGGGACATCGGTCACGCACTCGGGCTCTATACCGTGGCATCGGTGCTCTGCGAGCTCGTCATGCGGCTGGCTCCGGAGCACCGGGACGACGATCTCTATCGCGCCCTGGTGCGCGGGCTCGACGTTCTCCACGCTCGGGCGAGATCTGGCGACGATGGGGGAGGGCTCGAGCATGTGTGGAGCCTGGTCTCAACCCTCGGGTTCCAGCCGCAGTTGGAGAGCTGTGTTTCCTGTGGGCGGGGAATCGGAGAGGAGCGAGCCCGGTTCGATTTTTCCGCCGGCGGACTCCACTGCTCGGCGTGCGCGCCCGGCGGCCCGGGTCTCGAAGTCGATGAGCTGCGGACCCTGCGGGCGCTGGCGTCCGGACAGCCCGTGACCGCGTCGGCCGGGCAGCAGGGACGCTGGCTGGCGGACTTCATCCGGTATCACATGTCGGAAGGTGCGAACCTGAAGTCGCTGCCATTCCTGCGCGAGCTCGCGTGACGACGGACGGCGCCCCCGGGGACCGGGGGCTTCGGGGGATCGTCGTGGGTACGGCCGGGCACGTCGACCACGGCAAGACCACCCTCGTGGGGGCGCTCACCGGGGTCGAGACGGATCGTTGGCGAGAGGAACGCGAGCGGGGCCTGACGATCGACATCGGGTTCGCTCCCCTCGAGCTGGCCCCCGACATCGAGACCGGCGTCGTGGACGTGCCAGGTCATGAGGACTTCCTGAAGAACATGCTGGCGGGAGCCACGGGCATCGATCTTCTTCTGCTCGTCGTGGCCGCCGACGAAGGCCCGATGCCTCAAACGCGGGAACACCTGGCGATCGCCCATCTGCTGGATGTGCGCCGTGGTGTTGTCGCGCTGACGAAGCGGGATCGCGTCGACGAAGAGTGGCTGGCGCTGGCCGAGGAAGCGACGGAGGAACTGCTGGAGGAAAACGGGTTCGGCCAGTGGCCGATCATCCCGGTCTCTTCTGTGAGCGGTGAGGGGATCGAGGATCTGGTGGCCGCGCTCCGGGGTGCCGCAGTGGACCTCGAGTCGCGCGACCAGGCTGACCTGTTCCGTTTGCCGGTGGACCGCGTCTTCTCGGTTCACGGCACGGGCACCGTGGTGACGGGAACGGTGTGGAGCGGAACCGTCGGGATCGGTGAGACGGTCCGATTGCTGCCAGGGACCGCGACGGCCCGGGTCCGCGGCCTGGAGGTCCACGGCGACTCGCGCGGAGGCGTCGCGGCGGGGCGCCGGTGCGCCCTGGCCCTGGTCGGGGTCGACGCGACCGACGCCGAGCGCGGAACGGTCGTGGTGTCCGACCCGGCCTGGCGTTCGGTCCGGCGGCTCGGCGTTCGAATCGAGACGCTGGCCCGACCGGGGCGACCCATCGAGCAATCGCAGAGATTGCGCCTGTACCTGGGGACACGGGAGGTCATGGCGAGGGTCGCGACGCTCGAGGCCGATCCGATCGCGCCGGGCGCTTCGGGGTGGGCGGTCCTCACGCTCGAATCCCCCCTCGTGGCCCGCGTCCGGGACCGGGGAGTCCTCAGGTTCTATTCCCCGGTCACGACCATCGGCGGCGTCCGGGTATGTGAGCTCGATCCGCCGCTGTCATGGGCGGACCGCGTGGAGGACTGGGGAGTCATGATCGCCGCCCCTCCTGAGGAGGCGCTTGAAGCCTGCGTCACGCTGGCCGGCCCCCGCGGTCTGGAGGTGACCGCAAGCCCCCTCGCACTCGGGCTTCCGCCATCTTCCGTGGGCGCGGCGGCAGTGGGGATCGACGCCATGCGACTCGGGGATCGCTGGTACTCGGTGGAGGCTCGGTCCGACACGATGGTAGCCGTCCGTGACGCCGTCGAGCGCCTGCACGCCGCGGATCGAC
>JAOTZH010000044.1 GCA_029861425.1 Gemmatimonadota bacterium
ACTGTAAACGGCGGAGACGGGTTCTGGGCGCCGCAGGACCTTCAGAACCCCGACGCCCTCTGGGCGGAGTCGCAGGGTGGGAACATGGCGCGAATCAACGTGGCCAACGGGTCACGGCAGGGGCTGCAGAAGCCGACCTGGCAGTCCGCGACGAAGGAAATGCGCGACGAGCTGGTCACGATCGAGGATGAGGCCGGCGACTCGCCGACCGCCGACCACACGGCGCGGATGGCCGAGCTGAGCGCACAGATCTCCGCCGATTCAGCCGCGAATCAGCTCAGGTGGAACTGGAACACGCCGATGGTCGTCTCGGTGCACGACACGGATGTGTTCTACGCCGGCGCGAACCGCGTGCTCAAATCGAGCGAGCGCGGGGACAACCTGCGGGTCATCTCCCCGGATCTCTCGCATGCCGACACGATGAAGATCCGCGTCAGCACGCAAACGACAGGTGGGATCACCCCCGACGTGACGGGCGCCGAGACCTACGCGACGATCGTCGCGCTGGTCGAGTCTCCGCTCAGGCAGGGTCTCCTGTACGCGGGTACCGATGACGGGCGTCTGTGGATGACGGCGGACGACGGCGATACGTGGACGGAGCTCACGGACCGCGTGCCTGATGTTCCCGAGGGCACGTATGTGAGCCGGGTCGAGGCGTCGCACCATGACGCGGATCGGCTCTACGTCACCTACGATGGGCACCGGACGAACGATTTCATGCCCTACGTCTACGTGACGGACGATGGGGGGGAGACGTTCCGATCGATCTCCAGCGATCTGCCTACCGGAAAGCCGGACTTCCTGCACGTGGTTCGCGAGGACCCCGTGAACGAGAACCTGCTCTTCGTGGGCTCGGATGTCGGCGTGTACATGTCGGCAAACCGTGGCGCCTCGTGGCAGAAGTTCATGAACGGCCTGCCCACGACTCCGGTGCACGACCTGAAGATCCACCCGCGCGACCGCGAGCTGATCGCCGGCACGCACGGCCGTGCGGTCTGGATCGTCGATATCGGTCCGCTGGCCCAGGTCGCGGGCACCTCCCTCGGTGACGAGGTCGTCCTGTTCGATCCGGCGCCGGGACTCCAGTTCGGGGATCGGTTCGTCGGTGGCGAGTCCGTCGCTCAAAAAGTCTTCCAGGGCGAGAGCCGCCGCTATGGCGCACAGATCCATTACTACATCCCGCGCGAGACGTCGTCGGCCCTGATGGCGGCGGCTCGCGAGGCCCGCGAGGCGGCGGCGGACGCCCCCGCCGACGCCGGCAATGCTCGGCCGGGCTCGAATCGCGCGCAGGCGGTCATCACGATCTTCGACTCGGCCGGAGACACCGTGCAGGTCGTCACGGGGGCGGTCACGCCGGGGCTCAAGAGTGTCTTCTGGAACCTCCAACCCAGAACGGTGCCCGAGGGCCTCTCCCCCAGCGAGCGGCGGGACAGCATCAACAACGTCGTGATCGTACGGCAGGTCGCGGACTCGCTGGTCGCCGCGGGCGCCGATTCGGCCCAGGTGGAGCGGGCGGTCCAGAACTTCTCCAGCCGGCAGCGCCGCGGGGGCCGGCCCGGGTTCGGCGGTGGCAGCGCTGGTCGGGCCCCGGAGTTCCGGGAGCGACCGGGCGAGAACTACCCGAACCGGGCGAACACCGAGCCGGGCGGTCGCGGCGGTGGCGGGGGTGGCGCGGGTAGCGTGAACCGCGACTTCTTCCGAGCGCTTCGCGATCGGGGAGTCGGCTTCAACTTCGGCGGATTCGGCGGAGCAGCTCAGCTCGCCGATCCGGGGGACTACACCATCGAGCTTCGACTCGGTGACGAGACCTACACCACCCGTCTGGAGGTCATTCGTCGGGAGGGGTACGAGCCCCGACCCTAGGGGTCTCGCTCCGCTCGGCACCGCTGCGCGCCCGCGGATGGGTTGGACCGTCCGCGGGCGTGCTGCATCTTGGATGCCCCGTAGCGCGGATCGATGCCGACTGCGGCATCCCCGATTCACGGAGAGATAGACTCATGCCAGACATCCGATGGGGCCGGCGCGCCCCCACCCTCCTCTTCCTGCTGGCCGCGATCCTGTTGGTCCCGGCGCCCGGCGAAGGTCAGGACGCGCAGACGGCGAGCGCGATCGATGCGGCCGCGGAAGCCGTGAACGAGCAGGTGGTCGCCTGGCGACGCGACATCCACGCGAACCCGGAGCTGGGGATGCAGGAGTTCCGAACCGCGGGCCTGGTCGCGGACCACCTGCGCGCGCTCGGGATGGACGTGGAGACAGAGGTCGGCGGCACGGGAGTCGTCGGTGTGCTGCGCGGAGGACGCCCCGGACCGGTCGTGGCCCTGCGCGCCGACATGGACGGGCTTCCCGTCACCGAGATGGTGGACCTGCCCTTCGCCTCGAAGGTCACGACGACCTGGCAGGGTCGTGAAGTCGGGGTCATGCACGCATGCGGTCACGACAACCATGTCGCGATCCTCATGGGCACCGCCAGCGTGCTCGCCGGCATGCGTGAAGACCTGCCTGGCACCGTGAAGTTCCTCTTCCAGCCCGCCGAGGAGGGACCGGGTGGCGCGGCGCCCATGCTCGCCGACGGCGCGTTTGCGGATCCGGCCCCAGACGCCGTGTTCGGCCTGCACGTCTTCCCCGCGCCCCTCGGGACGATCATGTACCGGAAGGGCGGGATGCTCGCGAGCTCGGATGGTCTGAGGATCGTGGTTCGGGGCAGGCAGACGCATGGCGCGATGCCATGGGGCGGTGTCGATCCGATCGTCGTCGCATCACAGATCGTGCTGGGTCTGCAGACGGTCGTCAGCCGTCAAGTCGACCTGACCGATTCCCCGGCGATCGTCACCATCGGGCAGATCGAGGGGGGCAACCGGGGCAACATCATTCCCGACTCCGTCGTCATGGTCGGTACCATTCGCACCCTCAACCCCGACACCCGCACTCTCGTCCACGAACGAGTCGAGCGCACGGCCCGGGACATCGCCTCCGCCTCGGGGGCGGAGGCCGACGTCCGGATCGGGCTCGGTTACCCGGTCACCGTGAACAATCCGACGCTCACCGAGCAGATGCTCCCGACGCTCCGTCGCGTCGTGGGCCCGGGCGTCATCGAGTCGCCGCCGCTCACCGGTTCGGAGGATTTCTCGTACTTCGCCGAGGAAGTCCCCGGGTTGTTCGTCGGGCTCGGCGTGGCTCCGCCCGAGGACATGTCGATGGCGGCGCCGAACCATTCGCCGCTCTTCTTCGCCGACGAGAGGGCTCTCGTGATCGGTGTCCGGACGATGTCGAGCCTCGCCGTCGACTTCCTGCTGTCCGGAGGCGGACGATGACACGATTTCGCGTGCCCGGGGCGAGGGGTCGGGCGGCGAGCCTCCCGGCGACCCTGGCCTTCGTGGCCACCCTCGCTGGTTGCCTCCTCTTCGCCACGGCGTCCGCAGTCCGGGGACAGGCACCTTGGGACGCAGCGGAGTTCGACGCGTACGTAGCAGAGGCGGTCGAGGCCTGGGATGCGACAGGGTTGGCGGTAGCTGTCGTGAAGGACGGAGAGGTTCTCTTCCAAAGAGGGTATGGCGTGCTCGAAGTCGGCCGTCCCGAACAGGTCGACGAGCACACGAGATTCGCGATCGGATCGACGACCAAGGCCATGACCGCGGCGGCCATCGGGATGCTGGTCGACGAGGGGAAGGTGCGTTGGGATGACGCGGTCACCCGGCACCTGCCGGCGTTCGAGCTGGGCGACCCCTACGTCACGCGCGAAGTCACGGTACGGGATCTCCTCACTCACCGTGCGGGTCTGGCGAACGCCGATTTCCTCTGGTACGAGCAGGACACCTCGACGGACCGGATCATGGAAATGACCCGGTATATGGAAGCAGGATATTCACTTAGGTCATCCTTTATATACCAAAACATCATGTATATGGTGGCGGGAGAGGTGATCGAAGCTGCAAGCGGAATGTCCTGGGCCGACTTCATGCGGACGCGCCTCTTCGAGCCGCTCGGGATGACCGAGACGTTCGCGCTGGAGACGGACACCCATGGCCAGCCGAACGTCGCACGTCCTCACGACCACGTGGACGGCGAGTTGGTAGCCATCGAGAACGCGTCGGTCGATCCGGTGGCGGCGGCCGGCTCGGTCTGGTCGAGCGTGCACGACATGTCGAAGTGGGTCGCGATGCTCCTCGCGGACGGCGAGCTCCCTGACGGTAGCCGGTTGCTTCGGGCCACGACGGTCGCGGAGCTGTTTACGCCCCAGGTGGTGCAGCGCGGCCAGTATCCGGCCGACCGTCTGACGTCGCCGAACTTCATGACGTACGGGCTGGCCTGGTTCCAGAAGGATTATCGAGGCCGCAAAGTCGATTATCACACCGGTTCGATCGACGGGATGATCGCGATCGCCGGCCTGGTGCGCGAGCAGGACCTCGGCGTGTACGTGCTCGGGAACCGCGATCACGTCGAGGTTCGACATGCTCTCATGTACCGCGTGTTCGACCTGTTCAACGAGCACGGTGAACCGCGCGACTGGAGTGCCGAGCTCCTCGAGCTATACGCACCGCTCGAGGAAGCGGCGGAGCGGGCGCGCGATCGGCTCTACGCCAGCCGGACCGCAGGCACCTCCCCGACGTACGACCTCGGCGATTACGCCGGCACGTACTCGGACCGCCTCCGGGGCACGATCGAGGTGACCGGGGGGGCGGCGGGACTTCGGGCCGAGTACGGGCCAGGTCTCGCCGGACCCCTCGAGCACTGGCACCACGACACCTTCCTGCTGCGATTCGACGCCCGCTGGCGCGGTGAGCAGCTCCTGACGTTCCGACTCGGGTCGGACGGCAGTGTGGCGGGCCTGGAGATGGGCGGGACCACGTTTCGGCGTCCGGCTCCGTGACCGTCACCGACTTCATGCGCCGGCACTACCGGCACTTCAACGCGGCGACTCTCGTCGACGCGGCCGACGCGTATGCCGAGCACGTCGAGGGCGGCGGCCGGATGATGGTGACGCTCGCCGGAGCGATGAGCACGGCGGAACTGGGCCGCTCGCTCGCCGAGATGATCCGGCGGGATCGGATACACGCCATCAGCTGTACGGCTGCCAATCTCGAGGAAGACCTGTTCAATCTCGTCGCACACGACCGATACGTCCGCATCCCGCGGTGGCGGGAGCTGACGCCGGCCGATGAGAAGAAGCTCGAGGGACAGGGGCTGAATCGCGTCACCGATACGTGCATCCCAGAGGAGGAGGCGTTCCGGCGAATCGAGGGGCCGATCGTCAAGCGATGGCGGGACGCCGAGCGTGACGGACGGCCGCGCTTCCCCCACGAGTTCTGCTACGATCTTGTCCGAGACGGATCGCTCGAGGACGAGTATCGAATTCCGCCCGACGACTCGTGGTTGGTGGCCGCGGCCGAAGCCGACCTGCCGCTCTTCGTCCCCGGGTGGGAGGACTCCACGCTCGGCAACGTGTTCGTCGCGTCGGTCCTCGCCGGAAAGCTGGACGGATACTCGGCGGTCCGGCGGGGCGTGGAGTACATGCACGATCTCGCCGACTGGTACCTGGTGACGACGACCGGCGAGGGAGTGCCGGGTCTCACCGCAGGTTCGGGACGCCGTCCGTCGGGGGCGCCGGCGCCCGTGGGCTTCTTTCAGATCGGCGGAGGCATCGCGGGGGACTTCCCGATTTGCGTGGTGCCGATGATCCGGCAGGATCTCGGCCGGGAGTGCCCCTGCTGGTCGTATTTTTGCCAGATCTCGGATTCGACGACCAGCTACGGGTCCTACTCAGGGGCAGTCCCCTCGGAGAAGATCTCCTGGGGGAAGCTCGACGTGGATACGCCGAGCTATGTGATCGAATCGGACGCGACGATCGTCGCGCCGCTAATGTTCGGCCGCGTGCTGGGCTGGTAGGTGCGGCCAGCGTCGACGGCGTGCGATAGAATCGACATGGACATACGAGCGCCCCGGCGGGCGCCGCATCCGGCGGGAGGCCGACGGGGCGAATGAAGACGCTGCTGATTTTCCGACATGCGAAGTCGTCCTGGGACGATCCCGGGCTGCGGGACCACGACCGGCCGCTCAATCCTCGGGGGGTCCGCGACGCCCCGCGCATGGGCCGGCTGATCGTCGATGAGGATCTGGTCCCGGAACGGATCATCAGCTCGACGGCGGTGCGAGCGCACTCGACCGCCGAGCTGGCGGCCGGGGTGATGTCCACCTCGCCCGAGATCGAGACCACCCGCGAGCTCTACCTGGCCTCTCCGCACAGCTACCTGGACGCGCTCGCGGACTACGCTGGAGACGCCGATCCCGTGATGGTCGTCGGGCACAACCCCGGGATCACGGCGCTCGTGACCGTGCTCACGGGCGAGCTGGAGGAGATGCCTACGGCGGCCCTTGCCGTCGTCGAGGTCGAGATCGACGACTGGCGCGACGTCGAGCGCGCGGACGGTGGGCGTCTCGTCGCATTCTGGAGACCGAAAGACCTGCGGTGATCCGGCGGAGCCCTTAGCGCTCCGCCGAGCCGGCCAGCTCGATCTCGGCGGTGTAGACGAGGTCGTCCAGCGGAGAGTTGTCACCGTTCCCCGAATTCGCGGCGACGTTGAGGACGATCGCTCCGGACTCCCGCGGGGCCGTCCACTCGAACGTCCACTCAGCCTGTTCTCCGTCAGCCGGCACCCCGGCGGCCGAGTGCTGGATGTAGTCCACGCCGTTCTCCGAGGTGGCCACCGCGACGCGGCCGTCGAGCGGTCTCGCCGTGCCGGCCGACTCCCCCGTGCGGTCTCCTCGTGCCCACCGAAAAGACGCCTGGAACCCCGCCGCGGCCATGTCGAAACTGAGGAGACGGATCGTGATCTCGTGGACCTCGCCCGGCCGGTAGGACCTTCCGACGCCGACGATCTCGAGCGTCGACCCGGGCTCGTTTACACCGGACCCGAGGTGGCATTCCACGCAGGTCGGCTCCCCGAATCCCCCTGTGTGCGCGGGTGGCGGACCCTCCACGTGAGGGGCGGTGCCAGGAGCCCGCAGCACCTCCGAGTCGGCGAGTCTCGGCAACGAGCTCATGGCAACGATCGCCGGGCTCTCGGCGCGACTTGGGATGCGAGCGTCGTCGCCCTGCGCCGGCGCCGTAGCGATCGCGAGTAATTGGGACAACACCGCCGATACGAGCAAGCCCGCGACCCAGCCTGGCATCGCGGGCTCCCCGTCGCGCCGGGAGGAGCTACTTCTGCGGGCTGAGGACCGCACGGCCGACCGTGTTCACATCCGTGCCGAACCAGATCGAGTCGGTCTCGGCATCGTAGTACATGTGGCGGATCGTACCGCCGCCGCTCCCGACCTCGACCATTCCGACGAACTCCTCGGTCTTCGTGTCGAAGCCTACGAAGCGGTTGGGCTGGATGCCGGTCTCGACCGCCCAGACAACGTCGTTCTTGTCGATCGCCATGCCGTAGGGTCGCGACTGCTCACCGGCGGGTAGATCCCACTCCTTCAGGAAGCCGTCGCCCTCGACGACCAGGCCGATCTTCCCCCGCGAGTAATCGACGTACCAGATGCGATCCTGCGAGTCGATCTCGAGCCGGCGGGGGCGCGATCCTTCGGGCAGGTCGTACCCGATGAGCTCGAACGAGCCAGGGTCGATCATCCCGATCAGATTGGTCCCGAAGTGCGCGATCCAGGGACGATCGTGCGAGTCGATTTTGATCCCGTATGGCCGGCTGGACGTGCCCCGGCCGCCCTGGATCTCCGGCGCATCGACGAGACGAACCTGCTGCGACTCCTTGTCCATGAAGCCGATCAAGTTGCCTTGCTGGACCGTGAACCAGATGTCGCCGTTGCCATCCCAGATCAGCGTGTGCGGGTCGCGCGCACGCTCATCCGGCATCATCACCTTCTCGATCGCGCCCGTCTCGGGATTGATGATCCCGATATGGTTGGCGCGATTCCCCGCGTAGTAGACCATCCCGTCCTCGTCGACGATCAGGTTGTGCGGGCCGGTGCCGTCGTCCATGTCGTAGCGGGTGAACTCGCCGGTCTCCGGGTCGAGCACGGCGGCGTAGTGCGCGGCCTGGCCGACGAACCAGACACGCCCGTCGGGCGCGACCATGGGGTCCCTCGGCCGGCTCTCGGCGTACGGCACGGTCCACTCTTCGACGACCGGGAGCGCCTCCTGAGCGTCGATCGGCGTCGCAAAGACTGCGGCGGTGGCCAGCGACGCCAGCGCGCCGATTCGAAATCCGTTTAGCATCGATCCTCCAGGTCGGGTCGGTTCGGGCTCAGCTCGCCGCCAGGGTCACATACCTGGCCAGCCGCGCGAGCTCCCCGTCATCCACGTACTTGCCGATTTCGCGCATGAACTGCTCCATGCTCGCGTACGGCCGATACTCCTCGAACTCGTGCAGCATCCGGCTGCCGACGCCCGGGATCATCAGAATCTGCTCGGCGGTCGCGGTGTTCAAGTCGATGGGGATGAACACGTACCTCGCGTAGGTGTCGACGACGTCATCATCCACGTACTTCCCGATCTCGCGTCGAAAGCGCCCCATCCCGTCGTAGGGACGGTATTCGTCGAACTCGTGCGCCATACGGTCACCGACCCCTGGGATCAGCAGCATCTCCTCCTCCGAGGCGGTGTTCAGGTTCATGGGAATCCACATCGCGCCATAGAGGGACTCCCGCGCGGCCGCGTCCATGTGCGGAGCGATCGCCGCGTCGAGAGTCACCATGTCCATGAACGGCCGGCCATCCATGATCGCGGCGACCGCGCCGTCCGCGATCCCCTCCAGGCCCGAGATTTCCTCCTCGCCGGCCAGGTTCGGGTTCACGAGGCCGTCGCCCCACTCCGGGCCCGAGGGCGCTTCGGCAGTGGGTTCAGTGGCGGAGGGGGTCTCGGCTTCGGCCGTCTCGACCGGTTCGGAATCGCCGCCGGCACAGGCGGCCAGTCCGAGCGCGAGGACCGGGATCGCGAGAGTCAGAGCCCTTCTCGGTATCGTCATTCGTTCCCTCTATCCGTCGTGGATGTCCGTTCGGGTTTCATCGCGGGGTGTCGATACATCGCGATCAAGCCGATGAGGCCCAGCGGAATCATGCCGCCCGGCGCCAGGGCGGGCGTCGCTCCGGTGAGCGAGTTCCAAACAAGGTCGAGGCCCGCCATGGAAGACCGCATCTCGAGCTCGAACTCGGCGTTGCCCCTGTAGTGCAGGATCACTCCGAGCACGCCCGCCACGATGAAGAGACCGCTGAGCAGGCGAAAGAGTTGAACGACTGTCCGTTTCGGTCGCAGCCAGACCGCGCCAGTGGCGACCAGCCCGAGTCCGAGGAGGATGAGCGGCAGGAGCTGCATGATCTCTTCGGTGTGCCCGATGAGCAGCAGCTCGGCGCTCGTGCCGACGAAGGCGAGTACGAGCACACCCAGCATCCAGCGGCGCGTGCGTTCCATCGGAGAAAGATGCTCAGGCACGGGAGCGCGGGCGAGCGGCGAGCGGGGTCACTCGTCGAGTCGGGATGGCGCTCCCACCTCGCGCAGGCACAATCGGGTCGGTGGCACCAGGTAGAGCGTCGACATCAGCTTTCCGAAGAGCAGGGCAATGGCGGCGGCCGTCACCCCCACCATGTCGAGGACCCATCCGCACACGATGAACACGGCCGCGATGACGACGACCTCGGCGGCCGTGGCCCAGGTGATCGGACGGGTACGACGGTTCCTCATCAGGACCCCTCGTTCGAACGAGAGCCACACCCCGGCCAGCGGAAGGAGCACGACGATTCGGAGTGGGGTGATCGCGTACGCGGTGAGCTCGGCGGAGAGGCCCGAGACGGTCATGAACCAGACGTCGGCCAGCGGGGTGAAGGCGATCGCCACGAGCAAGGCGGTGATCGCGAAGCCCATCCGACGCCCGAAGCGCGAGAGCTCCGGGACTCCCTCTCGCCCACGCCCCAAGAGCGCGATGGACGCGTCCTGGAAGCTCAGACCCAACGCACGGAACACGAACAGAAGCGAGTGCACCACCGGGAAGACCGCGAGTGACTCCACCGGGGCGACCGAGCGGCCCATGAAGAAGGTCACCATCGGACCGACCGCGAGACCGATCAGCGACGTAAGCAGCAGGGGGTAGTAGAACGAGCCGATCTCGCGGTAGCTGAGCCCCGTGCTGTCCCCCGCGGGCGCCGTTCCGAGGACCTCGCGAATGCTCGGACGGGCCATGATCCGGGCGGCGATGGCTTCCACGACGACCCCCGTCGACAGCGCGGCTCCGCCCACCCACGATCCGGGCAGGCCGAGCACGGGGCCGAACACGATCGCCGAAGTCGCCATCGCCAGCAGCCGGATCACGGTGCCGTAGGCCACGAGTCGGGTACGACCGGCCCGGATCATCACGCCCTGGAGGAAGCGGCGCACGCCGATCGCGGCGGGCCAGGGTAGGAAACACCATAATGCGCCGTACGTCTGGGCGGCGACCTCTTCGGGAAGCCCCAACACTCCGAAGAACAGCGCCCGATGGACCGGCGGAATGAGCGTGATCAGGAGGAGCGAGGTGGCGAACGCGTTCAGCAGGTTCGCGAAGTTGCGGAGCCGCCGGTAGCTCGCCTCGTCCTCGATCAACGCGGTGGCCGCGCTCATCAACATGATGACCGGAGACTCGACCAGTACCGCGTAGGCAATCGCGACGCCGTAGGCCGCGAGGCTGATCGTGGGGTCGGCGAGGCGCGCGATCACGGCGGCCAGGAACGGTCCCTCTGCAGCCATCATCACCCAGGTGGCGGCGAGCGGCACCCAGAAGCGAAAGATCCCGCGCTGCGACAGGTCCTTGCCCGCGGGGGGCGACGGTGGCGGCAAGTTCGGCGGCGTTCCCGGGCTCTCGTGCGCGAAACGGTGATGCGAGGCGCCCAGCTTCGCGGTTCCATCCCGGACAGTCAAACCCGTGACGACAGGCCCCTGGGGGGCTTAATTCAGGCCATGTCCAGAGCCTTCGTCAACGAAGACGCCACCTTCGAGCCCGAGCCACGGTACAGCCTGCCCGACCCCGAGTCGCCCTACTTCGATGAGGCGGCCGCCCGGGCGCTGCTCGAGGGCGCGAACGCGGGGAATACCATGAGCGCCGAAAAGGCGACCGGCCTCCGCTGGGGGGAGGCCCGGCTGGTGCCACACGTCGAAGCCCTCATCCGTGAGGCAGAGGAAGCCGGCGACACCCGGATGGCGAGGTTGGGGAAGAGGTTTCTACGAAAGGCGGCCGAGGTCGGCTGACCCCGTCTCGGCGCGAGCGCGCGGTGGGGGCTTCAGGGCGTCCGGGAAGCCACGCAACCGGACCCCTCGCAGGTGAGCGTCACGAACAGCTGCGAGCGGATGCGCCACTCGCCGCCCTCCTTCCGCCACATCGCCTGATAAGTGCCGCCGGACTCGACCGGTCCCGCCTCCGCCGTCCACGTACCGATCCAGCGACCGCGCTCCGACGCGAGCGGCGCCACGGCGCTGATCTCGACGGCTTCGGGGGTGCGTACGTACACCACGTCGGGATAGCTCCTGATCTGCTCGTCGATCGCGCGAGTCCAGAACTCGATCCCGATCTCGCCCGTGCCGCTCCCGGCCGTCATCAGGATATCATCCGTCCAGAACGACGTGATCGCGTCGAGGTCGTGTGCTCTTATCGCCGCGTTCGATGCCTCCCGGGCCGCGAGCACCGCAGCTCGTCCGTCCGCGTCCGGTTCGCCGGGTCGGCGCACACGATACCTGAGAATCGTCAGGTACTCCTCAGGATTGCCGGGGCCCGACATGGAGGGCCCTCGGACGTACTCCTCCTCGTGACCCGGAACGACCTCGTACCCCTCGGCTCTCGCGAACTCGCGGAGGGCCTCGAGCGTCGGTTGTTCCGCGTCGTACGGCCCGACATGAAGCACCTCGGCCACGGTCCCGTATTCCCAGGTCGTCACCGTGGCCTCGACGCCCGGCAACGCCTGATGTCCGGGGAGGTCGGTGCCGCTCGGAACCGCGAGAGCGTAGAGGCCGACCCATTCGGCCGGCGGCGTGCCTTCAGGCGAGGGCCACCGCGCTTTCGGGGTAGGCATGTCGGGCCCCTTCGGCGTGGATGGCGAGGTGAAGTAGAGCTGAAAGAGCAGACCGAAGGCCGCGGTCCCGACGGAGTTGGGGTCGCCGGTCGCCCGAACCTGGATCACCGTCTCGGCGTCGCGAACGGCGATGCGCGGCTCGAGCAGATCGCCGAGCCCTGCGAGATCGACCTCCTGTGCGGCGATCGGACGAAACACAATGAACAGGGCGGGGACGAGCAGCGACCGGCGCCCGAGGCGTCGCAGCATATTCATGTCATGAAAGTGCTGCGGGAGCGGGAGGCCCGCACCCCCCCGCCTGTCCGCTGTCCGGCGGGTTACCGTGTAGCTCCTCCCGGAAATCAAGAGGAGCGGTTCTTCAACTCCATGAAGACCGTGAAGACGGCCACGATCGCGCCGAGACTCGCGAGGATGTGGAGGAGGGCGGCAAGGCCCTCCGCGGCTCCCAGAAGACCGATCCGATCCAGGAGGTAGTTCCAATCGTGGATGTGTCCGCCGACGAGCGGGAGCTCCTGACGGACGGCGTCGCCCATGTACTCGGCCGTGTACATCAGGCTCTCGGCGGCCCACACGGCCGTGAGCCCCGCCTCGACCCTCTGCCGCCGTCGGGCGAAGTACACGACGAACGCGAGCGGAAACGCGAGTTGCAGTAGCGTGCCGCCCCACACCGACGCGACCTCCCCGAGAGGCGAGAAGACGACGTGTCCCGCTTCGTGGATGAGGAGATTCACTCCGTCGAGGAAGTGATACCGGTAGAAGAGAGCGAGCCACACGACGTAGAGTGCGACGAGCCCGGTCACGGCGTAGAGCACCCGTCGTATCAGCGGGTGCTCGAGGTCGAGGCCTCCGGAGGCTCTGCGCATCACGACCCCGGGACCGACAGCACCACGCACCGTTCGTCCGTAGGATCGGTCACCGAGATCTCGGGTCGGCGTCCGACAGGACCGCAGCGAACCTGAGGTCCCCCCTGATCGCATCGAAGTCGGGGTGCTGGAGGTAGAACCACAGCCACGCGGAGCGTGGCTGTGCGGATTCGACGAGCGTAAGGGCGTCGTCCAGTCGGCCCATTGCCACGAGCGCGCCCCCGAGGAACAGAGCGTCCGTCTGCCCCGGACGTTCCGGATCGGCGAGCCCGGTTAGGGCGAGATCGAGCTCTCTCGCGGCCGCGGATTCGTCACCGGAGGCGTGCAGAGCGGCGGCCAGTACCGAGCGAGCCGGGATGGAGTAGCTGGGATCGATCTCGAGCGCGCGGTTCGCGTCGGCCAGCGCGCCCTCGTGGTCCCCCCCGGCGTTTCGGATGTTCCCGCGGAGCGCCCATGCGTACGGCACTCCCGGCCCTACCGCGACGGCGCTGTCGATCCAGCGCCTGGCCCCGACCCAGTCGTGGGTACGGGCAGCCAGTCCGGAGAGCGGCACCAGGGTCATCGCTCGAGTCGGGTCAAGGGCCAGGGCGGCGTGATACGCCAGCGCGGCCTCCGAGAACCGCCCGATCTGCATGAGGGTCTGGCCGTACTGGTGATATGCCTCGGGCGACGAGGGATTCAGGGCGAGCGACCGCTCGAACGCCGGCAGTGAGTTCTGCGGAGCGTCGCGCTCCGCCATGAGGCCTACATAGGCGGCGGCGAGCCACGCGTCGGCAGACGCGGAGTCCCGAGCGAGCGCGGCCTGCGCGAGGGACCCGCCTCGCGACACGAGCTCGCCCGCGGATGCGCCGGGGAAGCTCCACTCCCAATCGATGAAGAGGGCATATGCGTATGCCTCTCGCGCCTGAGCAGCCGTGAACTCCGCGTCGATCTCCGAGGCGATGCGGTATTCGGACACCGCGCGTGCGACACTGGCAGGAGTCCGGCGGACGAGCTCGTAGTTGCCGCGCAGGTAGTGGTCGAACGCCTCGAGATCCGACGTAGGCACGACGCCCAGGTGCCCGGCCCGCGCAGGCGCGAGCGTGGCCTGAAGCTGGCCGGCGACCGCCGTCGCCACCTGCGCCTGGACGTCGAAGATGTTCTCGACCGTCAACGCGCGGTCGAACTGATCGGTCCAGCTGACGTCGTCCGTCTCCGAGTCGCGCAGGGCGGCCACGATCCGCACGTCCGACTCGGCCCTTCTGACCGTCCCGGTCAGTACGTGTCCGGCGCCCAGCGCCGACCCGATCTCCGCGGGCGATGCACCGCTCGCCGCGAGAGTCGCGGCCGCGGCCGGGCTTAGCACGCGCAGATCGTCGAAGCGCGACAGGGCGAGCACGATCTCCTCGGTGATCCCATCCGAAAACCACGCGTTCTCTTCGCCTCCGCCGACGCTCCGAAACGGCACCACGGCCACGGTCCGATCCTGGCGAACCGCGTCAGGGACCGCGGACGATGCCTGCGCCGACTGGCCGACCTCGGGGCCGGAGCCTCGATTGAGAAAGAGGAACGTCGGGATCGCGAGCCCCGCGATCACGGCGCTGGCGAGGAGCGCCGCCTGACCCACCCGTACGCCTCGCCCGGCCTCGGCTCCGGTCGCCGTGACCCCGCCGCGCCCGACCTCCAGGAACCAGGAGAGCCCCACGGCGACGGGGAAGCCGGCCGCGACGATCGCCAGGACCAGACGCGCGGCCCAGTCCCCGAGGCCCAGCAGCGGCAGGACCGTCGTGGCCACCTCGACGATCCCCCAGGCCGCGACGAGATAGATCGTCGCGGTCCGGAAGACCTTTCGCTGGCGGAGCTGTCTGAAGAGGTCGCCCATTCAGCCGTGCCCCGTGGCCGGGTCGGTCATGGAGTCGTCGTCGACCTACCGCGGCGGCCAGTCCGGGAGTGCTCGGCCGGTGGTCCACGGAGCGCCCACCGCCTCCAGCTGCGCTTCGAGCGCCGGGAGATCCGTCTCGATCAGCTGGCGCATGTCGGGATACAGATCGCTGAACAGGTCGTGCGCGATCTGATACTGCTCCCGGTGCGTATTCGTCGGTCCGTGCATGCCGCGCCAATGTCCGCGGACCACCTGATTCACCCGACTCAGGATGCCGGGCATCTCGGGCTCGGATCGCGATCCTCGGGTGCGGCTGCCGTTCAGCGTCTCCTGGAGGTCCATGAGACGGAGCTCCAGCGCCCGAACGTCTTCGCGCATCTGCTCCGTGGCGGCCGGCCACTGAGCGACCGCCCGCTTCATGGCCTGGATCCGCTGCATCGCCGCCGCGGAGGCCCTCTGAGTACCGCTGACCGCGCGGAGCAGCTGACCGGTCTCTCGCTGGAAGGCGAGGACAGCTGTCCGATCCTGCGGCGGGATCGCCGGTTGGCCCATCGGGGCGATCTCGAAGGGCGTGGGTCCGACCAGCTCCGTGACCACTCCGTCGACGCGTCGCGACAGCGAGACCGTGTATCGGCCCGGCAACGCCATCGGCGCGAGGCCGCCGCCACCACCGAATCCACCGCCGAAGCCCCCGCCCCCCCCGCCTCCGGCGGTCACGGGACTGTACCCGGGGTAGCGGTAGTTCCACGTCGCGCGTCTCATCCCTTGTGATGCGGAGCCGTCTACGGTGTTCACGATGTTGCCGTCGGCATCGCGAATCGTGAGGAACACCTGCGGCGCCTCCTCGCGATCTTCGGCTCGAAGCTCGTCCCACGTCGGGTACGGCGTGTCTTCACCCGCCCGGGCCGCCCGGCGCTCTTCGGTCTGGCGAGTCGCCTCGCGCGTTCGCGTCGTCTCGCCGACGAAATAGGTGAACGTCGCGCCGAACGCCGGGTTGTCCGCCGAGTAGTATTCCGCTGTCCCCGGGTTCCAGCGCAGGAACATCTCGCCGTCCGCGATCGGGAAGATGTACCCGTCCATCGCGAGGACCTCGTCGGATCGAGCGGCGAGCTCGCGGAGCGGGGTGTAGTCGTCGATGACGTAGAAGCTGCGGCCGAAGGTGGCCGCCACCAGGTCGTTCTCGCGCTTCTGGATCTCCAGTTCTCTGACGGGGATGGTGGGCAGTCCGCTCGAGAGCTCCAGCCAGGATGCGCCGCCGTCGAGCGATGTGAACGCCGCGAACTCGGTGCCGAGGAACAGCAGGTCGGGCTCGACGTGGTCCTGCACGATCGAGAACGCGGGCCCTTCCGGAAGGTCGCTCGTGATCTGCGTCCAGGTCACCCCGCGGTCCATCGACCTGAGCACGTACGGCGAGAAGTCGCCGCGCTTGAAGTTGTTGATCACGGCGAACACGGTGTTCGGATCATGCAGCGACGCTTCGACATCGTGCACGAAGCTCGTGTCCGGGACCCCGGGGAACGTCTCGACGGCACGCCAGTTCTCCCCGCCGTCCTCCGTCACCTGGATCAACCCATCGTCCGTGCCGACGTAGATCAGCCCTTCGACGAGGGGCGACTCCGAGACCGAGACGATATGACCGAAGACCGAGGTCGAGCGATTCTTGGCCACCGCGTCGACGCTCCAGATCCGGCCCATCACCTCGAGCTGGTTGCGGTCGATGTTGCGCGTGAGGTCACCCGAGATCGGTCGCCAGGTGGACGCCATGTCGTCCGTCTGGAAGAGGATCTGGGCGCCGAAGTACAGCCGCTTGCTGTCGTGCGGCGACATGTGGAGCCCCGCGTCCCAGTACCAGCGGAGCGGGGGACCGTCGGCGCTCTCCTGCGGCTGGATGTCCAGTCGCTCCTTCGTCCCGCGGTCGAACCGGGACAGGGTCCCGTGCTGAAGCTGCGAGTAGACGATGTCGGGGTTGTCGTAGTCGACGACCGGATCGAACCCGTCGCCGCCCAGCGTCACGTACCAGTCGGAGTTGAAGATCCCCGAGCTGTTGATCGTCTGTGACGGACCGCCGAGCGTGTTGTTGTCCTGCGTGCCGCCGTAGACGTAGTAGAACGGCTCGTCGTTCGACGTCGCCACCTTGTAGAACTGCGTGAGCGGCAGGTTGGCGAAGAAGTTCCAGCTGCCGCCGAAGTCGAACGTCTCGTAGAGCCCCCCGTCGTTTCCGACGAGAAGGTGCTCGGGGTCGTCCGGATCGAACGCCATGGCATGGAAGTCGACATGTACGTTGGGCGTGGGCAGGCGGCCCCACGTCTCCCCGCCGTCGTCCGACATCTGGATGAACGTGTCGTGCGCGTAGATGCGGTCGAGCCGATGGGGGTCGGCGTAGAGCTCGTGGTAGTACATCGCTGCGCCCGACTGGTAGCTCGATGTCCGGCTCCAGTTTTCGCCCATGTTCTCGGAGCGGTACGTGCCGCCGCCGTTCGCCTCGACGATCGCGTAGAGGACGTCCGGGTTCTGGGGCGAGATGGCCATCCCGATTCGGCCCTTGTCATCCCCCGGCAGGCCGCGGTCGATCTCCCGCCACGTTTCGCCGCCATCCGTCGACTTGTGGATCCCCGAGCCGGGTCCCCCGTCGATCACCGTCCCTTGCTGGCGTCGTCGCTGCCAGGAGACGGCGTACATCCAGTCCGGGTTCCGCGGGTCGAAATAGACCTCGTGCACGCCCGTGTGCTCATCGAGCTCGAGGACGTTCTCCCACGTCTCGCCACCGTCGGCGGTCCGGAAAAGCCCGCGCTCCCCACCCGACTCCCAGAGCGGGCCGATGGCCGCGACGTAGACCACGTTCGAGTCGTCGGGGTGGACCGCGACCATTCCGATGTGGCGAGAGGTCTCGAGCCCCATGTTCCTGAACGACCGGCCGCCGTCGATCGACTTGTAGATCCCATCTCCGTATCCGACCGAGCGCTGCCCGTTGTTCTCGCCCGAGCCGACCCAGAGCGTGAGGTGGTTGTTCGGGTCGAGCGCGATCGCCCCGATCGAATACGAACCGTAGCTGTCGAAGATCGGGTCCCACGTCGTACCGGCGTTCGTGGTCTTCCATACGCCACCGGAGGACGCCCCGACATACCAGACGCTGCGATCCGTCGGATCGATCGCGATGTCGGCGATGCGCCCGGACGCGACGGCCGGTCCGATGCTCCTCCAGCGCAGGCTCGAGAGGAGCCCGGAGTTCAAAGTCGGGCCTTCGTCGCCGCTCTGCTGCGCCTCGAGGGCGAAGCAGGGAACGAAGAGGGCCGCGGCCAGGACGGCGGAGATCGCCGCCGGAGCGTTGCGGGAACGACGTCGCAGTCGCGAGATCGCGGGAACAGTCATCAGGCGTTCACCTCGGTTGATCCAGTCGGGACTTCAGGCATGCGCGCGGATGCGAATCCGGGAAGATCAAGGTATCTCTCCCGTTCGTTCCCAACGACACCTTTCCGAGGTCTTACGATTGATTGCAGTACGCGAGATCGAGCGTCTGAGTCCGGGCATGGCGGCGCTGGTCCTCATGACGGTCATCGCCATCACCCCCGCCCCGGCCGACGCGCAGATCGTGAACACCCTGCGTCGCTGGTCCGACGTCGACCCCGGGTGGGATGGCGACATCGAGGCCCGCCTCGCCCTCGCGAGCGGGAACACCGACTACCTGGAGTTTTCGGGCGGAGCCAGCCTGCAGCTCGTGACGGATCGCAACCGATTGCGCCTGCTGGTGAACGGGTCGGTTCGAAACGCCAATGACGAGAAGGTGGCGGAGTCGTTTCTCGCGCACCTCCGTCACAACTACCGGCTCACCGCGGCCTTCTCGACACTGGTGTTTCTCCAGCGCCAGTCGAATCCGTTCCGACGCCTCAGTCGGCGTACGCTCGTGGGGGCGGGCACGCGCATCGACCTCATCCGCGAGGACGCATGGGAGGGTTCGCTCGGGATCTCGGCGATGTACGAGGGGGAGGTGTTGACCGATGACCCCACGGGCGATGTCGAGAACGAGTTCCGGGGGTCGTTCTTCGCCAGCGCGATCGGGGACGTGACGGACGACCTCCGGGTCGACTTCAGCACGTTTTATCAGCCGCTCTTTTCGGAGTTGGCCGATACGCGGCTGTTCGTCGCGTCGTCGCTCCGGTTGGACCTGGTGGGCGAGCTGGATCTGATCGTCCGGTTCGACCTGACACACGAATCCCGGCCGCCGACCGACGTCGAGCCGACCGACATCCGATTCAGCACCGGCCTGGTACTCGACTTCTGAACGCGCCGCGAGCGAGCGACCGCCCCTGGCGGGTGGTCCGTCTCACTCGCCCTCGAACGTGAAGACCTGCTCCACCGTCAACTCGAACGTGCGCGCGATCCTGAAGGCGAGCGCGAGGGAAGGGGCATAACGACCCTGCTCGAGCAGGACGATCGTCTGACGTGAGCAGCCGACGCGATCGGCGAGCGACTGTTGCGTCAGCTCGTCATGCTCGAAACGCAGCCGCCGAATCTCGTTCGAGATCTCAGCCTTCGGCATTCCGGGCCCCGAACCAGTACCCCAGGATGATCCCGACCGACTGACCGATCATCATCAGAAGGACCACCGTTCCAAAAAGGATGTAGAGGTACACCATCGGCACGGCCCCCTCGTCGTGGAACTTCTGTCCAAGCGCCACGAGCCATGCCGCGAGGCCGAGGAGCGCGAGCGTCATCTGCGCCGTCGGCGCCCGGGCGAGGACCGCCCGGTCCCGCTCGTCCAGACCTCCGGTCGACTGGAGCCTCACCAGCGGCAGATTGGTCACGCCAACGCTTCCGAGGAGACCGACGAGAAAGACCCCGAGAACGAAGAGTCGGAAGCCGTCGTCCTCCCAGTACGTCATGACGCCCCGGGTCGAGAGCAGGAACGCGATGACACCGAACGACGTGACGCCAATCGCGAAGCCCCACCACGCCATTCGCTGAAGGGTGGGCATGGGAGTGCTCGCGAGGTCGGCCATCTCCTCCGGCGAGAGATCCGGCCTGGCGGGCCACGTGCGGATGACCAATACCAGGGCGATGACGGCAAGGGCAACGACGGTCGCGAGCGTCGGGACCATCCAGCTGATTCCAGACATCGGAACCTCCTGATTTGATGTACAAATTACAGTACATAAAGTAATGTAATCTATACATGTCGACAAGCGCCCCTGTGCGGTCTGACCCCACGCCCCTGGCTTGCGTCGGCCGGGTCCGCGCATCGATTCTGCCTGACGACCCGACCCCACCGGAGGCACAATGCGACGACTTCAGGCCCGCGCGACACGACTCGCGTTTCTCATCATTGGGCTGGGCGCCTCGGCTCTCGCCGCTCAGCAGCCGACCCGGATGGTGGGAGCGCCGGATCGGGGGTCGGACGAGGGCGCGGGTCCCTATGATCGCCTGATCATTCGTGGGGCGACCGTGATCGATGGAACCGGCGCGCCGCCGATCGGTCCGATGGACATCGTGATCGAAGGCAACCGGATCGTGGCCGTCCGTGGGGTCGGTGCGCCCAATACTCCGATCGACCCGGACCGCCGCCCGCGACTCGAGGTCGCGGACAACCCCGACGCCGTGGTTCACGAAATCGACGCAGCGGGGATGTACGTCCTTCCGGGCTTCGTCGACCTCCACCTTCACACCGGGGGCGTCCCCAAAGCGCCGGAGGCCGAGTACACGTACAAGCTCTGGATGGCGCACGGAATCACTACCGGTCGCGGCGTGGCCTTCGGGCCCCACGATTGGGCCCGCCAGGAGAAGTCCCGGAGCGCGGCGAACGAGATCGTGGCGCCGCGAATGTGGCTGTACCCGTACATGGGCACGCGCGGCGAGGGGTGGGACCGAAGCGTCGACACGCCCGAAGACGCCCGCGAATGGGTCCGCTGGGTGGCCGCGACCGATGGGGATGGCCTGAAGCTCGGGTCGCACCGGCCCGAGATCATGGAGGCGCTGCTGGACGAGGCCGCGCAGCTCGGCCTCGGCAGTACCGCGCACCTGAACCAGATGGGCGTCGCCCAGATGAACGCGCTGGACGCCGCGCGCCTCGGTCTCGGGACCGTGACTCATTTCTACGGGCTGTTCGAGGCGCTGTACAAAGGCCACGACGTGCAGCCGTGGCCTCCCGAGGTGAACTACAACGATGAGCAGCACCGCTTCGGTCAGGTGGCGATGCAGGCGTACCTGATCCACGAGCGGGGCAGCCCGGAATGGAACGCCTTTCTCGAGGAGCTGCTGGAGCACGACGTCACCCTCGACCCGACCATGACGGCCTACCAGGCGAGCTGGGACGTGGACGACCAGATGGGCGCGCCCTGGCACCAGAGGTACACGCTCCCGTCGCTGTGGGACTTCTACGAGGCCAACCGGGAGGATCACGGCTCCTACTACTACGACTGGACGACCTGGGAGGAGGTGGCGTGGCGCGACTTCCTCGAGGTGTGGCACGACCTGCTCAAGGACTACAAGAACATGGGCGGGCGGGTGACCGTGAGCTCGGACGCCGGCTACATCTACAACCTGATGGGGTTCTCGACGATCCAGGAGATGGAGCTCTTGCAGCACGCGGGGTTTCACCCGCTCGAGATCATCCGTGGCGCGACCATGCATGCGGCGGAGACGCTGTTCAAGCCCACCGGCCGACCGATCGAATACGGCGTCGTTCGACCCGGCCTCCTGGCGGACCTCGTGATCGTGGAGGAGAACCCGATCCAGAATCTGAAGGTTCTGTATGGCACGGGCGCCCGTCGCCTCAACGACGAGACGGGGGAGATCGAGACTGTGGGTGGTGTGCTCTACACGATCAAGGATGGCATCGTGTACGATGCGAAGCAGCTGCTCGAGGACGTCGCCGAGATGGTCGAAGCACAGAAGCGGGCGCGTGCGGCGGCGACGGAAGAGGGCGGCGCCAGCTAACCATCGTCGGACTTCGATTGTCTGTTCGAGGTAGGGGGCAGTGCGTCCGAAACGCGCCGCAGCTCCAAGGCAACGGTGGGAGCTAAACCGTTGTTTCAGTGTAGAGGGTGCCACGAGTATCGTCATAGATAGTGGAGCTCGGCGGAGCGGCGCTGCTGGAGGCGCGCCCCGCATGACCTGGACGTGAACCGGAGGGGCGAACCGAGAGCGTGTTCGAATTTCTGTTCAACTACCGCCCCGTCGTGTTCCAGCAAGGTGAGCTCCTCCTGGCCCTCCCCCTGTGGGTCTACATCCTGGCGCTGGCCGCCGTCGCGGTCGCGGTGCCGTTTCTCCTGCAGTACCGCGCCATGGGGCCATCTGTCACCTCCCGCGACCGCTGGGTCCTCGGGGCGCTTCGGACGGCCGCGATCGGAGTGCTGCTGTTCGCGCTGTTCCGTCCCGTCCTGCTCGTCTCGACGGTCGTGCCGCGGCGGAACTACGTGGCCGTGCTCCTCGACGATTCGAAGAGCATGCGTGTGGCGGACGAGTCCGGCGCCGCCCGCTCGAACCGGATCATCGAGCTCTTCGGTGGATCCGATGCGGACACGCTGGCGGGAGTCGACGACGCGGGGACCCTGCGCCGCGGGCTCGAGGATCGCTTTCGTCTGCGGCTGTACTCCTTCGACTC
>JAOTZH010000045.1 GCA_029861425.1 Gemmatimonadota bacterium
CCGAGGTCGCGGCGTACGCGAGGCGACCGTCCGGCGCGTATGCCGGCGTCAGGATCACGCCGTTCGTCGTCGCCACGGTTCGCCGGCGCCCGGTCACCAGGTTGGTCTCGAGGACCGCCGTGTTGCCCTGTTCATCCTGAATCACGTAGGCCACTCGCGTCCCGTCAGTGGAGAACGCCGGCGAAAAGACGGAGAACGCTCCCGTCTCGACACGCCGGGGGTTCTCGCCGTCGCTGTCGATGATCCAGAGGGCCGAAGATCCGTCGCTCGATTTCCTTCGGAACGCGATCCGGGTGGCGGCGATCCCGGCGGCACCGTCGGTCGCCCAGGACACCACCGCGTCCGAGGCCCGGTGGATGGCCATACGGAAATCGACGCTGTTCGGATCGGGCAGGCTGAACGCCTGGATGTTCTTCAGATCGCCGTACACGACGTCGTGGAGGCCCACCCGGAGGATCGGGGCCGTCGCCGATCCGGTGATGTCGGCCGTCACGAGCCAGACCGCCCCGAGTCGGTTCCACAGCTGGTAGTTCGGGGGTCCGCCCGAGCGCATCGAATCGGGGACCGGGACCACCTCGAAACGATCGGAGAAATCCAGATCCGTCCGCAGGATGTCCGCGGCTTCGAGAGCCACGGCGCGAAGGGCATCGTCCGCCTGGATCGGAGCGACGACGAGGGCCGGGACATACCCGGGTTGATACGTGATGCCCAGCCGGACGCCCTCCTCCTGCGCCGCGACCGGCCCGTACAGAGCCAGCACCGCGATCGAACCCAGAGTCGCGCCAGTCACCGCGCACCTTCGGCCAAGCGCCGCACGCATCATTCTCCCCAACCCCCGCCCATCGAGTCCATGAAGATCCCTCCGGTCATCTAGCGAACCGTCGGGTCGAAGTAGAACGAGACAAACAGCTCATCGCGCGGATACGCGTCCGGTAGCGGGCCGAAAGCCTGATCCCGGCCGGCAGACTCCACCGCGCTGCTGCACAGCAGATCGAACTGTGCGCTTCCCGACCTGCGTACCCACTCGATGTCCGTGACCCGGCCGTCCCGGTGGATCACGAATGAGATCTCGGCTCGATAGGCCCGACCGCCGGCCGGCGGCCGCCAGTAGCGCTGGATCTCTCGAATGATATTCCGCATGTACTCCGGGTCCGAGAAGCTCGCACCTTCGGTCTGGACGTTGATCGCCTCATCGCCGACGTCCTCGGTGCGGGCGGGCTCGGGCTCCGGCTCCAGCGGAGGCGGCGTCTCCGCCTCGACTTTCGGCGTCTCCACCTGCGGGACGGGGTCGGGGGTCGGGTCGGGCGGCGGCGGCCGGAACTCCTCCTCGGCGACTTCCGGGGGGGCCGGATCTGCTCGGATCGGTGCGTCTTCGGGGGCCGCCGTCACCATGCGCACACGGATCGACTGGAGCTGCGGGGACCGTGGCACCCGGGCCGCGAGGACCGTGATGAGGATGAGTGCCCCGTGCACGGACAGGGATCCGATCAGCGCGAGGCGAGGAGGACGTTCCCGCACAGAGTCGCGACGCGTGATCCCGATCACGGCCGATCCCGATCGGACGGATCCGTGATGACGTTCACGGCCGCACCGGCATCATGGAGACGCCCCATGACCCGAACCGCCTCACCGAACGCGAGGCCTCGATCCGCCTTGAGGAACACGTCGTCCCCTTCCTGCTGGTCGAGCAGTCTGTCGATCGTGGCGTCGAATTCGTCGAACGTGACGGGAGCATCATCGACGTATATCTGTCCTTCCTCGTCGATCGACACGACGAGCGACTCCTCAGCGGACAGCGGTCCCGCGGCCGCTTCGGGCACGGCGATCTCGATCCCGCCCTGCAGGATGGGGGCGGTAATCATGAAGATGATCAGCAGCGTGAAAGCGACGTCGACGAGACTCGTGACGTTGATTTCGGCGTAGACGTCCAGTTGCGAATCGTCGTTCGAGAACCGCCGCTTCAAATCCGGCCCTCCCTCGCCAGGGTTCCGATGAACTCGCTCGCGAACCCCTCGAGTTCCCCGGTAAACAGACGTAGGCGCGACGCGTAGAGGTTGTACGCGATCACAGCCGGGATGGCGACGGCCAACCCGGTGACCGTGGTGGTCAGTGCCTCGGCGATTCCCGGAGCCACCGACGCGATGTTCGCGGACCCCTCGCCCATGATCCCGATGAACGAGATCATCACGCCTACCACCGTCCCCATGAGACCCAGAAGCGGGCTCACGGATCCGATGATCGCGAGCCACGAAAGACCGTGTCCGAGGTCGTCCCGCTCTTGCGAGAGGTTCTTCTCCAGGACGAGCCAGAGGGTGTCGAGCTGCGTGGGAGACAGGCCGTCTCCCGGCTTCGCCGCCGTATCGAGCGCTCCGGGTCGCAGGTCGCCGAAGAAGCTCACGCCTTCCCGAAACACACGCGTGAAGGGCGACTCTTCCAGCCGTCCGAGCGCCCCGTGCAGATCGTGCAGCCCGCGGGCTCCCTCCATGGCGTAGACGAACCGGTCTGCCTGATCGTTCAGTTCACGGAACTCTCGCCACTTCCAGATGATGAGGACCCAGGAGATCAGCGAGAACGCGGCGAGAACCAGGAGGATGATCTTGGTGGCGGGGGTCGCACCCCACACCATGTCGAACGGTGAGTCGATCACGCGCGCCTGCGCGAGGCCGATGGTAAGGGCGATCAGGGCCGTCACGCGACCGCTCTCACTATGAACTCGTACGTTTCGCGCAGCCCCGCCTCGAGATCGAACGATGGCGACCACCCGATGGCCGCCGTGGCCGAGCAATCGAGCGAGCTGCGCATGAGTTCGCCGGGCCGCGCGGGAGCGTATTCGATCGGCACGCGGTTCTCCGCCACATCGATCAGGGTTCGGGCGAGCCGGTTCACGCTCGTCTCGATCCCCGTCCCGACGTTGAATGCCACAGAATCGAGGCCTCCGTCTTTCGGCAAATCCGCGCCCGTCACCAGCAGGTTGGCTTCCGCGACATCCCGCACGAACACGTAGTCCCGCGTCTGCTCGCCATCTCCGAAGATCGTAAGCGTCTCGCCGTCCCGGATCCGTTGCGAGAAGATCGCCACGACTCCGGCCTCGCCGTGCGGATCCTGGCGGGGGCCGTAGACGTTCGAATAGCGGAGCGCCGCGTACTCGAGCCCGTGCAGCTGCCTGAAGGCCTGCAGGTAAAACTCCGAGCTCAGTTTGCTGACGCCGTAGGGAGAGAGCGGCTGTTTCGGAGCCTCTCTCGGCGTCGGCAGAACGTCGGGCTCACCGTAGACGACCCCACCGGAGGAGATGAAGACAAAGCGCCGGAGCCCGAACTCGACCGCTGCCTGAAGCAGGTTCAGAAGACCGCCGAGATTGATCGATGCGTCGAGCCATGGATCGGCAACGGAGGTCCGGACATCGATCTGCGCGGCGTGGTGATTCACGACATCGAACCGCCCATCGGCGAACAGGTCTCGAACCTCCGCGGAGCGGACATCCATTTCCACAAACTCGACGCCGGGCGATACGTTCTCGCGCCGACCGCTGCTCAAGTCATCGAGGGCGGTGACGTCCCACCCGTCGGAGAGATATCGATCGCAAACGTGCGATCCGATGAAGCCGGCGCCGCCGGTCACCAGCACCCTGCCCGGGCTCATGCACTTCCTCCTCGCTCCCTCGTCCACCCCGCTCCCCTGCGGACCGCCGTCGGCGTTCGACGCGCGGCTGCTACCCCAGACCGTTTCTCGCGGTCCGCGAGGACTCCCACGTATCGCCCGGCTCGAAGAAGTGCGCCGCGAACTCCTGGAACTCGCGCTCATCCTCCGTCTGCTCCGCCAGACGGCGGAGAGCCTGCGTGGGTCCGTGCAGTATCTTGTTGAGTAGCGTGCGACTTGCCAAGCGCAGCTCCTCCGTTCGGTCGACATCCCGCGGACCGGCCGGCAGCCTCGCCTCCAGATCCGCGGCGAGGATACGGTGCGCCGCTTCCCTCATCCCGCGGATTAGGGGCGCCGCCATCCGGGTCCGGTGCCAGACCCAGTACCGGCCCGCATGGTGTTCGATGATCGCCTCCGCCCCATCGTTCTCGAACCTGCGGGCCGAAAGCGTCTGGTCGACGACGCGCTGCAGGTCGTCGACGTTGTAGAGGAAGACACCGGGAAGGACCGATACGGTTTCCTCGACGTTCCGCGGGACCGCGATGTCCAGCACGACGACCTTACGCGAGTCGTCGTGGGCCGCCGCGAGGCGATTGCCGGTCACGAAGGCCGCTTCGGCGTCGGTGGCCGTTACGAGCAGGTCCACCTCCCGCATCAGACCCCAGATCGCCTCGCGGTCCACGGGAATCGCATCGAGCTCTCTGCCCACCCGCTCGGCTCTGCCTCGGTGTCGGCTCGCGAGGAAGACCCGTTGGACCCCCTCGCCTCGCAGGCAGCGGACAGTCAGACGCCCCATCTCTCCGGTCCCGGCGACCAGCACCGAGCGTCCGGCGAGGGAGCCGTAAACCTTCCGGGCGAGCTCGACGGCGGCCGACGGGATGGACGCGGCGCCCCGCGAGATCGATGTCGTCGCGCGGACGCGGCCGCCGGCCGCCAGGGCCGACTGGAACAGCCTGTGGAGGACCGGGCCGAGCACCTCCGTCCCCGCGCGCTCGTACGCGTTGGCGACCTGGCCCTGGATCTGGGCCTCTCCGATCACGAGCGAGTCGAGCCCCGACGTGACGCGAAACAGGTGACGGACGGCGTCGTATCCCTCCAGATTGAAGAAACGGGCCTGCCCCCGCGGCAGCCCAGCCGCCCGGTCGAGCTCGGCTCGCACGGCCACCGCGACGTCCGAACCCGACGGCCCGGTGGCGTAGCACTCGGTGCGGTTGCACGTCGAGAGGACCACGCATTCCGCGACCTCGTCGAGGTCGGCGATCCGAGCCGCCCAGCGACGCAGGCGCTCGCCGGAAAGCTCGTACCGTTCCCGAAGCTCGATCGGAGCCGTCCGATGGCTGAGGCCGGTGACGACGAGGTCCCGGGGACGGCTCACAGGAAAAGCTCTGGAGTCGTGGAAATGGCTCGCAGAAGCGCGAAGGCGGTGGCACTCGCCACGAAGGCGAATACGGTCATGCCCGCGGCGCGCTCGCCTCTCCCGCCAGGGGTGTAGCGAACTGCGATTGCGGCCCCGTACACGGCCCACGTGAGCAGGCCGAAGGCGACATCGGCATCGGTCAGGACAAGGCTCCTACCGGCAGAGATCGTGAAGCTCCATCCGGCCACGAGCCCGACAGTCAGCACCGAGAGCCCCACCGCGAGGGCGATCGCGCTCGTTCGATCGAGCGTCTCCAGGGACGGGAATGAGCGAAAGACGTTTCCGAACTCCTTCTGCTTGAGCGCTCGAAACTGCAGCAGATACATCGCGGCCGCCACCGACCCCACGAGCAGAATCGCGTATCCGAGCAGGACCGTCGCTACGTGGAAGATGAAGAGGGCCCCTCGGAGTCCGGACACCGACTGCGGCGGCTCGAGCCCAGCGACGATCGCGGCTCCCGCGAGCGCGATGATCGGAGGGAGCGCGAACAGGCCGGCGAGCGCGCCCTCGGCCCTCCTCGTAAGAACGAGTAGTGCCATGACGGTCACCAGGGACAGGGTGGCGGCCGTCGGCCCGAAACCGGCGAGCGGCATGGTGCGATGAGCCACTCCGAAGGCGACGAGCGCGGCCAGGTGCGCGAGCGCGGCTCCCGCGGTCACGCGTGCGGAGGCAGTCGACACGGCGTCTTCGGCCCGCGAGAACGAC
Organism: Gemmatimonadota bacterium; assembly: GCA_029861425.1. GTDB lineage: Bacteria > Gemmatimonadota > Gemmatimonadetes > Palauibacterales > Palauibacteraceae > Palauibacter. The sequence continues at coordinate 5,759 of JAOTZH010000045.1, forward strand.
TGGAGCTGCAGGAGCCAGGCGACGGCGTATCCCGCCACCGCGAGTCCGAGGAGGCCGGCGATCACGGACGTGCCGCCGGCGCGCCCGTCAGGGGCGGTGCCTCGGGGGAGGAGCCGGGGTGCGCGCTGTGGCGGCGCACCCCGCCGAAATCAGCCTCCGACCACCCGGAGGATGCGACGTGCCGGCGATCCCGCCTGGGGGGACGTATCGCGAAGGTCCACGATTCGACCCGTCGAGGTCTCGTCGGTGACCCGCAGGATCCGGACGGTCGCGAGCCGGTCTTCGAAGCGCGCACTGGCATCGTCCCGGATGTCGAAGAGGGCGAACTCGTCGCCGACGCGGACGCCATCACGATCGCCCGCCGCGAGGAACACCATCTCGTTCTCGCCCAGGAGAGCCTGGTCGACCTCCGCAGAGATCACTTCGGTCTTCAGGCCGTCCTGTTCCACCGCCTGGGAAAGCGTGGGGGACACGTCGAAGCCTTCGGCCAGAATCACCACGTCCCCGACCTGATAGTCCCCGTACAGCCGCGTCACCTCTGCCCGAGCGGTCTCCGAGTCCGCTTCCCGAACCTCGAGCAGGGCGACAGACTTCGCGATCCGGCGACCGTTCGCCGCTTCCTCCCAGTGGATCGCGCGGAGTTCGTCTCCCGCGACCACGTCGAGTCGGTCCAGCTCGATGATCACGAGATCGTACAGTCGGACCCCGGCGGGGATGCGCAGGTTGAGAGGATTCCCTTCGAGCTTCCGGACCGTGCGGCCAGTGAACTGGACCTCCTCGCGACCGACCAGCAACGGCGCACGGTAGAAGTCGCTCTCCGAGACCAGCAGCGGCTCCCGATACATCTCCACCTCGAGCAGGCCGATGACGTTGCCGACGTCGGGAGAGTCGTCGAACAGGCTCGACCCGCCGAACCAGCTCACGCCGCGTCGACCGGTCTCCTGCACCGCCTGCTGCTCCTGGGCCGCGTCCCACGACTCCAGCGTCTCCACCGCGACCGCTGACGCATCCGCGGCCGCCTCGGTCATGAACGCGCCCGGAAGGGCGAGGAGTTCGCCGGGGAAGATCCAATGCGGGTCCTCTACGACCTGGGTGTTGAGCTCATAGATCCGCGTCCACAGGAACGGATCCGCGAGGTATGCCCCCGCCAGCCCCCACAGCGTGTCCCCGGGCCGGACCTCATGAGTGATCTCGCGGGCCTGGTCCTCGGCGGCCTTGGAGGGTTCAGTCTCCTCCTGGGCCACGACTATACCCGGAAATACGAGGAACGAAAGGACACACGTCAGAACCGGGATCCCGATCCTTGGCACCCACGAATCCGGTCTCCGCCACACCTTCCACGACTCCCCACCCATCGCGCTCCTCCTCCCGAAGCAGGCCCTCTACGGTCGGAAGGCGCTTCGACCACCTCCCGCACGCACGGAAGCCTGCAACATCCGGACTTCCGCGCCTGGACCGTACGGCACCGCGTAACGCCCTCGTCGACGCGGTACCGGGCCTCATCCACCACACGCCGAAAACGTACGCCGGCCTTTCGACCGGCACAAATGTGGCCCCGCCCTGCAATTAGTGCAGAGTCGGGACCCGGGACGTCTTAGAAGGGCAGGTCGTCCTCACCGGCCAGCGACTCGTTGGAGAACTCGGAGAAATCGGCCGACTTGCCGGCGGGCGCCGGGGCCGATTGCTGAAAGTCGTCCCGTCCGCCGCTGCTCCCGAGCATGATCATCTCGTTCGCGCGGATTTCGGTCGTGTAGCGAGTCTGCCCATCCTGCCCTTCCCACTGCCGGTATTCGATCCGTCCCTCTACGTAGAGCCGGTCGCCGCGCTTGAGGTAGCGCTCGGCGATCTCCCCGAGCTTGTCCCAGCAGATCACGCGGTGCCACTCCGTCTTCTCCTGCTGCTCCCCCGAGCGGCTCGTCCAGCGGCGGCTGGTCGCGACGGAAAGCGTGGCTACGCGCGTGCCGGTATTCGTAGATCTGACTTCGGGATCGGCACCCAGGTTTCCGATCAGGGTGGCCTTGTTCAAGCTGCGGGACATGGTGTTCCTTCCTCGATAGTTGAGCGGGCCTCGAACTTAGACAGGCCCCAAAAGACGGTCAATTCGAACCGGTCGCGCCCGCCGTGGGCACGAAGCGGCGCATGACGAGTGCGTCCTCCACGGGATCGGAATAGTACCCCGTGCGCCGGTTTACGACCTCGAACCCGTGGCGTTCGTACAGGTTGCGAGCCGCCAAGTTGCTCTCCCGGACCTCCAGATAGACTTCCTGCGATGCGCGCCGCGCCGCCTCACTGAGCGCCGCTTCGACCAACGCCGACCCGACCCCCCGTCGCCGTCCCTCCGCCCGCACGGCGAGGTCGCCGAGCTCGCCCTCGGGACCCGCGAACCAGATTACCGCGTACCCGACCACGTCCCCCGGCACGTACTCCGCCGTGAACAATGCGGCGTTCGGCCGACGCAGCAGGTTGAGAAAGGTCTTCGGAGACCAGGGCGTCGCGAACGACGCGTTCTCGATCTCGAGGATCTGCGGGAGGTCCGCTGACCTCATAGGGCGAATTCGGGGCTCGCCCCCGGCCCGGCTCGCGACCCCCGGCTCATGCACGGGCGCCCACTCTTCGTTCCGCCCCGGAGGCGCGGACGTAGTCCGGCTCCCACGAACCGCGATCGTCCACGCGACCTTCGTCTGGCACCACCGCCGCCAACCACAGGAGCGCGGACGCCCGCGGGGCGGAAAAACGCGAATGAAGCACCTGACCTCCCGCATCGACGATGCGGTCCCTGTGCGCCTGCGCCCCATCGCCGACGAACGACCACTCGCTCGCCGTGATCGTCTCCAGCAACCGATCGATCGGCGCGGCCAGGGGCCCCATGGACGCGCCACCCGAGGCGCCCGCCGGGAACGCCGCCGCATAGACCTCGTCCCGCCGTGCATCGAAAAGTGCGCAGATCTCATCGAGAGGGGCAGAGGCCGCCACGACCCGAAGGCTCGAGTACGCGAACAGCGGGAGGTCGTTCGCGAAACATAAACCCTTCGCGAGAGAGGCCGCGATCCGAACGCCAGTGAACGAACCTGGCCCGGCGCCAACCACCACAGCGTCGAGATCGCGAGCGCGCACCCCACACCGATCCATGAGACGCGACGCCTCGTCCAACACGGTCTCCGAGTAGGTGGCCCGAACCGACAGAATCGTCTCCGCCATCACTTCATCGCCCGTTCCAAGGGCGACGCTGCCGAGCCGGGTGCTCGTGTCGAGCGCGAGCATTCTCACGGGATGGCCGGAATCGCCGGGGCGCTACCGAGCACCGACGCCTCGACCGTTCGCGTCTCGCCTCCGTCCGCGTATTCGAGTCGGATGTCCCAGCGATCCGCCGGCAGCTCCTCGCCGGCCTTGTCCGCCCATTCGACGAAGACGGCGGCCTGACCTCCGGTCAGGTCGTCCCATCCGAGCTCCCGCAGCTCCTCGGGGCGATCGATCCGGTACAGGTCGGCATGGTAGATCGGCTCCTCGGCGGGGTAGCGCTGCACCAGAGTGAACGTGGGGCTCGTGACATCGCCCGTGAACCCGGCGCCTTCGCATGCAGCCTTCACGAGCGTGGTCTTGCCCGCTCCGAGCGGGCCGCTGAGGGCGACGAATACGCGCTCGCGCGCGGCGACCTGGCCCAATCGGCGTCCCCACTCGACCAGTCCGTCGAGAGCGACCCGCACGGCCGTCTCCCCGGTCACGGGACGCCCGGCTCCGTCTTGCGGAGCGCTCCGACGCGTGATCGGGCGTCGCGACGGTTCCGACCGTCGAGCTTGACCCGGACCTCGAACAACTCGTCGCGTAGCCGCGCGGCGGCCTCGAAATCGAGGGCGGTAGCGGCGGCGCGCATCTCCTTCTCCAGCGTCTCCGCCAGCTCCTCCGGGGACAGATCGGCGTACGCCCCACCACGTTCGGCCACGGCTGGCTGCTCGTGGGCGTCAGCGACCGCGGTCGAGAAACGGATCTCGCTGATGGACTTCACGATCGAACGTGGCTCGATGCCGTGTTGCTCGTTGTGCGCCGCCTGCACCTCTCGACGGCGGCCCGTTTCATCGATCGCCCTGCGCATCGAATCGGTGACCGAATCCGCATAGAGGATCGCCTTCCCTTCGACGTTCCTTGCCGCCCGCCCGATCGTCTGGATCAGCGACCTGTCGGAGCGAAGGAAACCCTCTTTGTCCGCGTCCAGAATCGCGACCAGGGACACCTCCGGAAGATCGAGTCCCTCCCGCAGGAGGTTGATCCCCACCAGGACATCGAACGTCCCCAGACGAAGGTCGCGCAGGATCTTCACGCGATCGATCGTCGCGATGTCCGAGTGCAGATAGCGCACTTTCACGCCACGGAGGGAGAGGAACTCCGACAGGTCCTCCGCCATACGCTTCGTGAGCGTCGTGACGAGCACGCGTTCGCCGCGGCCCGTGCGCTCGGCAATCTCGCCCAGCAGGTCATCCACCTGGCCACGAACCGGCCGAATCTCGACCGCGGGGTCCAGGAGACCGGTCGGCCGGATGAGCTGTTCGACGACGACTCCCTGGGATCGCTCGAGCTCGAAGCTCCCCGGGGTCGCGGAAACGAAGATGGCGCGCTGCACCTTTTCGTCGAATTCGGAGAACGACAGCGGACGATTGTCGAGAGCGGACGGCAGCCGAAAACCGAATTCTACCAGTGTTCGCTTCCGGCTCTGATCGCCTTCGTACATGCCGCCGATCTGCGGCACGGATACGTGCGACTCATCCAGGATGACGAGGAAATCGTCCGGAAAATAGTCCAGCAGGCAGTACGGCCGTTCCCCGGGCGCCCGTCCGTCCAGATGCCGGCTGTAGTTCTCGATCCCGGGACAGAATCCCATCTGCGAGATGAGCTCCATGTCGAAACGCGTACGCTGCTCCAGTCGCTGGGCCTCGAGCAGCTTCCCGTCCGTCCGCAGCTCCAGCAGCCGGGCCTCGAGTTCCGTGTAGATGCCGCCGACCGCGGCCTCGAGCTTCTCCTCGGGGGTCGCGTAGTGCGTCGCCGGGAATATTGCCATCTGCGGAAGGCGGGTAATCGTCGCTCCGGTCAGAGGATCGATCTTGGAGATCCGCTCCACCGAATCTCCCCACAACTCGATCCTGACGCCTTGTTCTTCGTACGCGGGCATGATCTCGACGACGTCGCCACGGACCCGAAACGTCCCGCGCTTGAAATCGAGATCGTTGCGCGAGTACTGGATCTTCACGAGTGCCGAGAGAATCTCGCGTCGCGAAATCTCCTGGCCTTCGTGGACCGTCAACATCAGATCCCGGTATCCGACCGGGTCGCCCAGACCGTAGATCGCCGATACCGAGGCCACGACGATCACGTCCCGTCTCTCCATGAGCGAGGACGTAGCCCTCAGGCGGAGCCGATCGATGTCCTCGTTGATGGACGCGTCCTTCTCGATGAAGGTGTCCGACGACGGGACGTACGCCTCCGGCTGATAGTAGTCGTAATAGGAGATGAAGAACTCGACGGCATTTCGCGGGAAGAACTGCCTGAGCTCGCCGTAGAGCTGCGCGGCGAGGGTCTTGTTGTGGCTCATGATGAGGGTCGGGAGCCCGGTCTCGGCAACGACCGCTGCCATCGTCACCGTCTTCCCGCTCCCGGTCACTCCCAGCAACGTCTGCCAATGGTCGCCCCGCCGCACTCCTTCGGAGAGCTGTCGGATGGCCTCCGGCTGATCGCCCGTTGGCTCGAACGGGAGCTGAAGGTCGAACGCATCCGGTCTGGTGACGAGGTCTGGCACGTCGGTCCGTCGTCCTCACTGGCGCCTGGTGGAGCCCTCGCGCGGTCGGCTGGCTTTCCGTTCCGAAGCAAGGGGGAGATAGAGTATCGTGCCGTCGAGCTTTCGGGAAGTGTTCGGGCACACGGGAGTCTTCTCTGCGGGCCCTACTCCAGCGTCAGATCGCTCTCGCCGAAAGATTCCTTCCGTTCGACGGAGAGGACGCCCTTCACCCTCTGGACCCGCCGCATCACCCGCTTGAGATGACTGAGGTTCTCGACCTCGACGACGAATTGTCCTCGCATTCCGCCCTCCACGGCCTTGATGTCGGCGGACTGGATGTTCGTGCCCGTATCCGTCACGGCTTTGGCGATATCGGCGAAGAGACCGTGCCGATCGGAGCCTTCCATGACGATCCGGACGAGAAATCGCCTCGCCGCGTCGTCATCCCACTCAATCTCCACCCGCCTCTCGGGGTCGCTCGAGAGGTGAAGAACGTTGGGGCAGTCCTGCCGGTGGATCGAGATGCCTCGTCCCCGCGTGATGTATCCGATGACATCGTCCCCCGGGACGGGCTGACAGCACTGCGAATAGCGGATGACGAGGTTGTCGAGCCCCTGGATCCGAATGCCCTTGCCGCCTCCCGCCCAGACTTTGTCGACGAGACGGTTGAGCGGGCTCGGGGCGCGCTCGGGCTCCTCGGGCACGCTCTCCGGAAAGACCGCACGGGTCACGCGGGTCAGACTGACATCGCCGCGCGCGGTCGCCGCGTAGAGGTCGTCGACCGTCTGGTAGCCAAGCTTCTGCGCTCCCGCGCGCAGGACCGCCTCATCGGGCTTGCCGCGCTTCACCCGTCGGAACCGCCGGGTCAGGATGTCTCGACCGAGCCGGATCGCGCTCTCCCTCTCCTCGGAGCGGATCCACTGCCGGATCTTGTGCCGGGCCTTCGACGTCCGGACGAACCCGAGCCAGTCACGGCTGGGCGTCTGCGAGTCCGAGGTGAGGATCTCCACGGTCACCCCGTTGCGTAGGGGCCGGCTGAGCGGAGTGATCCTGCCGTTCACCTTGGCACCTGAGCACCGGAACCCGACCTCGGTATGGACGGCGAACGCGAAGTCGATCGGCGTCGCCCCCTTGGGGAGCTGCTTCACGTCGCCGCCTGGGGTGAAGACGAAGATCTCGTCCTGAAAAAGATCGATCTTGAGGAATTCCATGAACTCCTCGGGCTCGCGCGTCTCCTGCTGCCATTCGAGCACCTGCCGGAACCACGAGAGCTTGTCGTCGACCTCGTCCCCGTCCGGTGTCCCTTCCTTGTAGCGCCAGTGCGCCGCGATTCCGTACTCGGCGGTGCGGTGCATATCGTTCGTGCGGATCTGGATCTCGTACAACCGGCCGCCCGGTCCGAAGATCGTGGTGTGCAGGCTCCGGTACATGTTCGACTTGGGCGTCGCGATGAAATCGTGGAACCGATGCGTAAGCGGCGTCCAGCGACTGTGCACGACCCCGAGGGCGTGGTAGCAATCCGGTACGGAGTCGACGAGCACCCGCATGGCCAGAACGTCGTAGATCTCGTCGAACGGTTTGTCCCGCTTGACCATCTTTCCGTAGATCGACCAGAGGTGCTTTGGCCGACCCGTCACGAGGCACTCGATCCCGGCGGTCTCCAGCTCCTCGCGCAGCGGCTCCTCCATCTGTCGAACCAGGCTTTCGCGCTCTTTCCGCGACTGCTGAACACTCTTCGCGAGCTTCCGGTACGCGTCGGGCTCCAGGTGCTTGAACGCAAGGTCCTCGAGCTCCCATTTCACGCGCGCGACGCCGAGCCGGTGTGCGAGCGGGGCGTAGATCTCGCGCGTCTCGATCGCGATGCGCTCTCGTTGTGCCGGAGACACGTGCTCGAGAGTCCGCATGTTGTGTAGACGATCGGCGAGCTTGACCAGGATCACGCGAGCGTCCTTCGCCATCGAGAGAAGGAGCTTGCGGTACGTCTCGACCTGCCGCTCCGCCATCGAGCCGAACTCGAAACGCGCCAGCTTCGTGAGACCATCCACGATCGTGCCGATCTCCTCACCGAACTCGCGATGAATCTCGTCGATCGACGTGTCCGTGTCCTCGACGACATCGTGGAGCAGCGATGCCGCGACGCTGACCGTGTCCAGGTGGATCTCGCTCAGAATCCGCGCGACCTCCACGCAATGCGTGATGTAGTCCTCTCCGGAGGCTCGCTTCTGCCCTTCGTGCTTCTCAAGGCTGTACTGAAAGGCGAGCGCGAGCAGGTCGAGGTCCAGGTGGTGCTCGTGATCGGCGATCACCTGGAGCAGCTCTTTGGGCAACAGGGAGCGCGGACCGGCTCCGCGCCGGTTCTGCCCCTTTCCGTGTGCCTGCGTCGCGCTGCTCTCCATCACCTCGCTCGAGTGTCAGGGGGGATCGTGGGTGAGGGCATCGGCCGTCGCGACAACCTGGAGCCCTCCGAGGTGAGGGGCTCCACCTGAAGCTGCGGTCTCGATACCCCGATGCAAGCGCACACGTGCCACGCCCCCGTCGCGCCCCCCCCGCGAGTACGCCCCTACCCACAGAGACCGCGCTCGTTGAGGCTCACGAACGACCCGTCACCGATCACGATATGGTCCCGGACCGGGATCCCCAGCAGACGCCCGCTCTCGACGAGCTGCCGCGTCACGGCGATGTCCTCGGGCGACGGTTCGGGATCGCCGCTCGGGTGATTGTGAGCGAGCAGGAGGCTGGCCGCTCCCGCCGTTATCGCGGGCGCGAAGACCTCTCGGGGATGAACGAGGGACGAATTGAGCAGTCCAATCGTCAGGCACCTCTCGATCAGAATGCGGTTCTGCGTATCCAGGTGGAGAACCCAGAACTCCTCCTGCTTCCGATCACGCAGCAGAGGCCCCAGCCGACCGAAGACGTCTCGTGGCCCCGTGATCCGGCTGGCCTCCCGTGCCGGCTCGGCGGCCAGCCGACGACCCAGCGCCATCGCGGCCGCGACCGCGGCGGCCCGCGCCGGACCCACGCCGGGGGTCTGCTCGAGACCGCGCGGCTCTGCGACGGCCAGAGTACGCAGGGATCCCCCATGGGCGCCGAACAGGTCGGCCGCCACCTCCACGGCGGAACGTCCCACCGCGCCCCCGCCGATGACGACGCCAAGCAGCTCTGGCGTGGAGAGGGCGTCCGCCCGGAGACGAAGAAGACGCTCCCTGGGGCGCTCCGACAGAGGGAGTTCCTGGATTCTCGGCGACATGCCGGATGATCCGGCCGACGGTCAATCGGGGCTCAATGCCGCCGCGCGCGCGCGCGCGCTCCCGAACGGCTATTCTGCATGTGGCCGGTCACATCCTCGCTGTCGGAGGCTTCATGAACACCCGAACCGCCCGCGGCATGCTCCTCGCCGCCGTCGTGCTCACTGTCGCGACTCCAGCGTCCGCCCAGTCCGTTCTGCTTCGGATGAACCCGGAACAGGGACTCGTGTCCCGCTACGTCATGGGCATGGAGATGCACATGGAGTCGCCGATGATTGCGTCCGACGAGCCGTTCATGATCGGCACCATCCACACGACGCAGACGGTGATCGGCGTCGAGGGGGACGTGGTCCATTACTCCATGACGACCGACTCCGCCGACATCCGGACCCCCGCGATGCCGATGATCCAGCAGCAGATTCCGGATCAGACGGGGGAGACCGTCACCATGAGGATGGACACGCGCGGGCGGTTCATCGGGATCGACGCGGGGCCGCCGGAGGCGCAGCAGCTGGCGGGACAGCTGGGCGGAATGCGACTGGAGCTCCCCGAGGGGCCCGTGTCCACCGGCGATACGTGGGAGGCCAACATCCAGAGCGAGCTTCCGGGCCTGCCCGGTGCCAGCGGAGCCATCGACATGGCTCTCGTCTACACGCTGGTCGAGGTCGCGTCCGCCGGCGGCGCCCAGTTCGCGACGATCACGTTCGAGGGTCCGGTTTCAATGTCCGGTCAGGGGAGCGGCGTCGGGATGGAGGCGGGCGGCACGATGTCCGGCACGCTGGTCATGGACGTGACGCACGGGCGCATGACGAGCAGCGAAGTGGCGATGGCAATGGACCTCAACGCCGGCGGCATGCAGATGTCGATGAATCAGTCGATGACGACGACGCTCATCAACTGACCCGACGCGGGGGCCGTTCAGCCCCCGGAAGTCGACAGGGTGGGGGTGTCAGCCTACCCGTCCGTGGCACTTCTTGTACTTCTTCCCGCTGCCGCAGGGGCAGGGGTCGTTTCGGCCCGGCTCCTTGTCCGCCGTCACGGGCTCGGCCGCGCGGCCTCCCCGTCCGCTCCCAAGCGCCGCCTTGGCCGCGGTGTCATCCGGTCGCAGCCGTTCGTCGACCGCCGCGGCCGAGGCCACTCCCGCGGCGCTGAACGCGGGCTGCTCCGCTCGGGGCGCGGCTTGCGGCGACAGGCCGGCGCCGAGCCCCGCATCCTCCGCCGGGCCACTCATGCCGGTGATCTTCGGCGCGCTCGGCCGCGCCGGCCGACGCACCTCGATCTGGGCCTTGAAGAACTTGTTTGCCACCGTCCGACGCAGGTCCGTGATCAGATCGACGAATAGCTCGTATGCGTCCTTCTTGTACTCGACCAGCGGGTCCTTTTGCCCGTAGGACCGGAACCCGACGGAAGAGCGCAGGTGGTCGAGGTCGTACAGGTGGTTCTTCCACTTCTCGTCGATCACGGAGAGCACGATGAACCGAAGCACCTGCTCCCAGAGCTCCTTGAAGCTCTCCAGCTTCGCGTGGAACTGGTCGTGGGCCGCTTCGACGACGGCATCGGCGAGGGCCTCCGAGTCGGCCCAGTCGTCCGCGCTCGCGTGCCCGGCGCGGGGGAGCGCGTCGGTGTGGATCAGGTACTCGATCAGTAGACGGTTCTTCAGGCCCGGCAGGTCCCATTCGTCGTGGGCGCTTCCGGGCTCCACATGATCGTCGATCTCGGCGCGTAACGCCTCTTCGATCATCTCCCAGGTCTCGCCCTTCAGATCCTCCCCACCTTCGAGGGCGTAGAGACGCAGGTCGTAGACGACCTCCCGCTGCTGGTTCATCACATCGTCGTACTCGAGGAGCCGCTTCCGCGCGTCGAAGTTCTGCATCTCGACGCGCTTCTGCGCGCGCTCGATCGACTTCGTGATCCAGGGGTGTGTGATGACCTCTCCGTCCTCGACCCCGAGTCGATCCATGATCTTCCCGACCCGCTCGGGCATGAAGAGGCGCATTAGAGTGTCTTCGAGGGAGAGGAAGAACAGGCTCGCGCCGGGGTCACCCTGACGGCCCGAGCGGCCCCGCAGCTGCCGGTCGATGCGACGCGACTCGTGCCGCTCGGTGCCGAGGATCTGCAGGCCGCAGGGCGGCTCTTCCTCGCACCCGCGCTCCTTGATCTCCGCTCGGGACAGATCGGGCTCCTCGTCCGCCTGGCCGAAGGCCGCCGTGTCGGAGCGGATCCCGCAGACCTCACACTGAACGCAGGGATCGGCGAGCTTAATGTCGGTGCCCCGGCCGGCCATATTGGTCGCAATCGTGATCGCGCCCGGTTGACCCGCGTTCTGGACGATGTGCGCCTCGCGCTCGTGTTGCTTGGCGTTCAGGACTTCGTGCGACAGACCCTTCCGCTTGAGCATCCGCGCCACGATCTCGGATACCTCCACGCTCGTCGTGCCCACCAGGATCGGCAGGCCCTGCTCGTTGATCCGCTCGATCTCCTCCACGAGCGCGGCGTACTTCTCACGCTTCGTCTGGAAGATCACGTCGTCGTGGTCGAGACGCCGTACCGGGCGGTTGGTCGGGATCACGACGACCTCGAGACCATAGATCTCGTGGAATTCGGCCTCTTCCGTCTCCGCCGTTCCGGTCATGCCCGACAGCTTGTCGTACATGCGGAAGTAGTTCTGGATCGTGATGGTCGCGAGGGTCTGCGTCTCGCCGCGCACCGAGACGCCCTCCTTGGCCTCGACGGCCTGGTGCAGCCCGTCGCTCCAGCGCCGGCCGTGCATCTTCCGGCCCGTGTTTTCGTCCACGATCACCACCTCGCCGCCCTCCACGACGTACTCCACGTCCTTCTCGTAGAGCGAGTACCCTTTCACCAGCTGGTGGATGACGTGGATCTTCTCGGATTTCTCCGCGTATTCGCGCTCCAGCCGCTCGATCTCCTCGCGCTTCTGGTCGGCGTCGAACTCCTCGTTATCCTCGACGTGCTGCACCTCCTCGGAGATGTCGGGGACGGTGAACGCGTCGGGATCGTTCGGGGACAGGACGTCGAGCCCCTGATCGGAGATCTGCGTCGTATGCCCTTTCTCATCCATCGAGAACAGCAGCATCTCATCGACATCGGACATGCGCTTCTCGCGCATGATGTCGGCCTCCGTGCGCTGCAGGAGTTGCTTCACGCCGGATTTGGTCAGGATCTTGAGAAGCCGCTTGTTCTTGGGAGCCCCCCGCTGCGCTGCGAGCAGCTTGAGACCGGCCTCCCAGCGCTTCTCGCCGTCGTCCTCCGCTTCGGCCTCCTCCAACAGCGTGGTGCCCTCGGCGATGAGGCCGCTCACGATCTGCCCCTGCCGGCGGATCATCGCCGAAACCTGCGCATTGTACTTCCGATAGACGTCTCGTTCGTCCCGACCGGCGGGGCCGCTGATGATCAGCGGCGTACGCGCCTCGTCGACAAGGACGGAGTCCACCTCGTCGATGATCGCGTACGAGTGGGGGCGCTGGACCCGCTGCGAGAGGTCGATGACCATGTTGTCGCGCAGGTAGTCGAACCCGAACTCGTTGTTCGTGCCGTACGTGATGTCGGCCGCATATGCGGCCTGTCGCTCGGCGGAGCCCGGCTGTGTGTCGTCGAGGCAGGCCACGGACAATCCGAGCCAATCGAGAACCGTGCCCATCCACTGCGAGTCACGGCGGGCGAGATAGTCGTTGACCGTGACGAGGTGCGCCCCCTTGCCGGAGAGCGCGTTCAGATACATTGGCATCGTCGCGACGAGCGTCTTCCCCTCACCCGTCGCCATCTCGGCGATCTTGCCCTGGTGCAGGACGATCCCGCCGATGAGCTGCACGTCGTAGGGCACCATGTCCCAGGACATCTCGTTGCCCGTGACGGTGATGGCCGACCCCATCAAGCGCCTGCAGGCCTCACGCACCGTCGCGAAGGCCTCGGGCAGCAGCTCGTCGAGGACCTCCTGCAGCGCTTCGTTCAGCTCGCCCTCGGTCGCCGCGATTCGCTCCGTGTGGCTCGCCCGCTTCCCGGGGTTCTCGGTGTGCCGTCTCTTCTCACGCAGCTCCTCGACCGACGACTCGAGCTCCGACGTGCGCCCCGCGATGGCTTCCCGGAAGCGCCCGGTCTGAGCCTGAACATCGTCGTCCGAGGCCTCGGCCAGCCGCGCCTCGTGCGCCTTGATCTCTTCGATGACGGGACTCAACCGCTTCATTTCGCGCTGGAAGCGGGTCCCGAGAACTCCTCTGACAGCCTTCTTAAGCATCCGTGCCCATCTGGTCTGCGCCCCGGGCCGCCCAGGCGCGCTCTATGTCCGTGCGAATCGACTCGGGAACGAGAAACCGAATCGATCGACCTGTCCGTAGCCGATCCCGTATTGCACTCGCCGCGAGGTCGATCCGCGTAACGTCGACCGCAATATACCGCAAACCCGCGGCGGCGTCGGGGAGCGTCGGCTCCTCCCCGTCACGCCTCATGACGGCGATGGTGGCGAGCTCCGGCAAGCGCCGATAGTCGTGCCATTCGTCGATCGCCGCGAGCTGATCGGCGCCGATCACCATCGTCAGATCTGCTTCGGGGTATTCACGCCGCAACTCATCGAGCGTGTCGACGGCGAAGGACGGCCCAGCCCGTTCGAACTCCCGCTCGTCGACCTCGATCGAGGACGCCCCTTCGAACAACTTGCGGATCAGGCTCAACCGGGTCTCGGCCGACAGTACGGCCGAACGGTGAGGCGGACGCGGGGCCGGAATGACGAGGAGCCGGTCGAGATCGAGCTGTTCGACGAGATCGTTCGCTACGATGGCGTGGCCGAGGTGCGGCGGGTCGAATGTACCCCCGAAGACCCCCACGCGTTCACCCCTCGCCGCCATCCCTGCTTCGAACCCGATCCGCCTCGGGCGAGTCCGGGAACTCCTCATAGAGCCGGTTGCGAACGATGTTTGCCTCCGTTGTGAACCCGACCCTCGAGTAGCTGTCCCACATCAGCGCCAGAAGACGTGGGAGGAGGCCCGACCCCGGCTGTTCCGACATGGATTTCTCGAAATACACGTTCGCTGCTTCGTAGAACTTCCGATCGAAATAGTACTTCCCGACCGTGAAGCTCTTCTCCGCCAGCTTGCTTCGCGCTTCCGAGAGAAGCGCTTCCGCATCCGGCCTGAGATCGCTGGCCGGGAAGAATTGAAGCAGGCGTTCGCACTCGATGATCGCTCGCTCCGTGTATTCCTGTGAGAGGGTCACCTTTGGCGAGGCCGCCAGATACGCCCGACATACGCCGAACTGAGCGTTGTCGGCAAGCGAGCTGTTGGGGCGACCGATCGAGAGCCGGGAGAACTCGTCCGCGGCCTCGAGCTCCAGGCCGAAACGCAGGTGGGATTCGGCGAGCATGTACTGCGCGCTGTCCGTCAACGCCGAAAGAGGATCCGCGAGGAGGTAACGCTGGAAGCCGTTCCGCGCGCCCGCGTAGTCTTCTTCGTCGAAGTGCGTCTGAGCCCATTCGAAGAGATCGGTGGCATTGATGTTGTCGGGCGGCTTCGCGGCTCCGCACCCGGTGATGCCTGATCCAGCCATCGCCGTCAGGAGGGCGAGGCCCCCTGAACGTGTGCGGTCGCGATTCCGGACGCTCCGTTCAAGAACGCGCGGCTCTCGCACGTCACCCACTCTCGAACCCGAAACGGATCTGGCGGATCCGTTGCTCGGCCTCGCGCACCATGGCGCCTGTGCGAGAGGGGTTCAGATCGAGGACACGCTGGTATGCCTCGAGCGCCGACTCGTTGTTGCCGATCGAAAGGTACATCTCGCCACGAAGGAAATGCGCGTCGGCCAGCAACGTCCTGGGGACGCCGAGCGCCACCATCGCCTCGAGCTTCTGAATGGCGGACGCCGGTCTCCCGGAAGCTCTGTCCTCGTCAGCCGAGACGAACAGGCAGTTTCCGTAATGGAAGCGAGCGGCGTCGTACTCCGCGGCCCGGCGGCTCGCCATTCCCACGTACTGCTCGAAGTACGGCAGCGCACGGTCGCAGCCACCGAGCGACGAATAGGCGCGGCCGGTCTCGTAGAAGAGCGCCGGCCCCGGTTCATCTTCTTCGCCGAGCACGGCGAGGTAGAGACTGAGTGCTCGCGTGTGATCGCCGTCACGGGCATGATGCCGCGCCAGCGACAACAGCAGGTCGGCCGGCACATACCCGAGCCCCCACTCGAGAAGCGGCTGCACCGAACGCGCCATGTTCTCGGAAGCTCCACGCTCACGCGCGTCGGTCGCGAGGGCTACCAGATCGGCCGCGATCTGGTGCCGATACCGCTCGTTCTCCGCCAGCGCCTCATAATGCGCCAACGCTTCGTCAACGTCTCCCCGGACCGCGTACGCGTGGCCCAGACGAAGCATGATCTCCTCGGCATCCCCGTGCTGCCTCTGCGCGAGCTTGTACTCGGCAATCGCGGCGTCCATCTCGCCCACGGCGAGCAAACGGTCGCCCAGGAGGACGGAGCGGTCCGCCGGATCCTCGCACGCGACGAGCGGCACCACGAGGGCGGCGCAGGCCGTCAGCGCGCGAAGACGCCGGCGCAGCGGACTCGGCGGGCGGGCCCCGCTTCCGCTTTCAGCGAGATTCATGTTCATGAGTGGCTCGAATAACTCCCGTCAGGCGGTCCGTTCGAGCGCCGGCGGCTCGGATCCCTCGACCCGGTCCCGATCGACACGCGGGATCCCTTTCCCCGTCCAGCGCCGGACGATCCCGTACTTCACGATACAACGGAACGCCGACATCCCGTCCCGCCAGGTGATCTTCTTGCCTTCCGCATACGTCCGACCGGCGTAGGAGATCCCGACCTCGAAAACGCGCCAGCCGCCGAGCGCGATCTTCGCGGTCAACTCCGGCTCCACTCCGAAGGCCCGCTCCTCGACCGTGAGTCGATCCAGCACCTCCCGACGGAAGCACTTATAGCATGTCTCCATGTCGGTCAGGTTCAGGTTCGTCACCATGTTCGAGGCCAGGGTGAGCAGCCGGTTGCCGACCGCATGCCAGAAATAGAGGACCCGATGCGGGCGTCCGCCCATGAAACGCGAGCCGTAGACCACGTCGGCCTTGTCCTCCAGAATCGGGGCCAGCAACAGCGGGTAGTCCACCGGGTCGTACTCCAGATCGGCGTCCTGCACGATCACGATGTCGCCCGTGGCGACCCGAAACCCCGTCGAAAGGGCGGCACCCTTGCCCCGATTCCGGTCGTGGAGCGACACCCTGTCGACCAGGCCTTCCGATTCGAGACGCGACAGAATCTCGCGAGATCGATCGACGGATCCATCGTCCACGGCCACCAGCTCGACATCCGACGCAACACTCTTCACCCGACGGACGATCTTCTCGAGTGTCTCTTCCTCGTTGTAGATCGGCATCACCACCGAGACGCTGATCCCGGTCTCG
>JAOTZH010000217.1 GCA_029861425.1 Gemmatimonadota bacterium
GTATCTCGGCCTCGCTGGGCGCGGTCATCGATGCGGCAGAGGGCCTCTCGTTCGTCCTGAACGGCGCCCGCTCGGTCAAAGCGCCCTCGGCCGAGGAGCTGTTCTCGAACGGACCGCACCTCGCGACGTTCACGTTCGAGCTCGGCGATGCCGATCTCGATCAGGAGATCGGTTTCAGTCTCGACGCCGGTGTCAGGGTCGGGGGAGACCGCGCGCGCGGTGAGATCAACTTCTTCGTGAACTCGTTCGACCGGTTCATCCATCAGGAGTTCACGGGCGCGGAACAGGAAGGGCTGCCCGTTGCCCGGTGGACGCAGGCGGACGCCGTGTTCACCGGCTTCGAGGCACAGGGAGACTTCGAGCTCTTCCACTACGCCGAGGGCCATTTCGTGCTCGACGTCTTCATCGACTACGTGAGAGCCGAGCTCACCGACTCGGACGAACCTCTCCCTCGGATCCCACCGCTTCGCTTCGGTGGTGGACTGGGATACGAGTCGACCACATGGCACGGGCATATCGGTCTCTCTCGCATCGACATGCAGAATCGAGTCGCGCCCTTCGAGGATCCGACGGACGGGTACACGATGGTCGACGCCAGCATCGGCTACCGTCTGTTCAAGGGTCGGACAGTGCACGACATCGTGCTTTCCGGGACGAACCTGGCGGACCAGGAGGCCCGGAGTCATACGTCTTTCCTGAAGGCATTCTCCCCGATGCCCGGACGCGACATCCGGTTGATGTATCAGCTCGGCTTCTAACCCCCGTCGCCCGCAGAGGACGACATGAGGCGACCCGTGGCCCGCGACCTCGTCGACGTAGTTCTCGTCGGCGGGGGACACGCGCACATACAGGTCCTCAGGGACTTCGCCATGCGCCCGCCGCCCGGCGTACGCCTCACGGTGGTGGTGGATACGCCGATCGCGGTCTACTCCGGCATGGTTCCCGGCTTCGTCGCGGGTCAATACGAGCGATCGGAGCTGGAGATCGACGTGGTTCCGTTGGCCCGGCTCGCGGGCGCCCGGGTCTTGCTCGCCCCGGCCTCCGCGATCGATCCGGCTGCCCGTCGCGTCGAGCTGGCGGGCCGACCGGCCATCCCGTTCGACCTGGTGTCGCTCGACATAGGGTCGACGGTAGTCGGGCTGGACACGCCCGGGGTCGCGGAGCATTGCCTGCCGACCCGTCCGATCGGCGAGTTCGTGCGAACCGTCGAAGACCGGGTCGCACGGGCGTCCGGCGCTGGCCCCGTGCGGGTGGCCGTCGTCGGGGCCGGCGCCGGCGGCGTCGAGCTGGCGTTTGCGCTCTCCGAACGGCTTCGCTCGGCGTCGCTCGATTGCGAGGTGTCGCTCGTGGAGGCGGGGCCGCGGATTCTGCAGGGATACGCGGAACGACTCGCCGCCCGGGTGCACGCCCGCGCGACCGAGAAGGGCGTCCGCGTTCTGCTCCACTCCGTGGTCAGCGGCGTCGGACCGGGCCACCTCCTGATCGGAGGCGAGCGCGTCGCCGCCGATCTCGTCTTGTGGGTCGCCGGCGCCGCGCCGAACCTCTCGTTCGACCCCGCCGGGCTCCCCGTGGACGAACGCGGCTTCATCTCGATCCGTGAGACGCTACAGATCGACGGGCTCGAGGGTGCGTTCGCCGTCGGGGACTGCGCGACCCTGACGACGGCCCCCTGGGTCCCGCGGGCGGGCGTGTACGCCGTTCGGCAGGGGCCGGTGCTGGCCGACAACCTGAGGAGGGCGGTCTCCGGGGCGGCCTTGCGATCGTACCGGCCGCAGCGCGACTTCCTGACGCTGCTGAACCTCGGCGACGGAACGGCGATCGGGACGAAGTGGGGACGGGTATTCGCCGGGGCGCGGGCATTTCGTCTGAAGGACCGGATCGACCGGCGCTTCATGGAGAAGTTCCAGGTGCTCGACCCTGCCGGCCGAGTGACGCCGGAGTTCCATCTCGAGGCCAGAATGCGGGCCGAGATGGACGTGCTTTGCGGCGGCTGCGCGGCGAAGCTGGGTCAAAGCGAGCTCGAGCGAGTGTTGGAGCGACTCGGGGTTCGGGATCTCTCGGCCGGGGTCGAAGTCGGCGTCGGCGACGACGCGGCGGTGGTACATGCCCTGGACGGCACGCGGATCGTCTCGAGCATCGATCAGTTCCGGGCGATCACCGATGACCCCTGGCTCACCGGTCGCGTCGGTGCGGTGAACGCGGCCTCCGACGTGCTGGCCAAGGGCGTGGCGCCCCGTTACGCGCAGGCCGTGATCGCTCTCCCGGAGGCGGTCTCCGTGGCCGACAGGGAGGAGCTGCTGTTCCAGGTCATGGACGGCGCCCGAACAGCGTTCGACGAACTCGGTGTCGACGTGATCGGAGGTCACACGACCACGGCGTCCGAGTTGATGGTCGGGTTCCACGTGGAGGGGTACGCGGGGGACAGTGAGAATCTCCTGACGCTGGACCGGCTGGGCCCCGATCAGACGCTCGTCCTGACGAAGGCCCTCGGGACCGGCGCGCTGTTCCGTGCCGACATGCAGGGCAGGGCGAGGGGGACCTGGCTCGCCAGCGCGATCGATTCGATGCTGCTCGCGAACGCGGGGGCCCTGCCGATCGCACGCGACTTCGGAGCGACCGCCGCCACGGACGTCACCGGGTTCGGGCTGGCTCAGCACGTCGCCACGATGCTCCGGGCCAGCGATCTGGCGGCCGAGATCGACGTCGGATCCCTCCCGGCCCTTCCCGGCGTCGCCGAGCTGCTCTCCGCCGGTCTGAGGAGCACCTTCCACGACGAGAACGCCCGGGCCGCGCGCGGCATGGACTTCGGTCCCGGTACCGCCGATCACCCCCTGGCGCCGCTGCTGTTCGACCCCCAGACGTCGGGAGGTCTGGTGTTCGGCGTGCCCGGCGACGACGCGGATGATGCGGTCGCGGCTCTACGAGCGGTCGGGTACTCCGACGCCGCAGCGATCGGGTCGACGAAGCTGTTCTCCGGGGTGAGGTTGGAGGTCGTCGTCGGCCGCTGACGGCCGACCTCGCCGCACTCGCGGCACCTGAAACGAACAGCTGCAGTCGAGGAAGCCCCATGAGATCGTCTCGCGCCCTCTTCGCCCTGATTGCCGTCTCGTCTTACACGCTCGGCACGGGCTCGCCCGTGCTCGGCCAGGACCCGGCGATCGCCGCCGCGGCAGCCGACCTGGAATGGCGGCACATCGGACCCGTCAACATGGGCGGTCGCGTCTCTGCCATCGTCGGCATCCCCGGCGATCCACGCACGTTCTGGGTCGGCGGCGCGGATGGCGGCGTGTGGAAGACTGCGAACGGCGGTGTGACGTTCGAGCCCCAGTGGCAGGATGAGGACGCGTACTCGGTCGGCGCGCTCGCCGTCGCGCCCTCCGATCGAAACGTCATTTGGCTCGGCTCGGGCGAGGGCGATCCCCGGAACTCCGTCTCCTACGGTCTCGGTGTCTGGCGGTCTACCGATGGTGGCGCCACCTGGACGCACCTCGGGTTGACCGATACCGAGCGGATCAAGCGGATCGTCGTCGATCCGCGCGATGCGGACGTGGCTCTCGTGTGTGCGCTTGGTCACGAGTGGGGGCCGAACGAGGAGCGAGGAGTCTTCAAGACGACAGACGCGGGTCAGAGCTGGACGAAAGTTCTGTATATCGACCAGGACACGGGCTGTTCGGACATCGACATCGACCTCTCCAATCCCCGGAACGTCTATGCGGGCATGTGGACGTTTCGCCGCAAGCCGTGGCGATTCGATGACGGCGGAAGGGAGACGGCGCTCTACGTCTCACGGGACGCCGGCGACACCTGGACGAAAGTCACGACGACTCCCGACGAGCCGATGGCCCGGATCGGCGTCAGCGTCGCGCAGTCGCGCCCGAACGTCGTCTATCTGATCACGGAGTACCCCACGGCTGGCACGCTCTTCCGCTCGGAGGACTATGGCGAGACGTGGGACATGATCAACGACAACGCGGGCCAGCTGAATTTCCGGCCGTTCTACTACTCGGACGTGTTCGTGGATCCGAGCGACCACAACACGCTCTTCACCCTCTCGGGCGGGCTGTCCAAGTCGACAGATGGCGGTCGCACTTTCGAGCGAATCGCCCGCGACGTCCACGGCGACCACCAGTCGTTCTGGATCGACCCGTGGGATGGCGAGCGAGTCCTGTCCGGGTCCGACGGCGGGATGCAGGTGAGTTACGACGGCGGGGCGAACTTCCACATCTTCCGCAACTTCAGCCTCGCTCAGTACTACCACGTGTTCGTCGACGATCGCGACCCGTACTACGTCTGTGGCGGTCTCCAGGACAACGGCAACTGGTGCGGTCCGTCACAGACCAACGAGCCGCGGGGGGTCATGCCGGGAGAGTGGTACACGGTGAGCGGCGGGGACGGGTTCTACACGGTCCCCGTGCCCGGCCAGCCGAACCTCGTCTACTCCAACGCGCAGGGCGGATACTTCCGGATTACGGACACGAATTCGGGACAGACCCGCAACATCGAGCCTCACCCGTGGATGGTCGGTTCGCAGGGACAGGCGATGGCGCAGGCAAGGTACCGCTTCAACTGGGACGCGCCGATCTACATCTCGCCGCACGACCCCGGCACGGTCTACTGGGGAGGCAACGTGCTCTTCCGCTCGAACGACTACGGTCACAGCTGGGACGTGATCTCACCCGACCTGACCACCGATGACCCGGAGAAACAGGCGGATTCCGGCGGGGAAATCTACAACGACAACACGGCCGCCGAGTTCCACACGACGATCCTGACCATCGCCGAATCGCCCGTCGAAGCCGGCGTCCTGTGGGTCGGTACGGACGACGGAAACGTGCAGGTGTCCACCGACGACGGCGGCACATGGACGAACGTCCGCGACCGCGTGCCGGGTCTGCCGGCCGAGACCTGGATCGGGAACATCGAGGCGTCGCCGACGGAGCGCGGCACCGCGTTCATGGCGGTCGACAATCATCGGCTCGACGACTTCACGCCGCACCTCTACGAGACGACGGACTACGGACAGACGTGGCGAGACATCTCGGCGGGTCTGCCGCCGGACGACTACGTGAAGGTCGTGCGGCAGCACCCGGAAAACCCGGACCTGTTGTTCGTGGGGATGGACCGGGGCATCTACGCGTCGTGGGACCGGGGCGCGAGCTGGATCGACATTCGTGGCAATCTGCCGCGCGTCTCGGTGCGGGGGATCAAGATCCAGCGTCAGTACAACGATCTCGTGATCGGAACGCACGGTCGCGGGGCGTGGATTCTCGATGACATCCAGCCGTTGGTCGAGCTCGCGGACGCAGTCCAGTCCGATGTCCACCTGTTCGCCATGCGGACCGCGACCGATTGGGAGCGCTGGGGCCGTGGCAGCAACCTCGGGCAGTCAGCCTTTACCGGGACGAATCCGCAGCGCGGGGCGTGGATCCACTTCTTCCTCTCCGAGTCGGCCGCGGCCACCCTGGGCGGCCCACGGACCGCCGGTGGCAACGGGGCGGGTCCCGGCCCGACCGACGGCGGGCGAGGTGGGCGCGGCGCGAGCGGGGTCGCCGTCCGAATCACCGACGAG
Source organism: Gemmatimonadota bacterium (assembly GCA_029861425.1). Lineage (GTDB taxonomy): Bacteria > Gemmatimonadota > Gemmatimonadetes > Palauibacterales > Palauibacteraceae > Palauibacter. The sequence goes on from JAOTZH010000217.1 coordinate 5,570, forward strand.
GCGGGCACGCTCGTGCGGGAGTTCCAGCACCGCGACGCCGCGGCGGGAATCAACCGGGCCGTGTGGAACCTCCAGTGGCCGGGTGCGGAGCCCATCCCCGGTCAGCGACAGGGAGGGGGCGGGTTCGGAGGGTTCGGCGGCGGCGGCGTGACCGCGCTGCCCGGGACGTACACGGCGACCATCGTCGTGAACGGCGAGGATCATGCGACCGATTTCGAGCTTCGCGGTGATCCCAATGTCGCGGCGTCCCGAGCGGACTACGAGGAGCGGTTCACGGCGGCCATGCAGGCGCGCGATCTCCAGTCCCGGCTCAATCAAATGATCGGTACGATCGTCGACCTCGACGGGCAGGTGGATGGTCTGCTCGAGTCCATTTCCGGGAAGGACCTCGCGAACGAACGCGAGATCACGACGACCGCGAACGAGGCGAAGGA
>JAOTZH010000046.1 GCA_029861425.1 Gemmatimonadota bacterium
CCCGATCTTCCCCGTCTACGAGGACTACGTGAAGCTCTTCGTGGAAACGGGAAGGGTGTACACCCCGACTCTGCTCGTCTCGTACGGTGGCCCCTGGGCCGAGAACTACTTCTATAGCCGTGAGAATCCGCACGACGACGCCAAGCTCCGTCGGTTCGTGCCCCACGACCAGGTCGATGCCCGGACGCTGCGCCGGCCGCAGTGGTTCCGGACCGACCAGCACGTCTTCTCGCGCCATGGCCAGTTCGTCCGCGACCTGGTCGAGGCCGGCGGCAAGGCGGGCGTCGGAAGCCACGGGCAGCTACAGGGTCTGGGCTACCACTGGGAGCTGTGGGCCATACAGGCGGGGGGGCTGGATGAGCACGACGCGCTCCGCGTGGCCACGATCTTCGGCGCGGAAGCGATCGGGCTCGATCAGGACATCGGCACGATCGAGGGCGGGAAGCTCGCCGACCTCGTGATTCTCGACGCGAATCCGCTCGATGACATTCGAAACACGAATGCGATCGATCAGGTCATGATGAACGGACGGCTGTTCGACGGAGCCACGCTCGATGAGGTCTATCCGCGCGAGCGACCGTTCGGGCCGCTCTGGTGGTGGGACGACGAGCCTCGGGACGTCCCCGGGGTGCGAACCCCCTAGGCCCGGGACCGCGGATCAGCGTTCCGCCTCCCACGCGTCGTGCGCCGGGTGCCCCTCGCGCACGGCGACGAAGAGCCCTGTGCAGGTGGCCGTCACCTCATCTCCCGACCTGAGCTCGCCGGCGACGATGACGCGGTCCCCGTCCACCTCTACGGCCCGCGCGAACAGGGTCACCGGTCGATCCGTGGGCGTCGGCTTCCTCAGCTTGATCTCGTAGCTGGCCGTCACCGTCACCACCGGCGTCTCGACTCCGCGATCCAGCATCAGGGCGTGCACCGCGGCCCAGTTGCAGTGGCAATCCAGCAGGGTCCCGATGATCCCGCCGTTGAGCACCCCCGGGAACGCTTCGTGGTTCGGTCCGGGAGTCCAGCTCGATACCACCGAATCGCCATCGGGGACGCTCTTGACGTGCAGCCCTTCGGGGTTGGCGGGGCCGCAGCCGAAGCAGATGCTGTTCGGCGCATACGTGTCCTGCAGGTTTGGATCAGTCATCGTGAGAGGTTACCGGAGGGGCCGTCGAATTGTCGAGTCCGAGCGGCCCCCGGATCAGCCTCTTCGGGCGGCCGCCGCCTCGCGCTCTCGCTGAACCAATATGCGACGTAAGATCTTTCCGGACGGCGACTTGGGGACTTCGTCGATGAATTCCACCAGGCGGATCTTCTTGTAGGGAGCTACCCGCTCGGCCACGAAAGCCATGATCTCATCTTCCGTCACCTCGCCGGAAGAGACCACGAACGCCTTGGGGACTTCTCCGCTCTCCTCGTCGGGGCTCGGGATCACGGCCGCGTCCGCCACGCTGGGGTGCGAGAGGAGCAGGTCCTCGAGCTCGGCGGGCGGAACCTGATAGCCCTTGTATTTGATCAGCTCCTTGGCCCGGTCGACGATGGTCAGAAACCCGTCCTCATCCACGCACCCCACATCCCCGGTGTGGAGCCATCCGTCACGATCGACAGTGGCCGCGGTAGCCTCCGGGTTGTTGAGATACCCCTTCATGATCTGCGGGCCACGGATCCACACCTCGCCTTCCCCGCCGGGGCCGAGTCGCGCGCCGCTGTCCAGATCGACCACGCAGACTTCCGTGTTCGAGAGGCAGGGGCCGACGGTCCCGATCCGTTCCGTGCCGGGGTCGGTGAGAGGGCGCAGGTGCGTCACGGGAGAGGCCTCGGTCAGCCCGTACCCCTGACTCACCCGGACCCCCAGCCGGTTCTGACAGCTGAGCGCGACTTCCGCGCCGAGTGGCGCGGCGCCCGACGTGACGTACTCCAGCGATGAGAGGTCGTAGTCGTCGATCAACGGGTGCTTCGCGAGAGCGAGGATGATGGGCGGCACGAGGTACGCGCGCGTGACCCGGTGCTCCTGGATCGTGCCGAGAAACTGCTCGAGGTCGAAACGCGGCAGCGTTACCAGGGTCGCACCCGCGCGCAGGCACGCGCTCATTACGACGACCATGCCATAGATGTGGAAAAACGGCAGCACGGCGATGACGACTTCGTCCTCTTCCACGGGGTCCGCGAGCAGATACTGCTCGATGTTTGCCACGAGGTTGCGATGTGTGAGCATCACGCCCTTGGGCTTGCCTGTCGTTCCGCTCGAGTATGGCAGCGTGACGACCGTCTCGGCGGAATCCGCCACGAGGTCCCCGAGGGTCTCGAGCGGGTCGTGTCCTCCCACCGCCGCGGCCGTCTGCCGGGCGCGGTGGCCCGCGTCGACGAGCTCGCTGAAGTTGGTCGCGTCCTGTCCCTCCTCGACGTCGCCGAAGACGAACACGTCTTCGATCTCGGTGCGTCCGGCGACGGCGAGGGCCTTCTCGAGCAACGGCGGAATCGTCACGAAGAGCCGGGCGCCGGAATCGGCGATCTGGTGTGAGATCTCCTCGACGGTCTGAAGCGGGTTGAGCGTCGTGCTGCAGGCGCCGCACATGGCAATCCCATGAAACGCGATCGCGTACTCGGGGACGTTCGGGCTGCAGATGGCGACGACGTCGCCGGGCTCGATTCCTCTGGCGATCAGTCCGAGCGCGACGGCCGTCGACAGATCGACGAGCTCGCCGTAGGTGACCGTTCGACCCGTGCCGCCCTCGATCAGGGCAGCCCTGTCCCGCCGTTTCTCCAGGTCCGGGAAGAGGTACTCGCTGAAGGACTGATCCGGGATTTCGACTTCGGGATGGGGACTACGGAAGATCATCGTCGCGGGACTCCGGTTCCTGGGACGGGCACATGGCCATGGGTGTCGCCACACGGAAAATGCGCTCTCGATCGTGGCGCGGCGAGGCCGGGATGGGCGGCCGCCGCTATGTTCCCGCCATGAAGCTACCCGCCCGCTCGCTGATCCTCTTGCTCGTCGCCGTCGGCCTGGCCGGTCTCTTCGTTCGGCTGGGTCTGTGGCAGCTGTCCCGACGCGCGGAGCGTCTGGACCGGAACGCGGCGGTAGCCGAACGATCCGTCCTGGCCGCCCTGGACTGGACCCGACCGGGGTCGGTCCCACCCGACACGAGCGGCATGACTTGGCGTCGGGTTCGCGTCTCCGGACGATACGACCGAGAGCGTGAGATCGTGCTCCGGGGCCGAACGCTGGACGGCCGCCCGGGAGTGGAGTCGCTGACCCCGCTGATGGTCGGCGACGCGGCCGTCCTCGTCATAAGAGGGTGGCTCCCCGCGGCCGATGCGATGCGTCCGGACTTGCCCTCGGGCTGGCCGCCGGACTGGGACGATGAGGGCAGCGTCACGCTGAGCGGGACAGTGGTCCCGCCCGCGCCCGGACGCGCGGGTCAACCGATAAGCCTGGACATGGGCGGGGGCGAACGCCTGATCCTGGCGGGGGCGGATCCGGAGGTCGTCGCGGAGCACCTGCCGTACGGGCTCCTGCCGTACGTTATCCGGGCCGATGCGGGCCAGCCTCGGGCGGCCACGCTCGACCAGCCGCGGCCGAGCGAGCCGGGGTCCGGGCCCCATCTATCCTATGCGATCCAGTGGTTCGCGTTCGCGGCCATAGCGATCGGCGGAACCGGGATTCTACTTCTGAGGGAGCAGCGCACGTGAGTTACCGACGATTCACGGATCGGTCGGGGCAGCGATGGGAGATTCGAGACCGAACCCACGGGAACTGGGAGTTTCGTCCCGTGCACGGAAACCCGGAGGCGCCGCGAAAAGGGGAGGCTCCTGGGCACCAGACGGACCCCTTCGAGTTGAGCGAGGAGGAGCTTCACGTCGTCCTCGAGGATGCGACGCCCACGGATGGTGGCGAGTCTCGTGGGCGTGGCGACGGTGGGCTCCTCGGAGGGTCCGAAAAGAGTGGCGGTCTGTTCGACGACTATGAGCGACCGCCGAAACCGAAGTCGCCCTTCCTGGATGACCGGTGAAGCGAGGCCGTTCGCCCGGGGCGGATCCCGCCAGCGGGTCCTGACCGGCCGAATGCAAGCCGGGGACGCGCGTCGGGTTTCAGTCCGGGTCGTCGGCCTGGCTCGCCTCTCGTAGAGGGCTTGCGGCCCCGGGACGGCCGATCGGTCCGAGGCGCCGCTCCGCCGGGGCCACGCCTTCGAGACCCGGCGGCGGTCCGAGCAGCTCGGAGAGGATGATGGCCCGCTTCAGCGGATGGAGGGACTCCAGCCGGGCCAGACCCGCGCCGGACCGACGTTCCCGGCGTCCGGAAAGCCCTTTCGCGGGAGTCGCGCTCCCCCTCTGATGGGGCACATGCGATTCGCGCGCGCCGCCTGCTGAGACGTCAGAATGAAGCCCGTGGCTCTGCGGATCCGACTGCCAGTCGCTCCAATGAGACTCTCTACTTCGAGCCTCGTCCGACCCGGCCTCCGTCGGGTACACGCGACGACCCGGGACGACGACCAGCCGCTCCGGCTCTTCCGAGCTCGCGGGCCGGGCCGCCTCACGGGCGGACGCCTGCTGCTCCTGTACCTGTCGCTCGAACTCGGCCGCGAGCTCCGACCAGCGCGAGAGAAGCCCCCCGCGCTTCTCACCGCTCGTGGCACGCGCGCCAGCGTCCTCGCTCCTCGACGGGGCGGCGGGACCCCGGCGGGTCACCTCGGTGCCGGTCCCCCGCCGTTGGTCCGGCTGCGGGCGGTCGTCCGTGGGGTCGCCCGAGAGGAGATCCGCCAGGCTGCCCTCGGAGGGCGTGGAGCCCTCCGACCGACTCCCGCGTTTCCGCTGACGCTGCATCGCGGATCGCAGCGCGATGAACCCCATGATCCCAAGCCAGAGGAGGACCTCGAGGCCTTCACCCATGGCTCACGCCCCCCGCCCGGTCAGTCCGCCTCCCCGGGTCTCGGTGCGCCACCTTCTGGAGCAGCGATCGCCTTTCGCATCTCGGTGTCACTCTGGATGTTACGGTATCTCATATAATCCATTATCCCCAGATTGCCAGTGCGGAACGCATCGGCGATGGCCTGCGGCACTTCGGCCTCGGCCTTCACGAGCGCGGCCCGCATCTCCTCGACCGTCGACCGGTTTTCCTGCTCTGCCGCCACGGCCATGGCTCGACGCTCTTCGGCCTTCGCCTGGGCGATCCGCTTGTCCGCTTCGGCCTGATCGGTCTGGAGCTCGGCGCCGATGTTCTTGCCGACATCGACGTCGGCGATATCGATGGAGAGGATCTCGAACGCCGTCCCGCTGTCGAGACCCTTCGCGAGCACGGTCTTCGAGATGTTGTCCGGGTTCTCGAGCACGGCCTTGTGCGACTCGGCTGACCCGATGGTCGATACGATGCCCTCGCCAACGCGAGCGAGGATCGTCTCCTCGCCCGCGCCACCGACGAGCCGGTTGATGTTCGCGCGGACGGTGACGCGAGCCGTCGCGATGAGCTGGATCCCGTCCTTGGCCATCGCTGCGACCTTGGGCGTCTGGATGACTTTCGGATTCACCGATACCTGAACGGCGTCGAACACATCCCGGCCGGCCAAATCGATCGCGGCGGCCTGGCGGAACGGCAGTTCGATGTTCGCCTTGTCGGCCGAGATCAGCGCGTTGACCACGCGGCCGACGTCGCCCCCCGCGAGGTAATGCGATTCGAGCTCGTTCGTCTGGAGCGGCAGCCCCGCCTTCGCGGCGGCGATCATGGGGTGGATGATGCTCGGCGGATGGACCTTGCGAAGCCGCATCCCGACCAGGCTCGCGAGCCCGACACGAACGCCCGACGCCAGAGCCGTGATCCACAGCCGAATGGGCACGGCCCACATGAGCGTGAACAGCAGCAGCAACCCAAGGAACAGAAACACGATGCTTCCGGCTGCCAGGCCTTCCATAGCTACCTCGTCTCACGGTGAACGCGCGGAGCGGCTCGCGACCGGATGAGCCGGCACAGCCGTCGCAACGCGTGAAGAATCAGTCGGACTTCTGGTCGTCGTGGCCCTCGATGCCTTCCTGGTCCGGAATCACGGACTCTCCGTCGGCGACTTCGAGCGGCCTCACGATATGGCGATAGCTCTCGGCCCTGAGGATCTCGATCGGAGTGTCGGCCGAGATCCACGGACCCTCGGTCACTACGTCGATTCGCTCCTCGCCCACCACGGCGGTGCCGGCCGGTCGCAGATCCGTGACCGCGATGCCGGTCGCCCCCACCAGGTCTTCCCTCTCAGGCGCGGACAGGTATCCCGTATCCCGGCTCGTCGAATCCCTCAGGAAGACGCCGGATAGACGCCGGCTGCTCGGCAAGTATCGGAGCAGCGCCCACCCGGCGACAGCAACGAGTATGAGCGACAGGGCGACGAGCCCGGCCGCGTTCACGATGTCGCCGGCACTCGGGACCTGTCCGACCATCCCGAGCGCGGCGCCGGTGATGATCGCGCCGCCTCCCAGGAACCCGACGATTCCGGTGCCGGGGATGACGAAGACCTCGACCGCGACCAGAACCACCCCCGCCGCGAAGAGGATGATCTCCTCCATGCCGGCCAGGTGGACCAGGTGGTGGGCCCCGAAGAACGCCGCGAGCGCCCCGAGTCCGATGGCTCCTGCCACGCCGAAGGTCGGTGTCCTGATCTCGATCAGCAGCCCGAGGAAGCCGAGGCTCAGTAGCATCGGAGCCACCGCGGGGTTCGTCAGGAACCGCACGATCGCCTCGGCCCAGTTCGGGGTCGAATCGACGGTCGCTGCGGCCGGGAGCTCGACCAGATTCAGCAGGTCGGCCAGGTCCTCCACCTCCGCGTGGGCCACACCCAGCTCGATCGCCTCGTCGGTCGTGAGCGTGAGGAGCTTCCCGGCGTCCACCACGCCCTCTACCTCGACCGACTCGTCGACCATCGCTTCGGCGAGCCGCGGGTCGAACCCTCGCTGCTCCGCCAGTGCGCGGAACTCGGACCGCATGGCGCTGACCATCTTCTCGGACGCCTTCTGCCCGTCTCCGACGACGGGAGTGGCCGCCCCGATCGTCGAGCCCGGGCGCATGTAGAGACGGTCCGCGGCGAGCGCGATCATCGCTCCCGCCGAGAGAGCGCGACGGTTCACATAGGCGTAGACGGGAATGTCGGCTTCCCGAACATCGTCGATGATCTTCCAGGCCGCGTCGACGCGTCCGCCCGGCGTGTCCAGGTCGAGGATCACCGCGGATGCGCCGGCCGCCTCCGCCTCGGTCAGCGATCGCGCAACGAAGGGAGCGAGGCCCAGCTCGATCGTACCGGTTATGGGTACACGTACCACCGTGTCGGCGGCGTCCTGCGCGTCCGCCCGTCCGGGGCCACCGGCCGACAGGGACGCGAGCAGCGCGAAGGACAAACCGGCCACCGCGACCGACGAGAGCCCCTTCCGGGGCCGTTGCAGCGTGGTTGTAGACATGTTCGAAACGTACCTAGAAGCCTCGCGAAGTACCACGTCTATCCGGCGGCTCGCCGGGACGAGAGTACTACCCCCCTGGGGGCCGGGTATTCCCTCCCGATCAGTCTGACAACACCCGGTCGACCCAGGTCGACACCGTGTTCGCGAGCTCATCCAGCACCTCGTCGTCTTTGCGGCCGCTCCGCTTGAGGACGTGGAACGAATGGTCCGCGCCGTCGACGATGTGGAGCGTGGCGCTTCCCATCGACTCGATGACGGGCTTCAGCAGGGTCAGGTCGGCGAGGGCGTCCCTCGTTCCCTGTAGGAAGAGCGCAGGCACATCCACGTCGGCCAGGTGGGCCGCTCGATCCGACGACGGACGGTTGGGCGCGTGGAGAGGAAAACCGAAGAAGGCGAGCCCCCGAGCCGACGGGATCGCGCCCTCGGCGCGGGCGGTCGAGCTCATCCGCCCTCCCATCGACTTCCCGCCCGCGATGACTGGGAGGTCGGGAGTGAGCTCGGCAGCCCGCGCGACCGCGGCCCGTACCGTATCCACGAGCACCCTGGGGCGGTCCGGGGCCCTCCGCCCCGCCTCCGTGTAAGGAAACTGGTACCGAAGCGTCGCGATCCCGCGGGCGGCGAGCCGCTGCGCCGTCTCGCGCATGAACGCGTGGTGCATTCCGGCGCCGGCTCCGTGCGCGTAGACGAGGAGAGCGCGCGCGTCCGGGGGACGGATCAGGGCGGCGGACACCTCACCCTTCAGCGACGTCGAGACGAACTGGGCCGCCTCGGGGAACGTACGCGGCGGGCCCAAGTCAGGTCGCGGGGTCGGCGGCGTCCGGGGGGTCGGGGACGCCCATCCGGCCGGCCCAGGCCTCCCTGGCGTCGATCGCCGAGTCCGCGGGACCGGGGATGCGGAGGGACATCCCGAACGCGAGCACGCTCAGCCCCGCCGCCATCAGAAACGGGCTCCCGATCGCGACCTGCTGAAACAGAAGACCCGCCCACACGGGGCCGAGAACGCGACCCAACCCGCCTGCGAGCTGGCTGCCGCCGAGGATCGACCCCTGCGAGTTTCGATCGGTGGCCTGCGACACCAGGCTGGCGAGAGATGGAAACAGGATGCCCGTGCCGAACGCCCACAACGGAATCACCGCGGCCAGCCACCACTTGTTCGGGATCAGAACGACCGCCCCCAGACCGACGCCGAGCACGACCGATCCGAACCTCACGGTCACCGCCTCGCCGAGCCGCTTTACGAGCCGGCCGACGACGATGCCGCGCACCACGACCGTGACCGCGCCGGCGGCGGTGAACACGAGACCCATGTCCGAGGCGTCCATCTGGAAGACGCGCTCGAGGTAGAGCGCCAGGACCGCGGTCATGGCCGTGAAGGAGGTGATTGTGAGGAAATAGACCGACAGAAGGACCCGGAGCGGGAACCTCGTCAGGGTCCGCAGCCAACCGCCGAAGCTCGCGGCTTCGTGGGCCGCCGCCGCTTCGCGACGCCCCTTGTCCGTGAAGTGTACCGATTCGGGGAGCAGCGCGATCGCGGCGATCGCGTTCAGGGCGCAAAGGCCGGCGGCGACGTACCCGGGCGCTCCGAGCCCCCATTGGCTGAAGAACCCGCCGATCGCTGGTCCGATCATGATCCCCAATCCGGAGGCGGCGCCGATGAGCCCCATGCCCCGAGCCCGCTCCGATCCTTCCGTGGAGTCCGCGACGTAGGCCTGGGCGACCGAGATGTTTCCGCCGGCGGCGCCGGCCGCGACCCGCGAGAGCAGGACCAAAGTCAGCGAGTCGGCCACGGCGAAGAGGAGATACGAGATGGCCGAAGCGAAGAGCCCGCCGATCAGCAGGCGTCGCCGCCCCATCCGATCCGAGAACCTGCCCCAGATCGGGGCCGCGACGAGCTGCATGGCCGAGAAGGACGCGATGATCAGGGTCACGTCCAGAGGGGTGGCGCCGAACTCCTCCGCGTAAAACGGAAGAAGCGGCAGGACGATCCCGAACCCGATCATGTCGACGAGAACCGTCGCCGCGAGCACCGTCAGGCCGGTGCGTCTCAGCATGCTGACCTTCGTCTTCCTCGATCGGGCTTTCTCAAGCACTCATCCGTCGTAGGGGTCAGGGGAAGGACACCCGCTCGCTGCGCCACGTTGCCCGGCCTCGTCAGGCCCAGGGGAGCTGGCCGGGCAAGAGCTCGACGAGCGCCGCGTACCCTTCACGGCGCCGCCGCCGGGCGAACCTCGTTCAGGTAGAAGTGCCACAGGATCCGCGCGGCCACGGATCGCCAGGGCCGCCAGGCGTCCGCGAGATTCCGCATCCCGTCGGCGTCCGGATCCGTCCCCAGGCCCTTGAGCTCTCGCAACGCGACGACCAGGGCCCGGTCACCCACCGGCCAGATGTCCGGCCTCAAAAGAACCATGAGGAGGTACACGTCCGCCGTCCAGCGTCCGATCCCCTTCACCTCCATGAGACGGTCGCGGACTTCGGAATCCGACAGTTCGGTCAGCACTGTGAGATCCAGCCGCCCGTCGAGTAACCGGGATGCGACGTCCCGGGCGTAAACCCGCTTCTGCCTGCTGAAGCCGATCCGCAGGAGCCGGTCGTCGTCGAGGGCGAGGAAACTTTCCGGCTCAGGGTGCCCGATCGCGTCCTGGAGACGCCGCAGGGCGGCTGCGGCGGAGGCGAGCGATACCTGCTGTTCCAGGATGATGTGCACGAGGGTGGCGAAGCTGGGCTCGCGGTCCCATAGCGGCGGCGCGCCCCACCGGTCCAGCACCCCCTGGAACTCACGATCGGAAGCGCCGAGTCCGGCGGCCGCCCGGGCGAGTCCGCCTGACGTGAGCGCTTGAGCCGGGGGCCCCGCCGTCCGATCGGCAGGGTCTGCCCGCCCCGCGGGCGAACCCTCGGTCCGGGCGTCTCCGGCCGGCCCGTCAGGACCTTGGACCATCACCGTTCCCGCGATACTTTGGCCGCCCCATCCCCAGGAGGAAAAGAATCAATGGCTGACAAGCTTGTTCGTTACGAGGTGCAGGACGGCGTCGCCGTATTCACCATGGACGACCCGCCTGCGAACACCTACACGCACGAGATGATGCGCGACCTGGACGAAGCGATCCTCCAGGCCCGTTTCGATGAGAACGTCCACGTCATCGTCATCCGCGGCGAGGGGGCGAAGTTCTTCTCCGCCGGGGCGAACATCAACATGCTCCAGACGTCGGACCCCTACTTCAAGTACTTCTTCTGTCTGCATGCGAACGAGACGCTGACCCGCCTCGAGCAGACGCCCAAGCTCGTGATCGCGGCACTCAACGGCCACACCGTCGGCGGGGGTCTCGAGATCGCCATGGCGTGCGATCTCCGAATCGCCCGCGCCGAGGGCGGGAAGATCGGTCTACCGGAGGTGAACCTCGGCGTCCTCCCCGGCACCGGGGGCACCCAGCGGCTCGGGCGCATGCTCGGGAAGTCGAAGGCCATCGAGCTCATGGTCGAGGGCCGCACGTTCGACTTCGATGAGGCGCTCGAGCTCGGGCTGGTGAACAAGATCTACGAGGGTGAGGAAGAGGAGTACTTCGAGGCGGTCATGGAGTATGCGAAGCAGTTCGTTCCGCCTGCGAAGGCTTCCCGCGCCGTCGGTCGCATCAAGCGCGCGGTCTGCAGCGGCGTCGAGGTCCCCTTCTCCGAGGGTCTGGCCATCGAGCGCGAGCTACAGCAGCTGCTCTTCCAGGGCGAGGACGCGAAGGAGGGGCTGTCGGCATACATCGACCGCCGGGCTCCGGAATTCTCCGGGAAGTAACCCGATGGCGCGCATGCGGGGGTGGGCGAACCGCCCCCGCGTGTCGCACGAGGTGCTGATGAGCGACCGCGACCCCGTCATCATCGACGCAGTGCGCACTCCCGTGGGCCGACACGGAGGCGCCCTGTCGTCCGTCCGCCCTGACGACCTGCTCGCCCACGTCATCTCGGCGCTCGTTACGCGCACGGGCATTCCGCCCGACCGCGTCGAGGACGTCATCGCCGGCTGTACGAACCAGGCGGGGGAGGACAACCGCAACGTCGCCCGAATGGCGGGCCTGCTGGCCGGCCTGCCCGTGGAAGTGGCGGGACAGACGGTGAACCGGCTCTGTGGTTCCGGCCTGCAGGCGGCTGTCTCGGCTGGGCACGCGATCCGGGCGGGCGAAGGCGATGTGTTCATCGCGGGCGGTGTCGAGAGCATGTCGCGGGCGCCCTGGGTCATGCTGAAGCCGCCGGGCGGGTTCTCGAGGGTGCCGCCGCCGGTGGCGGACACCACGGTCGGCTGGCGCTTCACGAACCCGCTCATGCGGGATCGGTGGACGGTCTCTCTCGGCGAGACGGCCGAAATCGTGGCCGAGTCTCACGGCGTGACGCGAGAAGAGCAGGACGCGTTCGCTCTCGAAAGCCAACGTCGCGCGGGAGTCGCGCTAGCCGAGGGACGCTTCGCTGACGAAATCGCTCCGGTCTCGGTACCGCAGAGGAAGGCGGATCCGATCATCGTGGATACCGACGAGCATCCCCGCCCCGAAGTGACCCCCGAGCAGCTCGCGAAGCTGCGTCCCGTCTTCAGATCCGACGGAACTGTCACGGCCGGAAGTGCCTCGGGTATCAACGACGGCGCAGCCGCCCTTCTCATCACGAGCCGGCGCGCGGCGGACGAGCTCGGACTCGATCCGATCGGGCGGCTCGGGGTGTCCGCGGTGGCGGGCGTCGACCCTTCGCGCATGGGCATCGGTCCGGTTCCCGCTACCCGGAAGGCGCTCGAGCGGGCGGGACTCACGGTCGACGACCTCGACCTGATCGAGCTGAACGAAGCGTTCGCGGCGCAGGCGATCCCCTGCATTCGGGAGCTCGGCCTCGACCCGGCGAAGGTGAACGTGAATGGAGGCGCGATCGCGCTGGGGCACCCGCTCGGGGGAACGGGAGCCAAGCTGTTGACGCAGCTCGTGCACGAGCTGCGCCGACGGAGGGGCGGGACTGGCCTGGTCACCATGTGTATCGGTGTCGGTCAGGGGATCGCGACGATCGTCCATGTCTGACGAGGCGACGGGGCAGGCCGAGGCCGACGCCCAACGCCACGTTCTGGTCCAAGTCGATGCCGGCGTGGCCACACTCACGCTCAACCGGCCCGACAAGCTCAACTCGTTCGTCGGGAGGATGCGGGACGAGCTCACTGCTGCGCTCGACTCACTCGGCGCCGACGAGTCGGTGCGGGCCGTGATCGTCACCGGCGCCGGACGGGCGTTCTGCGCCGGCGCGGACGTCAAGTACCTCACCCGCCTGATCGAGTCCGGCAACCTCGACGAGGCGACGGCTCTCGTCGAAGCGGGCCGGCGTGTGGTCACGGCCGTCCGCACGATGCCAAAGCCGGTGATCGCGGCAATCAACGGAGCGGCCGCAGGTGGTGGCGCGAACCTGGCGCTCGCCTGCGACCTGCGGCTCGCCTCGGACCGTGCGTCCATCGGCCAGACATTCAACCGGATCGGGCTCGCGCCGGACTGGGGCGGCTCGTATCACGTCCCGCGGCTCGTCGGGCCGGCGAAGGCGGCCGAGCTGTTCTTCTTTGCCGAGATGGTCCCGGCGCAGGAGGCCGAGCGAATCGGTCTGCTGAATCGGGTGGTACCCCACGACGAGCTGATGGACGTGACTCGTGAGTGGGCGGCACGTCTCGCCGCCAAGCCGGCCCTCGCGCTTCGATACGCCAAGGAAGCCGTCCAACGCAGTCTGAGCTCGACGGTCGACGAGATGCTCGACTTCGAGACGGCGGCCCAGCGCGACTGCTTTGGATCGGCCGACGCCCTCGAAGGAGTCAGGGCGTTCGTGGCGAAACGGCCCGCAGAATTCGGGAAGGGCAGCGAATGAACGCTTTCGATAAGATCCGGCACGCGACCGCCGAGGACCTCGACCAGCTGGTCGCCATGTGGGCGCAGTACATGCGCGCGCACGCGCTGAATCCGGCGTATCGGCAGCTGCGCCACGACGCGCTGCCCACGCGCCGACGAGTCTTCCACTCCCTCATCGAGGAAGCGACCTCGACCGTCTTCGTGATCGAGAGCGGCGGCGGCCTCGATGGGATGATCAGCTGCTTTCTCGAGGAGAACGACCCCTACTTCGACCCGCCGCGCTACGTGCGCATTCAGACGCCCTTCGTGCGACCCGATGCGCGCCGGCAGGGGAACCTCCGTCGGCTTCTCCAAGCGGCCTTCGAGTGGGCGAGAGAGTGGGAGATCGAGGAGGTCCGCCTCTACACGGGCGCCGACAACATGATGGCGAACGCCGTTTCCGAGGAACTGGGCTTCGAGGCCATCGAGATCGTCCGCAGGCGCCCGCTCGATCGAACCGAGCCGGACATCAATTGGGAAGACGTGCTCGGTGAGTGACCGGGTCATCACGGTCCTCGGCGCGGGCACCATGGGTCACGGGATCGCTCAGGTCGCCGCGATGGCCGGGTACGAGACCCGGCTGTTCGACGTCGACGAGGGCGCCCTCGCCGCGGGGGCCGCCCGAATTTCCGCGAACCTCGAGAAGGGCATCGCACGAGGGAAGGTGACGGCGGAGATCCGCGACGCCGCACTCGCTCTCCTGACGACTCACACCGATCTCGGCGAAGCCGCAGCGGGCAGCGATGCCGTGATCGAGGCCGCCCCCGAAAGACTAGAGCTCAAGCAACAACTGCTTCGGGAGTGTGCGGAGGCGGCCGGACCGAACACGCTGCTCGGAACCAACACTTCCTCGTTGGCGATCAGCCGAATCGCGGAAGCGGTGCCGGATCCGGAGCGCGTGGTCGGCATGCACTTCTTCAACCCCGTCCACATCATGGCGCTGCTCGAGATCGTCCAGGGCAAGCGGACCGACGACCAGAGTGTCGGGCGCGCGAGAGAGATCGGCGAGCGGATGGGCAAGACGCCGATCGTCGTCAAGGACTCCCCAGGGTTTGCGTCTTCCCGGCTCGGCGTCGTACTAGGGCTGGAGGCCATCCGCATGCTCGAAGAGGGCGTCGCCAGCGCCGAGGACATCGACACCGCCATGCGGCTGGGATATCGGCACCCGATGGGACCGTTGCGGCTGGGCGATCTGGTGGGACTCGACGTCCGACTGGACATCGCGAGATACCTGCACCGTGAGTTGGGATCGCCGCAGTTCGAACCCCCTTCTCTTCTGGAGCGGATGGTGGAAGAGGGGAAGCTGGGTCAGAAGACGGGCGAGGGCTTCTACCGCTGGGACGACTGAACCGCCGAGCCGGCCCATGGCCTGAACCCGCGCACAACGGCTAGAATTCCCGGGCACTGAAGCGCCCCGATCACCCCGGTCGGGAGGGAGGCTCGGTGCGGCCGGCGCGCGACCGAATACGCTCGGAACCGCAGCCGGAATCATCGGGAAGCATGGAGGAGATCAGCCGTGAGCGAGGTCCAGACGGTTCCGGAGACCCCGGGACCCACCGAAACCGACCACACCGGGCAGGCCACAGACATCTCGACGGAAGGAGCGGACGCCGTCCGAAGCGCCGCGGATACGACCGCCGCCCACCGCGAGCACCTGTTCCCATGGGTGCGCCCCTATTACGCCGAGCCGCTCGTGCTCGCCGAGGCTGAGGGCGTACGAGTCCGGGACGTCGAGGGGGTGGAGTACCTCGATCTCTTCGCGGGTATCCTCACGACCTCGATCGGTCACTGTCACCCGGCCGTGCAGTCGGCCGTCACCGCTCAGATGGCGAAGCTCGGGCACACGTCGACGCTGTACGTCACGGAGCCGCAGGTGGAGGCGGCCGTGGCGCTGGCGGGGATCGCCCCGGGCGATCTCTCGGTCTCGTGCTTTACGAACAGCGGCACCGAAGCGGTCGAGTCGGCGATTGCCGCCGCGAGGCTCTACACCGGACGTCACGAGATCGTCGCCCTGCGGCTCGGCTACTCCGGGCGCAGCATGCTCACGAGCCATATGACGGCTCACGGAGGCTGGAGACTGCCTCTCGGTGGAGTCACCGGCGTCGTGCACGCCCGCTCTCCCTACCCGTTTCGCTCACCCGTCGGCGAAGAGCAGACGACCGACTTCTTCATTGATGATCTCGTGGAGGTCATCGAGACGACGACCGGGGGGAAGCCCGCGGCGTTCTTTGCGGAGACCATCCAGGGCGTGGGCGGCTACATCGTCCCGCCGCGGGACTACTTCCAGCGAGCGGCGGAAGTGATCCGCGGGTTCGGAGGCCTCATGATCATCGATGAGGTCCAGGCCGGATTCGGGCGCACGGGCGGCAAGTGGTTCGGCATCGAGCACTGGGGCGTGGAGCCGGACATCATCTGCATGGCCAAGGGTATCGCGAACGGCTTCCCTGTCGGCGCGACCATCACGCGTCCCGAGATCGCCGAAGCGTGGCAAGGTCCGTCGATTTCGACCTTCGGCGGCAACCCGGTTTCGATGGCCGCGGTCAACGCGACGCTGGGCGTCATGAAGGCGGAGGACGTGCCTGTGAGAGCCCGGGAGCGCGGCGAGCAGCTCCGAACCGGCCTCGAGCGGCTTCGGGACCGCTTCCCATGGATCGGCGAGGTTCGGGGGATGGGCCTCATGCAGGGTGTGGAGCTCGTCGAGGATCGCGCGGGCAAGGCCCCGGACGCCGACCGGGCCGGGCGACTCACGGAAGCCGCGAAGGAGGAAGGCCTCCTCGTCGGCCGAGGGGGTCTCTATGGACACGTCATGCGCATCGGGCCTTCGCTCCTCGTCACCGCGGACGAGATCGACGAGGGGCTCTCGCGATTCACGGCAGCCTGCGAGCGAGTCGACGGCTGACGTCCCGCCGCTGGCCATCGGGCGTCTGAGAGAACGCATCCGTCCCGCGTTCGGGCTGGTGCTCGCCTGCACGGTCCTGTCGACCGGATCGCCGGTCGCGGCTCAGGAGGATCGGCTCGGGCCGAGCTCCGTGTTCGAGCTCGAGTACGCCGACGATCCGCGGATCTCTCCGGACGGCCGCACGCTCGCGTACGTGCGCCATACGGCGGACCGCGAGACGGACCGGGCGGTGTCCAACATCCACATCGTCGACCTCGAGCTCGGCGCCGATCGCCCGATGACGCAGGGCCGCGAGATCAAGCTGCTCCCCCGATTTTCGCCGGATGGAACCCGCGTCGCGTGGATAGGCTCGAGCGAGGGGCTCTGGCGGATACGCATCCAGTCGCTCGGGACCCACCAGCCTCGCACGCTCGTCACCACGACGCTTCGTCCCCAGGCCCTCGCCTGGTCCCCGCGCGGCGATGAGCTCGCGTACATGCTCGTCGTGGAACACCCGGAATCGCGGATGGCGGCACTTCCGGAGCGTCCCCCGGGCGAGGTCTGGGCCGAGCCCGCCCGGGTCATCGGGCGCGTGGTGTCACAGGTCGACGGCGTCGAGTTCGCACCCGACGGCAACACGCAGCTCTTCGTCGTCCCAACCACGTCCGGCGCACCGCGTCGTGTGACGCGGAGCGGCTTCGAGGTCGGGGCCTGGGCTCCGGGATCTTCCTTCAACTACTCCCCTGACGGGGCGAGCGTGATCTTCTCCGCGAACGTGAACGAGGAGCCGTGGCGGGACCCGCTCGACACCGAGGTCGTCCAGGTCGTGCTGGCCACCGGGGCCGTCCAGACGCTCACGAATCGTGACGGACCGGACGACGAGCCGGTCGTTTCGCCCGACGGGCAGTGGATCGCCTACACAGGCTTCGATGACCAGCGACAGTGGTACCAGCCGCGACGACTGTATCTGGCATCTACATCGGGCGTCGGCGAGCGACGGGTCCTGTCCACACTCTTCGACGGTGACGTTAGCGGGCCCGCGTGGTCGGCCGACGGGACCGGCGTCTTCGCGCTGATCGAAGAGTCCGGCCTCACCCGGCTCGCGCGGTTCGACCTCCTCGGCGGATTCAGTGTCGTCGCCGACAGCCTCGGTACCGGAGGACGGGCATCGGGTGGAACGGCACAGGTCACGGTTTCGAACATGCCGGAGTACGAGCGGTTCGCGGTCACGGTGACTCATCCCGATCTCGCCGGCGAGATCGGGGTCGGCGGGGGCCTCGGACCCACGCGACTGGTCACCACGGACCGATCGGCGCGCCCGATCCCTCTCGGCCGTGTCGAGTCGATCCGGTATTCCTCATCCCACGATGGGCTCGACATCCAGGGCTGGGTCGTCCTTCCGCCCGACTTCGAGCCGACCCGACGTTACCCGCTGATCGTCGAGGTGCACGGCGGACGGGGTTCCCACTACGGGCCGCGATTCGATCTCGAGAAGCAGGTGTTCGCCGCGGCCGGTTACATCGTCCTTTATCCCAACTACCGGGGCAGCTCGAGCTACGGAGCGGAGTTCGGGAATCTGGTGCACCGCAGCCACTCCGAAGTCGAGCACCTCGACCTGCTCTCCGGTGCGGATGCCCTGATCGAGCGGGGGTGGGTAGACCCCGACCGTCTGTACGTGGTCGGCGGGAGCATGGGTGGACACCTGGCCGGCTGGGCGATCTCCAACACCGACCGGTTTCGGGCCGCGGCCGTCTGGTACCCCGTTGTGAACTGGGCGACGTACTGGATGACGGCCGGGTATTCGCCCGAGATGTTGCGGTATCATCACGAGGCGTATCCCTGGGAGGCGCCCGAGGAGTACGAATCGAAGTCATTGCTGTCCGTTGTCGACCGGGTCGACACTCCGACCCTGATCGTCGTCGGCGATGAGGACTACATCACGCCGGTGCAGGAGGCGATCGCGTATTTCCGCGCCCTCCGCATCGTCGGCGTGGAGTCCCTGCTCGTTCGAGTACCGGGCGAGCCGCACGGCATCCGGTCGCGACCCAGTCACCAGGCTGCCAAACTGCAGGCGACGCTCGAATGGATCGGCTTCTACGACCGTCAGATCACGACCGAAAGAGAGGGACGACGATGATGCTGGGACTCCCCTGGCAGACCTGGCTGCTGATGGCCGCGGCAGTGGTACCGGGACTCTGGATCGCCACGCGCCTGTATCGGGTCGATCGTTGAGCCGCCTCGCGGGGCGAATCGCGATCGTCACGGGGGCGGGCCGCGGTCTCGGACGCGCGCACGCCCTCGCGCTCGGGGCCGGGGGAGCGAGGGTCGTCGTCAACGACCTCGGCAGCGGGCCAGGCGGTGAGGGAACCGACGCCGGCCCCGCGCAGTCGGTATGCGAAGAGATCCGAGCGGCTGGCGGTGCGGCCATCGCGAGCCACCACGACGTCGCGGACTGGGCCGCGGCCCGGGAGCTCATCGAGCTCGCGATCGATTCGTTCGGCGGACTGGACGTCCTCGTGAACAACGCCGGAATCCTCCGCGATCGAGCGTTCGCGAACATGTCCGAAGGGGAGTGGGACGCGGTCATCCATGTCCACCTCAAGGGTCACGCGGCACCCAGTCACCACGCGTTCCGGTACTGGCGAACCGAGTCGAAGGCCGGGAGGGGGCGGGCCGCGTCGATCGTCCATACGACCTCGTCCTCGGGTCTTTGTGGCAACTTCGGGCAGGCGAACTACGGCGCCGCCAAGATGGGTATCGTCGGGCTCTGCAAGGTGCTCGCGATCGAGGGGGCGGGGTACGGGATCCGCTCTAACGCGCTGTCCCCGTCGGCGCGCACGCGAATGACCGGCGCGATGGCGGGGGCCGACGAGCTACTGGGCACCCCCGCGCCCGGCGAACACGACCCGTTCGCGCCCGAACACGTAGCGAACCTCGTGGCCTGGCTCGCCGAGGCCGACTGTCCGGCGACCGGCCAGGTGTTCCACTCGGCCGGACGCCGGATTCGCATCCTGGACGTCCCGAGGATCCACCACGACGCCCATTCCCAGGTCGACTGGACGCCCGCCGCGCTCGACGCCGCGCTGAGAGATCACCTGGTCGAATCGATCGGCGCCCACGCGCTGATCACCTGAGCGGACCGATCTGCCCGGCCCCACCCCATGGTCCAGGCGCGGCGGTCCGGGCCGGGAGGCTACGTCCAGTAGGCCAGGATGAAGCCGAAAGCGGTGATCCGGAGCAGGTCGGACCCGCTGTTGATGACCACCAGACCCCATTTCCGCCGTTGCTGTGAGGCCTGACCAAGCGGAAGTTGGTTCGCCATGACCGACCATCTTCCCATCTCCGAGCGTTCCGACGACCTCCGCGCGCGCGTTGCCGCGTTCATGGACGAGCAGGTGTATCCGGCGCAGGGAGATTTTCACCGCGAGCTGGATGAAGGAAGCAGCCGGTTCGAGACTCCTCCCAGTGTCGCCCGGCTGAAGGAGCTGGCGAAGGCCGCGGGTCTGTGGAACCTCTTCCTTCCCGAGCCCGAGTACGGGGCCGGCCTGTCCAACCTCGAGTATGCCCCGATCTGCGAGGTGATGGGCCGGGTCCCCTGGGCCCCCGAGGTCTTCAACTGCAACGCGCCCGACACAGGGAACATGGAGGTGCTCGCCCGCTACGGAGCCGAGGCGCAGAAGGAGCGCTGGCTGACACCGTTGCTCACGGGCGACATCCGCTCCTGCTTCGCGATGACCGAGCCGGATGTGGCCTCGTCCGATGCGACGAACATCCGCTCGTCGATCCGCCGTGAGGACGACGAATACGTGATCGACGGCCGCAAATGGTGGGCGACTCAGGCCCCTCGCGCGGAGTGCGAGATCGCGATCTTCATGGGCAAGACCGACCCGGACGCGGCCAGGCACCTCCAGCAGTCCATGATTCTCGTGCCCATGGATACGCCGGGGATCGAGGTCGTTCGGACGCTTTCGGTGTTCGGCTACGACAGCGCTCCTCGCGGTCATGCCGAGTTGCGCTTCGACGGTGTCCGCGTGCCGGCCGAGAACGTTCTACTCGGCGAAGGGCGCGGCTTCGAGATCGCGCAGGGCCGTCTCGGGCCCGGCCGCATCCACCACTGCATGCGGGTCATCGGACTGGCGGAACGGGCCCTCGAGGACATGAGGAAGCGGGCGAAGACCCGCGTGGCGTTCGGCGGCCCGCTCGCCGAGAAGGGCGCGCTGCGCCACGCGATCGCCGAGTGCCGGATCGCGATCGACCAGGCCCGCCTCCTCACTCTGCACGCGGCGCACAAGATGGACACGGTCGGTAACAAGGCGGCTCGCCGCGAAATCGCGATGATCAAGATCGCGGCGCCGCGGATCGCCTGTCGCGTCCTCGATCAGGCGATCCAGGTGCATGGCGCCGCTGGAGTCAGCCCCGACTTCTGGTTGGCCGAGGCCTATGCGCACGCGAGGACCCTCCGGCTCGCCGATGGCCCCGACGAGGTGCACCTCGAGAGCCTCGCGAAACAGGAACTCCGGCGAGAACCGTGAGCCGCTCCGGGACGCTACAGGTTGATCTGGACGCGAACGCCCGCCCTGACGACGAGCGTTCGCGCGGCCTCGTGAGCTAACGGCCGGTCCTCGCGAACGCCCAGCCGGCCTCCGCGAGCATCGGCGCCTTCTCGCCGACCTCGAGCGCGTTCTCGGAACTCGCGTTGCCCTGCAGCGCACGGGCGTAAACCCCCTGGCAGATCGACGCCAGGCGGAAGAGACCGAACGCCATGAAGAATTCCCAGTCCGGAATTCCGTCGCGTCCCGTCCGCCGGCAGTACGCCGCCACGTAGTCCTCCTCGGATGGGATCCCGAGCACCTCACAGTCGATCTCGCCCAGTCCCTTCCACAACGGTCCTTCGGGCAGGTGGTACGTCATGCAGTTGAAGGCGACATCCGCGAGCGGGTGTCCCAGCGTCGACAGCTCCCAGTCGAGGATCGCGAGGACTCTCGGCTCCGTGGGATGCAGGATCAGGTTGTCGAGCCTGAAGTCCCCATGCGCGATCGTCGTCTCGTCACCCGGCGGAAGGTTCTCGGGAAGCCAGGTGATGAGACGCTCCATCGCGGGGATCGACTCGTGTTTCGCCGCCTCGTATTGCTTCGTCCACCGGGCGATCTGGCGGGCCACGTAGTCGGTCGGCTTGCCGAAGTCGGACAGTCCGATGGCCCCGTAGTCGACGGAGTGCAGGCGGGCGAGCGTGTCGTTCATCGCATCGTAGATGGCGGCGCGCTCGTCCGGACTCTCCACTTCGGGCAGGCCGGGTGCGGTCGGCACGCGCCCCGCGACGTGCTCCATCAAGAAGAAAACCTGCCCGATGACGCGTTCATCCTCGCACAGGTGGAGCATCTCGGGGACTGGAACGTCCGTCGAACCCAGCGCCTTCATCACCCGGTACTCGCGCTCAACGAGGTGCGCGGACGGCAGGAGTCGGCCCGGGGGTTTCTTGCGGAGCACATAGCGACGGTGGGGCGTCTCGAGAAGATAGGTCGGATTCGATTGCCCGCCCTGGTACTGCTGCACCGCGACGCCGCCGCGGAAGTCGGGAAACCCCCGCTCGACGAGGTGAGCGGCGAGCGCCCCCTCGTCGAGCCGGTGTGCTTCCGTGACTGGTCCAGGAATGGCCAAGCTCCGCTCCCTCTCCGGTTCCGGCCGTGCCGAGGCGGGCCCGCCTCGGCACGTGAGCCTCCCGCCGGGCCGCCAGCACGACGGAATCGTCTGGTGTGTGGCCCGAATTCACCCGTAATGTGTGATCCTTCACGATCCCTAGAAAGCGAACGCCCACGGAGTCGAGCGTGACCACAGTCCGACACCTCGAGGACGGCGATCGGGAACGAGTCGCGTACCTGCAGCGACAGGCGTTCCTGCTTCCACCCGAGCGAATCTCGATCG
>JAOTZH010000218.1 GCA_029861425.1 Gemmatimonadota bacterium
TCCGAGCTTCTCGACTACACACCCGAGCTGAAGGCCATGGCCCTCGAAGCGCTCGAGCCGTACGTGTGGGGCCCGTTCTTCCAGCCACCGCTCCACCGCGACAACGACCTCGGCAAGACGGCGGCGTACTGGTGTCCGGGCGACGTCGGCGGAACGAATATCGACGGCACGCCGGCGGTCGACCCCGAGACGGGGATCCTCTACGTCACGTCGCAGAAGGGCTGCTCGGCGCGGATCATGGTTCCGGGTGTCGAGCGCGACGAGCGTGAGCCGGCCCCGACCGGCACGACGATCAGCAACTTCGCCGTCGGTGGCTCGGGCGGACGTCCCAACGTCGAGGGCCTTTCGGTCTACAAACCCCCGTACAGCAAGATCACCGCGATCGACATGAACACCGGCGAGCACCTCTGGTGGATCCCGGTAGGCGAGACACCGGACCGAGTCGCGAACCACCCGCTGCTCGAGGGCATCGACATCGGAAACACCGGATCGGGTCGCCAGGCCGCGCAGATCGTCACGAAGAACCTCTTGCTCTACACCGGGAACGGGGGGGACGGCACCCCGTACCTGTTCGCCGTGGACAAGGCGACCGGTGAGGAGCTTGGCCGGGTCGAGCTGCCGGGGAACCCGCGCTACGGCATGATGACGTATATGCACGAAGGGAAGCAGCACATCGTCATCCAGTCGGACAACCAGCTTACGGCGCTGCGGTTGCCGTAGTCCGAGAATACCCCGACCCGGTCAGGGTGGAAGGTGGGGAAGGGGCACGTCGCTTCGGGTGGCGTGCCCCTTCTGCTTCAATACCCTCTCGCGCGGTCGACGACCGACAGCAGCGGCTCGCCTTTCGCGAACCGCCGTAGATTCTCCTCGAAGAGCAGGTACATGCGCTCCATGTGACCGTCGGAATCGCCACCGATGTGAGGCGTGATGATCACGTTTGGCAAGGCCCAGGGGGGGTGCTCCGGGGGGAGGGGTTCGGGGTCCGTCACGTCCAGACCCGCGCCGCCCAGCCGGCCGGACGCCAGGACGGCGGTCAATGCCTCCGTGTCCACGGTGCCGCCACGCCCGATGTTCACAAAGAACGCACCGGGTTTCATCGCGTCGAACATCTCGGCATCGAAGACCCGCGCGGTCGACGCCGTCAGCGGCAGGGCGTTCACGATGACGTCCGCCTCCCGTGCTAGTTCCAGGAGCTCGTGCGACAGACCCACGTAGTCGACGAACG
Organism: Gemmatimonadota bacterium; assembly: GCA_029861425.1. Taxonomy (GTDB): domain Bacteria; phylum Gemmatimonadota; class Gemmatimonadetes; order Palauibacterales; family Palauibacteraceae; genus Palauibacter. The sequence goes on from JAOTZH010000218.1 coordinate 1,226, forward strand.
AGGGCCCCTCCCGGCTCGAGTTCCGCGTCGCGGTGACACGCATCCCCATGCCGGCGGCAAGCCGGGCCGTCTCCGTGCCGATGCCGCCGAGTCCGGCGACCAGCATCGTGCGGCCCCGGAGCTCGATCAGCTCGCTTCCTTCGCCGACGTAGGGAGACGGGCCGGTGACCGCTTCCGCGTTCCATTCTCGCGCCGTCTGGAGCTCGAGCGAACGCGGAAGGCGGCGGGCGAGCGCCAGTACCAGGGCCATCACGTGCTCGGCGCCCCCCGGCGCGAAGATGCGCTGGGCGTTCGTCAGGATAAGGTCGCTCTCCGCGAGCCCGGGGATGGCCAGATAGCGCTCGACGCCCGCCGACGCGAGTTGCACCCAACGCAACCGCTCGCCCGCCGCGAGGAGAGCCGGGTCCAGCGCGCCGAGAAGCGCGTCGGCGTCCCCGACCTCGGCGCGCGCCGCGGAAGCGTCGGCCACCACCACGACCTCCACCCCCGGAGCCGCCTCGGAGAGGCGAGCGGTGCGGCCGGGCCACAGATCGACCACCACGACCCGCTGCGGCGGGCTCTGGGTGTCCGGTTCCCACGACCGTTCATCCTGCTCCCGCAGCCCCAGCTGGTCCAGTGGCGCAGCCTCCCGGTCCAGTGCGACGTCTCCACTCGACGCCTCGTCGACCACGGGCTCCCGAAACCCCGCCGCGACCTGGAGGCCGATCACGACCGCGACGGCGATGATCGCGATCTCGACGAGGGCACGGAATACGAGTGACACACGACGCTTGTTGGCCATTCGTCACGAGGCAGTGGAGGGAGACCGACGCCGCCGCTTTGGCGGGTGGGAGCACGGACGGTGCGGTCCGATACCGGCGGGAGCAAGCCCGGGCGATCTGGCGTGGGCGGGGTTCCGGGCGGAGTTTCGCGCACATGAACGGATCTTCTCTGGGGCCCTTCGGTGCCACCGCACTCGGCGTCGGTGCCATCGTGGGCGGCGGAATCCTGGCTCTCGCGGGGATCGCCTTTGCGGCCGCGGGCCCGGCCGCGATCGTCGCCTTCGCGTTGAACGGCGCCATCGCGGCCATGGCGGCCGCGAGTTTCGCCAGCCTGGCGCGGCGTTTCCCCGAATCGGGTGGCATTTACACCTATTCCAAGAAGGTGCTGTCGATCGAGATCGCCTTCGTCGTGGGCTGGGTGGTCTGGTTCGCATCGATCGTCGCCGCGGTGCTATACGCTCTCGGCTTCGCGGCGTTCGCCTCGGAGGGGCTCGTTCGGCTGTTGGGAGGAGCGGAGATCGCCCCTGTCTGGGCGACGGCGTCCTGGTTCCGACCTGTCCTGACTCTGCTCGCGGTCGTCGGGTATGTCGGCGTGCTGATCCATCGGGCCGCCGGGGGCGGGAATCTCCTCACCGTCGCGAAGGTGCTCGTCTTCCTCGTGCTGATCGGCGGCGGCGCGATCGCCCTGTTGAGCGGCGAAACAGAATCGGCTCTGACGCGTCTTGACCCATTTGCGCCGGCCGGTGGCCTTGGCGTCGTGCGGGCGATGGGGTACACGTTCATCGCTCTCCAGGGCTTCGACCTCATCGCCGCGGTGGGCGGAGAGGTGCGCGAGTCGCAGCGCACCGTACCCCGTGCCATGTACCTGTCCCTGGCAATCGCGCTCGTCGTCTACCTGCCGTTGCTCTTCCTCATGGCGACCGTGGGTGCCCCGGACGAGGGAATCACGGCGGCCGCGCGTGCGAACCCCGAAGGCCTCGTGGCCGAGGCTGCCGGGCGTTTCATGGGTGCGCCCGGCTACTGGCTGGTAATCGGCGCCGGCGTTCTCTCCATGCTGTCCGCCCTTCACGCGAACCTGCTCGGCGCGTCGCGGGTCGCGTTCTCTATGGCCCGCGATCGCACCCTCCCGCGGCGTATCGGAGCGATCGACGCGCGCCGCGGCACGCCGGCGCTCGCGGTTCTCGCGACCGGAGCGATGGTCCTCCTGTTGGGGCTGATCATCGCGGATGTCGCCGCTGCGGGAGCGGCGTCGAGCCTGATCTTCCTGGTGTCCTTCGCGATCGTGCACTGGGCCGCCGCGCTGGCGTTGCGGCGATCGGGCGACAGGAAGCCAAGGATGCTCCCCGTGCTAGGGGCGGTGCTGTGCCTCGCGCTGGCGACGTTCCAGGCGTTCGTGGTGCCCGACGCCGGCGTTATCGTGGCGTTGTGGCTCGGACTCGGAGGTGTCCTCTATCTGACGTTGCTGGCCCCGGGGGCCAGACTCGTAGACGTGGGCGCGGAAGCCAGGGATCCCGATCTCGCTCGTCTCCGCGGACGCAGCCCCATCGTTCTGGTCCCGATCGCGAATCCGGAGAGCGCGGCGAGCCTGGTCGAGGTGGCGTCCACCCTACGCACGCCCGGTACGGGGCGGATTCGGCTGCTCTCGATCGTTCGACCCCTGGGAGCGGAGAGTCCGCCGGGACGAGGTCTCGATCAGGTGGATATCCGCGGTGCGGATGCGGTGCTCGCCGAGGCGCTGCGAACGACGCTACACCACCAGCTCAGGGCCGAAGCGCTGTTCACGATCTCGGATGACGTCTGGGGTGAGATCTCACGCGTCGCCCGTGGACGCCGGTGCGAACTGGTTCTGCTGGGGCTCCCCGACCTCGCGGATTCCCGCGTGGAGGGACGAGTCGCGGCCCTGTCCCGAGGTCTCGATGCGGACGTCGTGATTCTCCGCGCTCCGCGGCGCTGGTCGATCGAAGGTGCGCAGCGCATTCTGGTCCCCGTCGGTGGACGACGAGGGCACTCCGAGCTCCGGGCCCGTCTCGTCGCGAGTCTGTCGCGCGGGGGCGAGCGCGAGCTCACATACTTCAGCACCGTCGGACCGGACTCGTCGCCGGAACAGAGCAGGCTCATCGAGTCCGCGATCCGTGGACTGGCGCGAGATGAGGCCATGGGACCACACGAGATCATCGTGGAAGAAGCCGCCGATCCGCGCGAGGCCATTCTGCGTCGAGCGGCCGACGCCGATCTCATAGTGATGGGTCTCGGTCGGAACCGGGGCGGAGCAGGGCTGTTCGGCGAGATCATCAGCGCGGTTCTGGAGCAGAGCGATGTTCCGCTCGTTCTCATCGGCGCTAGGGTGCGGCGTTCGGTCGCACTCGATCAGTTACGCCGCCATAAGACGCGGAGGTCGACATGAAGAGGGAAAGACACGGCGCGGAGCGGCGTCGGCGCCTGGCGTCGATTCTCCTGGCGGGTCTCCTGACGGGGCTTCCCGCGGTCGTCTCGGCCCAGGAGACCTGGACGCCGCTCTTCAACGGACGCGACCTGTCAGGTTGGGTCGTCAAGATCACCGGCCACGACCTCGGCGACGACCCGTTCGGGACCTTCCGGGTCGAAGACGGACTCCTGACCGTCCGATACGAGAGCTACGAGTCGTTCGACGGGCGGTTCGGTCACCTCTTCCATGAGACCCCGTATTCGGACTATCGGCTACGGGTCGAGTACCGGTTCGTCGGCGAGCAGGTCGAGGGTGGTCCGGCCTGGGCCCGGCGAAACAGCGGCGTGATGTTCCACTCGCAGGCCCCGGCCACGATGACGCGTGAGCAGGACTTTCCGATTTCGCTCGAGCTTCAATTCCTCGGCGGCAACGGCGAGGATGTCCGCCCGACGGCGAATCTCTGTACCCCCGGCACTCACGTGGAGATCGCCGGGGCGTTGGTCGAACGACACTGCGTGACGGCCGCCGCCCCGACCTTCCAGGGCGACGTTTGGGTCACCGCGGAGCTGGTGGCCCGCGGGGACTCGGTGGAGCACGTCATCGATGGAGACGTCGTCCTCGCGTACGCGCGGCCGGTCATCGGCGGAGGCGAGGTGAACGGGCATGACGCTCGTCACAAGCTGGACGGACGACCGCTGACCGGTGGCTACATCGCCCTCCAGAGTGAGAGCCACCCGATCCAGTTCCGGCAGGTGTTGATCCGGCCCCTGCCGTAACCGGCGACGTCAGCGGCTGCTCGTCTGGTCCCCCACTCGGTACCGGTCGAACCAGGCGATTACGTTGGCGACCTTCGCGATCAGCTGGCTCGGGCGGCGACTGATGTCGTGTGACGCCCCGGGCAGGCGAACGAGCGCGGTCTCCACGCCACGAAACTTCAATGCGTGGAAGAACTGCTCGGATTCGGATATGGGCGTTCTCAGGTCCGCGTCGCCGACGATCATCATGGTCGGCGTGGTCACGTTCCCGACGTAGGTGATCGGGGAGAACTTCAGGTAGTTGTCGGGATTCTCCCACGGGAGTCCCTCGTAGCGGCTGTAGTAGTATCCGAACCAGTTGTCCGCGACGAGCGTCTTCGAGTACCAGTTGATCACGGGCTTCTGAGCCGCCGCCGCGGTGAACCGATCGGTATGTCCCACCGCCCACGCGGTCATGATCCCGCCGGCGCTACCCCCGGTGATGAACAGATTACGTTCGTCGATGTAGCCGAGGTCGATGATGGCGTCGACCCCGGACATGACGTCGTCGAAGTCCTGGCCCGGGTAGTTGTGGTACAGGAGGTCCCCGAACTCCTCGCCATAGCTCGTGCTGCCACGAGGATTCGGGTACAGGACTACGTACCCCGCGGACGCGTAGAGCTGCATTTCGGCCGAGAATCGATCGCCGTAGTTCGAGACCGGGCCGCCGTGGATCTCGACGAGCAGCGGGTAACGGCGTGCCGGGTCGAAGCCCGGCGGCTTGACGATCCACCCCTGGATCCGTCGTCCGTCGAACGACGA
>JAOTZH010000047.1 GCA_029861425.1 Gemmatimonadota bacterium
ATTTCGGATTCGTACGTTTGGCACGGTGGGGCAGTGATGCCCGGACCAGAACGGGAGACGAAGATGTCGAGTAGACGCTGTCTGAGAGGAATCGCGACCGCGATCGGTCTGTTGGTCGGCGTGCCGGCCGGATCTGCCGCTGCCCAGCCAATCAACTGTGCCGGCCTCGACAGCGTCGAGCCGGACCTGACCATGCCGACGGTGACGGGTTGCTTCGACGTGTGGGTGCAAGGGCCCACCGATAGCGCCCGAATCGTCGGTTTCGCGCGATCCGAGGGATACAAGCCCCCGATCTCACTCTGGAGTCTCACGTTGATTACCCCCGGGGGCGAGTCGTCGTTGTCGCTGCAGTTCGGCGGGACGCGCCCGCCGATGGGTCCGCACCAGATCGTGGACCTGAGGGGGACGCCCGATAACGACCTCCCACCAAACAGGTTCGCGGCCGCCGGCGTGGTCGACCCGGCGCGCCCGGTGCCGGACGGTTTCCATGCGGTGAGCGGTGACGTGATCATCCTCACGTCCCAGCCGGACCTCGTGGTGGGGACCTTCACCTACGTGGGCAGGAAGGAAGAGACCGGGGAGCGCGTCACGGTCACCGGGGCCTTCAGAGCCGTGAACAAGGAAAACTGACATGACGACCAGGACTTCGATCCAGATCACCCTGTTCGCGCTGCTGCTCGTCCCGTGGCCGGTCGCCGCTCAGGGCCGGCCCACGTTGTCGGAGGGGTCTGCCGTGGTTCGGGTAGCGGACGGCGAGTACACGATCACGATCCTCTGTGACGATGCCTCGCGCCCCGAGCTCGGCTTTACGACCGAGGCGAACCGCGTGACCCGTGCGGCCACCGGCCGCCGCAACATGGTGAGCCTGCGTGTGAGGCCGTGGAAGGACACCAGTGACATTCAGGTGACCCTCGAAGGGGGGACCGCCTGGACCGCCTGGATGCCGCAGCCGCCCTCCGCGGGCGGGATCCTCACCATGGATGTCGTCCTGCGCCCCGTCAGCTTCGTGAAGGACAACATGCCCGGGCTCCTCACCTACGAGATGTGGCAAAGCGGTGACATACCCGAGGGCGAACGCCAGGTAGAGTTCGAGGCGAACTGCAGTGCTCGGGATCCGGAGGCCCCGTCGTATCGGAAGCTGTCGGAGCCGCCGTCCAGGGATTGAACGCGCGTCGGCCGTTGACATAACGTGTCTCTACCGAACTCGACCATTCCACCAGATGTCGGAGGATACCATGACTGCACTCACGACCTTTGCCGTCGCGATCTCCGCGGTGGTGGGGAGTTTCTTCCAGGCCCCGGCGTGCGAGCTCGTCGATCTGCCCACCGCCGAGGCGTTATTTGCAGAGAGCGGGAGCGAGATTACCGGCGGCGCACATCCCTCCATGTGTCAGTACATGAGCGCAAGCGGTCTGTCACTCCTGATCGTGCAGGTCACCGAGGAAGAGTACTATGACATCGTGGGAGTCCCGGAGCCGCACACAGAGGTCGACATTGGCGAACGCGCCAGGTACGGCACCGACGAGGCCGGCGACATAACGCTCCAATTCGTAAAGGGCGGGTTCCATGTCTCCCTGAAGCTCGTCCCCAACCCGGATGGGCCCGACCCGCTCGAAGCCTTGCAGCAGGTCGCGAGGACGGCCGCAGACCGGATCCCTTGAGCCAGCGAGTGATACCCGCGAGCCAATGACATCAAGGCTGTGGCTGCTTGCTCTGCTCGTCCCGTCGGCGGCCGGGGCGCAGGCAACCGGGGGTGGACGGATCGACGTCGAAGCGGCGCCACGCCCTGAAGCTGTGGTGCTCCGGACGGACGCCGTGTTCGCGATCGACGGCAGACTCGACGAACCGGCGTGGCAGGAGGCCCCGCCGCTGTCCGGCTTCGTCCAGTCGCGGCCGGACACCGGCGCCCCGGCTTCCGAGCGGACGGTGGTCCGCTTCGCGTACGACGACCGCGCGCTCTACATCGGCGCGATATGCTACGACTCCGAGCCGGACCTTCTCGTCGTGCCGAGCCTCAAGCAGGATTTCTCGAGCGGCTCCTCGGACGTGTTCGGCTTCACCCTCGACACCTACCACGACCGACGGAACGGATTCATGTTCCTGGTCAACCCGCAGGGGGCCCTCAAGGACGTCCAGATCTTCGATGACAGCCGCTCGGAAGATCAGGCCTGGGAGGGTCCGGTGCGGGTCCGGACCACCGTGGGCGACGAGGGCTGGACCGTCGAGATGGAGATCCCCTTTTCCACGCTCCGTTTCGATCGGACCGACGGGGAGCAGGTCTGGGGCCTGAACATCCTGCGGCGCATTCGGCGCAAGGCGGAGGACGCGTTCTGGGCGCCGCTCGAACGTCGCGACCAGATCCACAAGATGTCGAAGGCCGGCACGCTTCGGGGCCTCCGGGGCATCGAGCCCGGCCTCAACCTCCGAATCAAGCCGTACGTCCTGGCCGACAATTCCCAGGGGTCGCTCGTCGACCCCGGCGAGCGCGGGAGCGCCGGCGACTTCGGTGCGGACCTCAAGTTCAGCGTCACCCCAGGGCTCGCGCTCGACCTCACCTATCGGACCGACTTCGCGCAGGTCGAGGTCGATCAGGAGCAGTTCAACCTGACACGCTTCCCGCTCTTCTTCCCGGAGAAGCGCGACTTCTTCGTCGAGAACTCGGGCACGTTCGCGTTCGGCGACCAGTCGGAGCGTAGCTACCGAACGGGCGTGTCGCTGCGAGACTTCACGCTCTTCCATTCCCGCCGCATCGGCCTCACGGACTCGGGCGCGCCGATCCCCATCGTCGGGGGCGGACGTCTCACGGGTCGGGCCGGCGGATTCGAGCTCGGCGTCCTGAACCTGCAGACCGAGTCGGTCGAGGGCGTGCCCGGCGAGAACTTCACGGTGCTGCGTGCCCGGAGGACGTTGTTCGGACGCTCCGACTTCGGCGCCATCTTCATCAACCGCGCGGCCACCGGGTCGGTCGTCGAGGGCTACCCGGGCTTCAACCGCGCCTACGGCTTCGACGCGAACCTGCGTGCGCTCGGCTCGCTGCTGCTCGCCCCCTACCTGGCCGTCACCGACTCGCCGGATGAGACCGGGAACGAGGTCGCGGCGCGCATGTGGGTGGGCTGGCGCGACGAGCTGTGGGACGCGTCCGCGCTCTATCGTCACATCGGGGATGCGTTCAACCCCACCGTGGGGTTCGTGCGCCGACGCGACATACGGCAGGGCTACGCCACCGTCGGTCTGCACCCGAGGCCCGACATCCCCGGCATTCAGGAGGTGAACCCTTACCTGGAGCTGGATCACGTGACCGATCTCGAGTCCGTGCTAGTGACCAGGCGACGGTCCGCGGGCTTCGGCGTCACGTTCCAGGACGGGGGCTCGCTCGGCCTCAAGTACGACGATCGATTCGAGAGGCTGGTCGAGCCGTTCCTGATCTCGGGCGTCACGATTCCGGTAGGCGCCTACGATTTCCGGGAGGGATCGGTCTCCTACAGCGCGAGCCCGGGTCGAGTCCTCACGGGGCGCGTGATCCTCACGGGCGGGGGGTTCTTCGACGGGACCAGGCGGACCGTGGGCGCGGAGCTGCTGTGGAAGCCGAGCTACCATCTCTCGATCGATGTCTCGGCCAGCTATAACGATATCTCGCTCCCCGGCGGCGACGTAACGGCGAACATCTATGGTGTGCGGACGGACTACGGCTTCTCGACGAAGCTCTTCCTGAGCGCGTTCGTCCAGTACAATGCGGCGGTCGATCAGGTGGTGGCCAACGTTCGGTTCAACTTCCTGCACTCGCCCCTGAGCGACCTCTTCCTCGTCTACACGGAGCGCCGGGACACGGCTCTCGGGGAGATGCTCGAGCGGGTGCTGACGGCGAAGCTATCGAAGTCGATCGGCTTCTAGCAGACGGTCTGATCTTCCGCGCCCGGTTCGCGCCTTCGGCGCCCGACGATCATCTTGGCCCACAGCAGACCGCGAACCATGGGGGATCGCGAATCGGGCCGGGAGGGGAACGATGTCGCTACTCAGGAGACTGCGTGGGGTAGTCGGGACTGCTGCAACGTGGGCAGTGGGTTGGGGAATTCTGGGTGGGGTGCTTCACGCCCTCGCTGGCGTCCTCGGATTGAGTGGCATCCTCGGGGCGACACTGGCCGCAGATGTAATCGGCCACGCGCTCATCGGCCTCTTCGGCGGCGGCGCCTTTTCCGCGCTGCTCCTGACCGAGCGGGTCGGTTCGTTGGACTCCCTCAGCGTGGGCCGGTCGACTGCCTGGGGTGCGCTGGCTGGCCTGGCCGGTTCCGGGTTCGTGCTCGCCCTCTTTCCCGGGCTCGGGCTATTTGCTGCCGTCGTGCCGGTTCTGGCGGCGGGCTCCGTGGTAGGAGGTGTGAGCGGAGGCGGCATGTCCGCGATCGCACGCTCGGCCAGTCGCACGGCGTTGGGTCCGGCCGACGAGGATAGGCTCCTCGAGACGTAGGGCCTCGGAGGTTGGAGTGCCCGGATTGACATGATTACGCTCACACGGGCACTCTCCTCCCCTCCGAAACTCCCCCGCACGACGAGGTACGAAATGCGCAGCCGACTGGCACTCACGCTCTTCTCTTTTCTATCGATTGCTGCGCCGACGTCCGCACAGATGAGCGTGGCCGAGCCCTTCAAGGTGGGCACCTTCGAGATCGAGGGCGTCGCGCAGGTCGGGATCGTGCTCCGGGACCAGTACGTCGTGGAGCTGAGCAGGGCGAACGAGGCGCTCGAGCGGAATGCGGCGTATCCGGCGATCCCACTTCCGGCGGACATGCTCGAGCTCATCTCGCGCTACGAATACGGTATGAAGGCTCGCCTCTACGAGCTGGTGACCCACCTCGTCGAGAACGACATGATCACGGGCGCACGACCCGACTACGTCTACGACCTGAGTGAGGTCGAGACCCTTCCGCCGATCATGTATCCCGGGAAGATCCTCAATGCTGCCGTGAACTTCTACAGCCACGTGAACGAGACGGGCTCCGACGAGGACCGAGCCGAGTCCCGTCGCCAGCGGCGGGAGAACCGGGGCGTACCGTATCTCTTCCTCAAGCCGAGCCGCGGTGCGGTAATCGGAAACGGCGCCCCGATCGTCCTTCCGTACGGTCGGACCCGGATCGACTGGGAGGTGGAGTTGGGCGCCGTAATCGGCCGGGCGGGGAAGTACATCTCCGCAAACGATGCCGAGGCGCACATCTTCGGATACACCGTCACGATGGACATCTCCGATCGCGGCGGCCGTCCGCCGGGCGGCAACCCGCTGACGTCGGATTGGTTCGTCGGAAAGGGTCACGACACGTTCGCCCCGATGGGTCCCTGGATCGTGCCGAAGGAGTTCTACGGGAACCCGATGGAGATCCTCCGACAGACGCTCAACGTCGGTGACGAGAGGATGCAGGAGGCCACGGCCGGCGACATGATCCACACGCTCTGGGAGTTGGTCGAATACGGATCGTCGATCATCACGCTCTACCCCGGCGATGTGGTCAACAACGGTACGTCCGGCGGTACCGGCATGGGCACGGCCGTGCGCGGCGAGCAGCGCTTCCTGCAGGCCGGCGAAGTGGTGTCGGGTACGATCGACGGGATTGGCACACTCACCATGCCGGTCATCGCGGAGGATGAGCCCCGGGGCCTGACAGGCGCGCAGCTCACCCCGGTCTGCAACTACCGCGACTGCGGAGATCGCTGACCCGACGGATCCGGTCGCGGCCAATCCGCGCAGCCTAGAAGCAGCCAACCACTCTTGCTTGGACGCTTCGGCGAGAGCGATGTTTAGGGGTCGTCTTGGTCAGGAGGAATCGATGTCTGATGATGGCGCCCCGACCCGCGGCTCCGCCGAGGGCCCGGCGCATATCGGCCCCTACAGAATCCTCCAGATGCTGGGCGAGGGCGGCATGGGTCTCGTCTACGAGGCCCAGCAGACGACCCCCGTCCGTCGCCGAGTCGCGCTCAAGATCATCAAGCTCGGCATGGACACCAACGAGGTGGTCGCTCGTTTCGAGCTGGAGCGCCAGGCGCTGGCCGTCATGGACCACCCGAGCATCGCGCACGTCTTCGACGGCGGATCCACGACGGACGGTCGTCCCTACTTCGTCATGGAGTTGGTCAAGGGTACGCCCATCACCGACTACTGCGACACGCACAAGCTCCCGACCGAAGAGAGGCTCGAGCTCTTCACCCAGGTATGTGCGGCCGTTCAGCACGCCCATCAAAAAGGGGTCATCCACCGGGATCTCAAGCCATCTAACGTTCTGGTAACCGTACAGGACGGGGTTCCGGTCCCGAAGGTCATCGACTTCGGGATCGCCAAAGCCGTGGGCAGCGAGCTCACGGAGAGGACTCCGGTCACGCGGCTCGGCTCGATGGTCGGGACGCCCGAGTACATGAGCCCCGAGCAGGCGGAGATGTCGGGGCTCGATGTGGATACCCGCACCGATCTCTACAGCCTGGGCGTGATGCTGTACGAGCTCCTGACCGGCGCTCTGCCGTACGATCTGAGCCAGGTCGCCGACGCGGCGCTTTTCAGCGTGATCCGAGAGAAGGAGCCGCCGACCCCCAGCGCGCGACTTGGCACGCTGAGCGGAGACATGCAGGAGACGATCGCCAGGTATCGGCACACGGACTCCTCCACCCTGAAGAGAGCCCTCGCGGGCGACCTCGATTGGGTGGTGATGAAGTGCATCGAAAAGGACCGAACGCGCCGATACGAAACGGCGAACGAGCTGGCGATCGAACTCGGACGGATACGACGTCACGAGCCCGTACTCGCCCGGCCACCGTCCACCCGGTATCGGCTCGGGAAGTTCGTGAGACGGCACCAGGCCGGGGTAGCTGCCGCTGCGGTCACCATCCTGGCCGTCGTGGGTGGGGCGAGCGCCGCGATCGTGGGAATGGTGCGAGCCCAGCGGGCGGAGGCTGTGGCGGGGCTCGAGTCCGAGACGGCGCAGCAGGTTTCAGACTTCCTGGTAGGCCTGTTCGAGGTCAGCGATCCATCCGAATCCCGCGGGAACGAGATCACGGCTCGCGAGATCCTCGACGCGGGCGCCGAGCGGATTCGGAGCGCACTCGGCGATCAACCCGCCGTGCAGGGACGTCTCATGACCACGATGGGGCGGGTGTACCGGGGGCTCGGCATCTACGGCGAGAGCGAGGTGCTCCTCACGGACGTACTCGAGATACGCGAGCGCGAGCTCGGCCCGAGGCATCCAGACGTGGCGCTCACCCTCACCGAGCTCGGCATCGGGGCCCGGGCCGCCGGTCGCCTCACCCAAGCGCGAGAACGCCTGGAGCGAGCCCTCGACATATACGAAACGGAGGGCCACGCGGCCGGCACCGCCCGAGTCCTCACGCTCCTTGCGCACCTCGATTTCGAGCCCGATTTCGCGAAAGCGGAGGCCAATCTCGTGCGGGCTCTCGACCTCGCCCAGTCCTTGCCGACGGGGCCCATCCCTGAACTCAACGGGATTCCGGCGAAGAGCCTGTTGGCCGACATCCACCTGAGTCTCGGGACAACGCTCAGCAATCGGATTCGGGTCGAGGCGAGGGACTTGAACAGTGTAGAGGGCTGGCACTTCCGCTCTGAGCCGAGCTTCCAGACCGCACTCGCTCTCAAGGAGGAGCTCTACGGCCCGGACGACTCGCGCCTCGTCGAGACCTTGCTCTCATTGGCGCGGCTCTATCTCAGACAAGACGAGGACATGGGCCGGGCGGGTCCCCTATTCAGAAGAGCGCTGTCGATCAGGGAACGTACGCTCCCACCCGACCACCCGGTCCTTGCCTCCACGCTCTTCGAAGTCGCGACCGGCTATCTCGGCGATCCGGCGTACTCGTTCTCAGGCCCCGATACCATCGCACTCCCGCTGTTGTCGCGCGCTCGCGAGATCCAGGAGGGGCGACCGGAGGGGGAAACTCCGCAGCTGGCCCGGACTCTGGCGAATACCGCGGTACTGCACATGCGACGGAGGGAATTGGCGGACGCGGCGCCGCTGCTCGAGCGGGCGCTGGTCATGGTCGAACGAACAGAAGGCCCGGACAGTCGACGCGCAGAGGATGTCGCGGAGAACCTCGCAGACGTGTATCGGGGACGTGGCGATGCGGAGGGACTGGAGACGTTTCTTGCCGGTCAACTCGCGGCTCGCGAGGAAGCGCCTGGCTCGAGCTACCGGACCTTTGCGTCACGCCTCGCGTCGTTCCAACGGGATCGAGGTCGCGTGCGCGAGTCGGACGCCACCTACGCGCGTGCGACCCGACTCCTGGAGGAAACCGGTCCGGCCGATCTGGTGTGGGGGCTCCTCTTCGAGTGGGGCGAGCTCTTGCGAACGGAGGGACGACCGGCCGACGCCGCTCCGGTCTTCGAACGAGCGATCCGTGCCGGGTACGAGGCGGGTCGGCCCGATCTCGAGCGTCGCTTCGGGTACCCCGGGGATCGTGTGCTCAGAGGGCTGCAGCGTCTGCTGACCGTCCAGGCCGAACTGGGGGACGACGAAGCCATCGACTCGCTCGTGCTACGCATGGCGGCGATCCCGGCCGATACGACTCCGGCATTCGATGAAAGCGGCGAGGCCGGGTCCACCAACCGGGTCTTCCACCCCGCACGCCTTCGCGATGCCGGGGTCCTGCTGCGTCGAGCGGGACGGGCCGAGCAAGGCGATCTACTGCTCGGACGGGCCGCGGCGATTCGTGACTGGGACGACGACGCGCGGACGCGTGACGGTTGGACGGAACCAGGTCGGGCAGTGGCCCTCCACAACTCGGGAATCATCTACGAGTTGTGGGGCCGTGAGGAGGAGGCCGGACGCCGATATCTGGAAGCCGCCCGCATGCTGGATGAGCATCCAGAGACCCTCGGCCAGGACGCCGGGTACATTCCCACCTACGCCAACTTCGTCACGCACGCTGCTCGCTCGTTGGTTCGACATCCCCACCACTACTTCGAGGGCGGCGAGATCCCGGTGATGTGGAGAGCCGTCCCGCCCGAGGGCGGCGACATCGACTACGCGGGTGCGGAAGCGTTGTGGCAACGCGCGATCGTCGTGTACGACAGTGTGGCGGCAGCGGGCGAAACGAGCGCGAACGATCAGGGGGCGTACTCGACGATGTTGGCGCAATACGCCTTCGTTCTCAGAGAACAGGGGCAGGAGACGGAGGCGCGGGCGGCAGAAGACCTCGCGCCCAATCAATGCACGGTCTCGTTTCCCAAGATCTGGCGCGCGTTCGATCTCAGGCGGCGCGAGATGACCGAGGAGGCGGAGTCCGAGTTCACTCTGGCTCGGGAACAGCTGATTCGCTGCGGCACCCAGCCGTGGAACGTCGCCTGGGTGGACTTCGGCCTCGCCATGGTGGAGCAGTCCCGCGGCGATGTGGCCAGCGCAGAGGCACGGCTCAGGCGCGCGGCGACGACCTGGGAGCAGAGCCAGTTAGCGCGCGGGCAATACGCGACCGCGCTTCACGCACTGGCCAATCTCCTGCGAGACGCGGGAAGGACGGACGAGGCCGCCTCGACCTATGAACGCGCCCTTACCGTCTTCGACGTCGTGTCGGCCCGGGTGCCGGACTTTCACTGGCGCGTCGTTCCTCCCCAGCTGCGACGGGCGGTCTGCGAGGCGGACTACGCGGCGATGACCGGCGAGGGCTCCCCCTAGCGACACCGGACCGCTGGAACCAAACCGCTACGTCACGCATACTCCTTTCACACGGGCCGTTTCCGTATCCGAACGGGCACACGCACGAGAAGGATCCTCCCGATACGAATCGCAATGATGATGCTCAACGCCGGCCGCGGGAGCGGGGAGGTCGCCCGCCAGCAGGCGCGCCAGCTCATCGCACGAGGACACGAGGTTCTCTTCATGCATCCAGGGGTCGGTGAAGGTGTCGATGGGGCGGCAAAGTACGATGTTGCCCTGCCGGGCCCCCACCTGCCCGTCCACGAATACCTGCCCTCGGCCGGTCCCGCGCAGAAAGCCGTATCCGAGATGGCCTATGAGGAGGCCAGCGACCTCGTTCCCTATTACGAGCGTGCGCTCGAGCGGCATATCGAGGGCGCGGACATCGTCGTCGGGCACCACGCCAACCTGGTCGCCCTCGCGACCCACAGAGTATGTACTCGTGCCGGCAAGCCGTACGTCCTCTTTCTCCACGGGACGGGTATCGAGCCGCGTCTCCATGGCGGATACGACGATCGGCTGTGGCGGGAGATCGAGCAGGCCATCCGGGAAGCGGCCGGCTTGCTGGTTACGACCGAGTACGTGCGAGATGCCCTCGTCCGATCGGTGGTGCCGGTCCCCCCGGAGCGCTTTCTGGTGCTCCCGTGCGGCATCGACCTCGACGAGTTCAACCCCGAGCGGAGGGGCGACGCCGTCCGGCGCCACGATCTGCGTGACCCCTATGTGATCTGTCCCGGCGCACTCACACTATCGAAAGGCCCTCAAAACGTCGTCGCGGCGTCCGAGCAGTACGGCGATCTCGCTCCCACGATCTTCATCGGAGATGGAGAGCTCCGTCCGCAGCTCGAACGAGACCTGGGAAGCCGCGGCCGGTTCCTGGGCTTCGTCTCTTCGGAAGACAAAGCGGAGCTCATCACTGGCGCGACGCTGCTCGTAGCCGCACCCGAGAAAAAGGAGCACTTCGGGATCATCTATGCGGAGGCGCTGGCCGGCGGAACTCCGTGCGTCGCGTACAGAGGCGGCGGTGTCGACTCCATCGTCACCCCCGACTGCGGAATCCTGACGACACGCGATCCGGTGGCCCTGGGGCAGGCGGTGCGCCGGCTACTGGAGGACGAGCCGAGGCGCTTGGCCATGAAAGAGGAGGCTCGTCGCCTGGCAGAGGGACGCTTCGACGCCGTCGAACTCGGTGGGGTCCTGGAAGACTGGCTACTACGCCTCGTTCGGGAGGATGCCGCAGTCGTCTGAGGCGCGAGCTCTCGGCCGCTGCGCGATCCACCAGCCCGCGTGATACGTTCACCGCACTGCTGTTGAACGATCAACGGGGCTGGTGAACGGGATGGACACTGCGATCGGCGCGCCGACGGGCGCCTCGGCTAACGAGCCGGATGGCGCCACGAGCACGAGTGCCAGGTGGCTATACGCCTTCGACGAAGGTGACGGAAAGAACAAGCTCCTGCTGGGCGGGAAGGGCGCGAACCTCTGCGAGATGACGCAGATCGGGCTCAACGTGCCCCCCGGCTTCGTCGTCACGACACAGGCGTGTTTGGCCTACCTCGACTCACCGGACCGTGAGCTCCCCGACGGGCTGATGGACCAGGTCGAAGCGGCGATCCGCGACCTCGAATCGAAGACGGAAAGAGGATTCGGGGACCCCGCGAACCCGCTTCTGGTGTCGGTTCGTTCGGGGTCCGCGCTGTCCATGCCGGGGATGATGGACACGATTCTCAACCTTGGTTTGAACGCGCAGACGCTCGAGGGCCTGATCGCCCAGACGTCGGACGCGCGTTTCGGGTACGACGCGTACCGTCGCCTCATCCAGCTCTTCGGCAAGGTCGCCTTCGGCATCTCGGACGAGCAGTTCGACAAGCAGTTCGAGCTGGTCAAGGAGCAGGCGGGCGTCGACACCGACGCGGGCCTGGGCGCCCCAGAGCTCGAGGAGATCAGCCGACGTTTTCTCGAAGTCGTCCACGATCAGACCGGGCGCGCGTTTCCTGATGATCCGCTCGAGCAGCTGGAGATGGCGATCAAGGCCGTGTGCGGATCCTGGATGGGCAAACGAGCGGTCGACTACCGTCGCGAGTTCGGCATCACGCCCGAAATGGCGAGTGGCACCGCTGCGAACGTCGTGACGATGGTGTTCGGCAACATGGGCTCCGACTGCGCGACCGGTGTGGCGTTCACCCGCGACCCCGCGACTGGCGAGAACGAGCTCTTCGGCGAGTACCTGATGGATGCACAGGGCGAGGACGTCGTCGCCGGCATCCGTACGCCCAAGCAGGTCCGAGAGATGGCCGAAGAGATGCCCGAGATGCACCGGCAGCTCATCGACCTGCGGGACCGGCTCGAGTCGCACTTCCACGAGGTGCAGGACTTCGAGTTCACGATCGAGCAGGGCGTGCTGTACTGTCTGCAGACCCGAGACGGGAAGATGAATGCGGTCGCCAGCGTGCGGACCTCCGTCGAGATGTGCGAGGAAGGGTTGATCGACCGCGAGGGCGCGATCATGCGGGTCGGGCCGGCGGATCTCGAGCAGATGCTCCACCCCCACATCGATCGGCGCCACGACGCGCCCGCTCTGGCTCAGGGTCTGGCCGCGTCGCCGGGTGCGGCGAGCGGCCGAGCGGTCTTCGATGCCGACGACGCCGAGCGGCTCGGACAGGACGGAATGGACATCATCCTCGTTCGCGACGAGACCAGGCCCGAGGACATCCACGGCTTCTTCGCCTCCCGCGGTGTTCTGACGAGCCGCGGCGGCAAGACGTCCCATGCCGCCGTGGTGGCGCGGGGCATGGGCAAGCCGTGTGTGGCGGGAGCCGAGGGGATCGACGTCGATGTGCTTCACCGCGAGGCGCGAGTGGGCGGGGTGACGATCGCTGAGGGCGACGTCATCACGATCGACGGATCGACGGGCAACGTGTACCTCGGAGAGGTGCCCACCGTAGAGCCCGAGTTCACGGACTCGCTGTCAACGCTCCTCGAGTGGGCCGACGAGTTCGCCCGGCTCGGGGTGCGCGCGAACGCGGACACGCCCGACGCGGCCCGCAGTGCCCGCGAGTACGGCGCGATGGGGATCGGCCTGTGCCGGACGGAACGCATGTTCAACGCGGCCGACCGCCTGCCGATCGTGCTCGACATGATCATGGCAGAGACGACCGAAGAAAGGCAGGAGGCGCTGGACCGCATCCTCCCCATCCAGAGGAGCGATTTCGTCGGGCTGTTCGAGGCGATGTCGCCGCTGCCGGTGACAATCCGGCTTCTCGACCCGCCCATCCACGAGTTCCTTCCAGAGGAGCACCAGCTCGAGCGCGAGATCGACCAGCTCGAGCACCTCCGCGAGGCCGTCGAGGGGATGGAGGTCCTGGCCGACACCGCGCGCCTCCTCGACGACCTTTCCGGGGACGGTGCCGGGCTTGGAACGGTTCCGGACTTCGTCGACTCGAGGGTCCTCGAGGCGGCGATCGCGCGCAAGAAGCAGATCCTGCTTCGGGCTCAGGCGCTCAAGGAGACGAACCCCATGCTCGGCCACCGGGGCGTGCGGCTCGGCCTCACTCACCCGGAGATCTACCGCACGCAGATCCGGGCCATCCTCGAGGCCGCCGCCGAGTGCGTGAAGAAGGGGATCGAGGTGCGGCCGCAAATCATGGTGCCCCAGGTTTGCACGGGGGAGGAGCTCGAGGTCGCGCGCGGGTATCTCGACGACCTGCGCCCCGAGGTAGAAGCGGCCTACGGGGTCGAGCTGGACGTGAAGTTCGGGACGATGATGGAAGTCGTGCGAGCGTGCCTGCGGGCCGAGAAGCTCACCGAGTTCGCGGAGTTCTTCTCGTTCGGCACGAACGATCTCACGCAGGGGACTTTCTCGTTCAGCCGCGAGGACGCCGAGAACAAGTTCCTGCCGCTATACAGCGAGCGCGGCATCCTCACCGACAACCCGTTCGAAGTGCTCGATTCCGAAGGTGTGGGACGGCTCATGTCGCTCGCGGTGCGGTGGGGCCGCGAGAGCTCACCCGACCTCGAGGTTGGCATCTGCGGGGAGCACGGCGGCCACCCGGCCTCGATCCAGTTCTGCCACGAGATCGGCCTGGACTACGTGTCCTGCTCGCCGCCGCGCATCCCGGTCGCGCGGCTCGCGGCGGGGCAGGCGGGGCTGAGCGCGGAGGGGACACAGGACCTGTAGGCCACGGACAGCCCCGAGCTCAGGAGCTCCAATGTCACCCGTGAACATCCGCCTCCTCGCTTCGAGCATCGTCTTCTCGCTGTGCGCACTCCCCGTCGCGGCACAGGCCGGAGACGACAAGACAGTCTATCCGGTCCTGAACCACGGGCGACTCGCGGGTCACATGACAGTCATCCCTGGCGACCAACAGACCGTCGTCCGCGTGGAGTTCCGCGACCGCAACCGCGGCCAGTGGGTCGAGACGCGGTACGGTTCGTTCAGCGACGGCTGGCCCACGTCGATCGAGACGTACGCGATCGACAACGAGACCGGCGAGACAGGCGAGCGCACCGGCTGGCTCGAGGCGAGCGCCGACTCCGTCCGCTGGGGTATCGGTGATGAAGCGGAGTCCGAGCGCGCCGAGTCCGGCTTCTTCTATCAGCCCCCCGTAAGCTCACCGATCGACGCCGCGCGGACGGCGCGGTTCCTCCTCGAGGACCCGTCCCGTCTGGTCCGCCTCGTCTCCGGTGACGAGATCCGCGCGGACGTGGTGGCCGACGCGATGGTCAGGGTCGACGGCGCCCCCGTGCGGTTGCGGCTCGTCACGTTGGGCCAGGCAGGCGGGCGGAATGGGACGGTCTGGATCGACGACGGCGGCGAGTTCTTCGCGAGCGGCGCCGGGTGGTTCATCTCCGTGCGCCCGGGGGCTGAAAACACGCTCCCCGCGCTTCGTGCGGTCGAATACGCGTACTGGAACGCCGAGGCGGCCCGCCTGGCCGACGAGCTGATGCCGGAGCTCGACGGCCCCGTGGTCGTCTCCAACGGCGATGTGTTCGATTCGGAGAACGGCGTCGTCCTGCCCCGGACGACCGTCGTGATCGAGGGCGACCGGATCGTGGCCGTCGGACCCGCCGACTCCGTCGAAGCGCCACGGAACGCAACGGTGATCGACGCGACCGGCCGCACCGTGATCCCCGGCATGTGGGAGATGCACGGGCACCTCTTCCAGCAAAGCCAGGTGAGGAGCAGCCTCTGGAAGCTCGCCGCCGGGATCACGACGATTCGCGATCTGGCGGCGGACGTGGACGTCGCGGTCTCGCAACGTGATCGTGCCGACGCCGGCGAGATCGTCTCCCCCCGGCTCGTGCTGGCGGGATTCATCGAGGGTCCGGGCGCGTGGGCCGGCCCCACCGCGGCCATCGCGGGAACCGTGGACGAGGCGCTCGAGTGGATCGAGCTATACGACTCGCAGGGGTACGTCCAGCTCAAGCTCTACAACATCGTCCACCCGGACATCGTCCCGGCGATCGCGGCGGAGGCCGAGCGCCGCGGGATGCTCCTGAGCGGCCACATTCCGCGCGGCATGAGTGTCGAGGCCGCGGTCGAGCTCGGCTATGACGAGATCCAGCACGCGGCGTTCCTGTTCTCGAACCACTTTCAGGATTCGCTATACGTGCCCGAGATGCGGCCGTATTCCGGGGTGGCGAACCTGGTGGCGCCGAACTTCGACGTCGACGGAGAGGAGATGACCGAGCTCCTCGAATTCCTCGCCGAGAGGGGCACCGTCCTCGACGGCACGTTCAACATCTGGGAAGGGTCCCGGACCCTCGTCGGAGACACGATGCCGCACTCCGCCGCATACGGGCGGCTCCTCGAACGCCTCCACGAAGAGGGGATCCAGCTCGTGGCCGGCACCGACAACGGCAACGGCCTGCCGTACCACTGGGAGCTCGCCCTATACGAGGACGCCGGGATCCCTGCGCCGAAGGTGCTCCAGATCGCGACGATCGATGCGGCGCGCTTCATGGGCCAGGACGACCACTACGGCAGCATCGCGGTCGGAAAAGTCGCCGATCTGGCGATCATCGACGGAAACCCGGCCGAGCGCATCGTCGATTTGTGGTTCGTCGAGGATGTCATCCGGGCGGGGGTGCCCTACCGGACCGAGGACCTGCGCGAGGCGACCGGCTGGGAAGCCCCGGAATGGTGGGTGGATCACGTCCGTGACGTCACGGGTCGCACACCGTAGAGACGCATGGACAGACGAGAGAGCGTAAAGCTTCTGCTGCTCGCCGCGGCGAGCTCGCCTCGACTGCTCAAGGCGAACGAGGTGTTCGCGTGGTCGCGCGACACCTGAGCGATACGATGCCCGTACTTCACGGTATCGCCTGTCCTCCTCGACCTCGGCACCGGAGATCCCCATGAAGAAAAGCACCGCCTCCTGGACGACCGCGGGGCTCGCAATCCTACTTGCCGCGTGGCCCGCGCTGGGCCAGGACCTGCCGACCGGAGTCTGGTCGGGCACGGTCTCCCCTCCGGACCAGGCCGGCTTCGACGTCTCCTACGAGGTGTCCTACGACGACGAAGGCGCGCTGAAGATCGACCTGATCCCACCGGCCGGCCTCGGGGCGCCGGCGAGCATCCCCTTCGAGAGCCTGGAGTTCGAGGACGGGAGCCTCACCTTCTCGTGGTTCGGAGGTACCGCCCTGACCTGCGAACTCACCCAGCAGGAAGACGGATCGTTCGAAGGCGAGTGCGTCGATACGGGCGGGACGCCGGGAATCCTCGTGATGGTGCCGCCCGAAGCTCTCCGGGAAGTCACCCCGTCGTCAGCATCCCCGCCGCGATCCCCGTGACCGTCTCGCGGAAGAGTGCCACTTCCTCGTCGCTCCACTCCGCCTTCGAGAGGAGCTCGATCTGGAGCAGGTTGAGGGGGTGGATCATCGGAGCGCGGTAGCGGATCGACTCCTCGAGCCAGGGCCGATCGGGCAGGAGGGCGTCTCCCCCCATCGCACGGCACGCGAAGTCGACGGCGGCGCGATAGTCCTCGTCGAGGGTCGCCACCTTCCCGGCGCCTTCGTCGCGGATCAGAGCCGCGCCGTATCTGCGCCAGATCGCGGGCTCGGTCTTGGCGAGCGTGAACCCGAGCAGCCGGGCGTACGAGCGGAACAGCGGGTCGGCCCCCGAGGCCTCGTCGAGCCGGGCCGCCGCGCCCGCCTCGTCCGCCACCTGGCGCCAGGCCCGTCCCACGCCGAGCCACGCGTGCAGCAACAGACGCGTCTGGGTCCAGCACAACACCCAGGGGATCGCGCGAAGCTTCTCGAGCCCACCCGAGCCGCGGCGCGCCGGCCTCGAACCGATGGTCAGGGCCTGGAGGCGCGTATAGGGCGTCGCGTGCTCCAGGAGCTCGAGGAACGAGGACGACGACACCGTCGTCGAAAACACCTGCTGCGAGGCCGCGGCTAGATCGCGGGCGAACGCACCGACCTCGCGGTACTCGGGAGGGTACGCCTGGACCTCGGCCACCTTCTCGACCAGGCTCCTCAGGATCTCGGGCGTGGCGAGCGTGCGCTCCACCATCTCACCCTGGACCGTGTACTTGTACGGCCTCCGCGCCCGGGGCGGCCACGTCGCCATCACGTCTTCGATCCGCCCGCCGCCGCGGCCCACGCTCCCGCCGTGTCCGTGGAAGAAGGTGGCCCGCACGTCGTGCGCCTCGCCCCAGACGCCGATCGCGCGCATCGCGTCGTGGAGCGCGACGCGACTCGCGAGCATTCCCATCCGCTTGGCGGTGTCTGAGTAGCCGAGCATCACCTCGAGATAGCCCCGCGTGCGCACCGCACTCCGGAACGACGGGTCCTGCCACGTCTCGTCCAGGATCCCCTCGGCCCGCTCCAGCACGTCGGGAAGCTCGAACAGAGGGATGACCGGGATCATCGGTTCGCCGAACACGTCCTCGACGCACCGCTGCGCCTCGAGCAGGTCCTCGGCGGCGAGCGTCATGCTGACCACGACCGCGCGGGCGTAGTCACCGACCGACCCGCCCGACGCGACGTCGGCGATGCGGCGCATCATGTCCGCGATCGGCGCCCCGGTGCCGAAACGTCCGCGCTCTTCGCGGAGCTCGAGCGGCACGGCGAGCGCGGGAAACACCTCCAGCAGGGTGGCGAGGCGATCCACGCCCGGGTGGGAGGCGCCGAACGCCTCTCCGTAGGTCGACTGGAAGCCCTCGATCGCCTCGCGAAGCGCCGTCACCCGGCCTCCATCTCCATCCCTCACGGCTTCCAGGGCACGCAAGGCGCCCTCGAGCTCGTCCAGCGCGGAATCGACCGGCGGCACCGCGACAAGAGCGGCGTCCTCGCGGACGGGTCCCATGAGCGCGGTCTCCACGAAGGAGAGAAGCCGGGCCCGGGCGCGCTGGAGCGCCGCGACGGTCTGGTCGGGCCCGACACCGGGGTGCCCGTCCTTGTCCCCGCCGACCCAGCTTCGAAGCAGCACCCGGTGCCCCGACTCGGTCAGTGACAGGAGCTCGGTCAGGATCGGGTCGTCGAGCAGGGAGAACAGGTGATTCGCCTCGTCCTCCACCGACGGCTTTCGCTCCGGGTGGGTCCCGACCCGCCACGCGAGGCGGATCAGGTTCTGAATCGCGGGCCGATCCACGGCATCGCCCCGCTCGAGGCCGGCGATCACGGCGTTCTGGATGCGCCGGAGGAGCCGGATGTTCTCGGGCGAGCGGGACTCGGTCGGGTGCGCCGTGAGGACGAACGTCAGCTCCGCCCGCGGGCGCTCTCCGGATTCCGCCTTGCGCCGCTGCCGCAGCCGGTGGGTCCGGTACGCGTTCTCGCACACATTCACGAGCTGGAGATACAGCGTGTAGGCGCGAGCGAGGGCCGTCTTCTGCCCGAGGTCGAGCGAGGCGAGGAGCCCCGCGGCCTCATCCAGCGCGCGCTCGCGGGCGGCCGCATCGTCGCCTTCCCGGAAGGCCACCATCGCCCGGCGGACACCCTCCACCGCGTCGAAGAGCTTCGATCCCTCGGTGTCGGCGACCACCTCCCCAAGCAATGCCTCGACCTCTCCGACGGTCGCGGTCAGGCCGGTGGGCAGGTGGCGGGGTCTGCGGGGTTCGGTTGTCGACACGTCGTCCTCGGATCGTCTCCCGGTGGTCAGGTCCCCTGGCCCGTGAGGATCACCTCGCCGGGTGCCCGTCGCCAGTCCGAGCCTCGGTGACCCGTGGCTTCAGGACCGGACCTCCCCGAGCGCGACCAAGCGGGCCGAAGCTCAGGCCAGCGTTGCCGAGCCCCATGACAGACGGTTGACCCTCCAGCGGATACTGGTTGGAGCGTTCGATTCCAGCCGCCGCCGGAGGTATAATGTGGGGACCATGCCGCTACCACAGATCACCTGGCAGGACGTCCAGCAGCTCCCGGACGACGGCAATCGCTACGAGGCGATCGAGGGAGATCTGTACGTGACGCCAGCGCCGACGCTGCGTCACCAGACGATCTCCTATCGCCTGCTGCGGGAGCTAGCGCGACTACTTGTCGACCCCGGCCTCGGACGCGTCTGGTATGCTCCCGTTGGCGTTTGGTTTCCAGCGACGGACGAAGGCGTCCAGCCCGACCTGCTCTTCGTCTCGAACGAGCGGCGAGGGATCCTGGCCCCGGAGGGGCTGCGGGGAGCCCCCGACCTCGTCGTCGAGATCCTCTCCCCGACGACCGCGAGCCGCGATCGGGGCGTGAAGCGACGCCTGTACGAGCGTCAGGGCGTCGCCGAATACTGGATCGTGGATCACGATCTCGAGGCGGTCGATGTGTGGCGCTTCACCGCCGATCCCCGCCACGAACGGTTCGTCGATCGCCTCCCGGTACGGCTCGCGGAGAAGACCTTGGGTCAGATCGACCTGACCGCGGTGTTCGCCGAAGACTGAGTGTGGGCTAGGTGCTCGCCTTGAGGTGCGCCGCGCAGTCTGACAGCGCCTCCATCGCGGCCTCGACAGTCGCCGCGTGGATCGAGACCGTATCCGATTGACGGTAGGCATATCCGCCCGCGAGACAGACCGCGGTCGGGATCTGGCGGCTCGACGCGGCCCGCAGCACCTCGACATCGCGCTCCCGCAGGCCGGCGAGCGTTAGCCCGAGCCCGCCCAGTTGATCCTCCCGATACGGATCCGCCCCCGCGAGATAGAACGCCACGTCGGGCCGGTGGTCGTCGAGGATCAGGGGCAGATGCTCCGCGAGGAGGCGCAGATACTCCTCGTCCCCCGTGCCATTCTCGAGCCCGATATCGAGGTCTCCGGGCGGCTTCACAGCCGGGTAGTTCCGCTCCTGGTGGAACGACATGGTGAACACGGACGGGTCGTCGGCGAATATCGCGGCTGTCCCGTTTCCGTGATGGACGTCGAGGTCGACCACGATGGCCCGTTCGATCGCACGATCCCGCTGGAGCACACGGATCGCGACCGCGACGTCGTTGATCGCGCAGAACCCCTCTCCGTGGTCGGAGAACGCGTGGTGGAAGCCCCCGCCGAGGTGCACGGCCAGCCCGTTCTCGAGAGCGAGCTGCCCGGTAAGTATCGAGCCGCCGGCGCAGAGCCACGAGGCGTGTACCAGGGCGGCCGACCAGGGAACCTCGAGCGCGACTCGCTCGGAATAGGTGAGATGGCCGGAGCTGAACTTCCGAACCCAGTCGGCCGTGTGGACGAGCAGGATGTCGTCGTCGCTCGCGGGTCCGGGTTCGTGCATCGAGATCCCGCCGAGGCGCCCGTCCGCGCGCAGGCGCTCGAGCACGAGCCGATACTTCGCGGTCGGGAAGACGTGCGGACCGATGTCGACTTCGTATGCCTCGTGATGCACCAGAGGGAGCTTCGAATCGATGGCTTGCTCCTTCGATCGCTGCGGATGCAGTAGTGAGTGCGGCGCACCTTCCGCCGTTGCGCGAGTGACTAGCGGCCCGAGGTTGCCGTAGCCCGGTCGAAGTGTTCCGCGATCCAGGCGATCCAGCGCCGTCGCACGTCGCGCTGGTGAACCGGGTCGCCTGGGAAGTGCCCAGCAATCGGGTAGACGACGAACTGGACCTCGACCCCGTTGTCCTTGAGCGCGTGGTAGAGCTTGTACGACTGGCTGACCGTCACGCGCTCGTCCCCGCGGTTGGACAGGATCAGCGTCGGGGTGCGGATCTGATGCGCGTACGCCATCGGCGACTGACGCCAGTAGTTCGTGGCGTTGTCGTTCAGCCACGGCGATCCACCGAGGCCGAAGCCCGCCCACGTGTTCATGTCGGCCATGTTGTACCAGTCGAACCAGTCCGTGACCGCGGCGCCCGCCATGGCGGCGGCCCACCCGTCGTAGTGCGCAGTCAGCCAGGCCGTCATGTAGCCCCCGTAGGACCAGCCCGATCATGGTCCTCTCCTGGGCGGCGGTCCGGCGTTCGGACCCGTAGCCACGACCCTGCCGGGTCGGCTGTCCGCCGGCAAGGCGGCAGATGGCTCCGGACATCCCGGGGGGCGAGACAGTCTGGGCCCTGGCCCTGGAGCCGATCCCGGCCCGCCACGTATGATTCGTGCATGAAGACGCTTGGAGCACACCTGGCTTCACTCGTCGGCGACCGGGCTCGTTATCGCCGTCAGTTGGCCCCGTTCATCCGATACCTCGCGGTCCTCACCGGGTTCGTCCTGTTCTACGGGTGGCTGTTTCACGTCATCATGGCGTGGGAGGGTCAGGACCACTCGTGGTTTACCGGTGTGTACTGGGCCCTGACCGTGATGAGCACCCTCGGGTTCGGCGACATCACGTTCCACACCGATCTGGGGCGGTTGTTCAGCTCGGTCGTGTTGCTGACCGGTGTCCTGCTCCTCCTGATCATCCTGCCCTTCCTGTTCATCCGGATGGTGTACGCACCCTGGCTCGAACAACGGAGTCGGGCCCGGCTACGCTCGCTCCAGTCCGTGCCGGACGACGTCGCCGAACACGTGCTCATTTGCGCGGATGACCCCATCGCCCGCGGGCTGATCCGCCGTCTCGGAGTCGGCGGAGTCCCCGGGTATCTCATCGAGCCGGACCCCGAGACCGCGATGTTGATGGAGGACGCGGGAGTCCCCGTCGTGAACGGCGAGATCGATTCGGTGGACACGTATCGGCGTGCCGGCGCGGGCCGGGCGCGGTTCGTCCTGGCCAACGCGTCGGACACGGTCAACTCGAACATCGTCCTGACCGTCCGGGAGCTCACGAAGGAGGTGCCGATCGCGGCCATCGCCGACCACGAAGACTCGATCGACATCCTCGAGCTGAGCGGCGCGACCCACGTTCTGCACCTGACGCAGCGCCTGGGCGAGCACCTCGCGAAC
>JAOTZH010000219.1 GCA_029861425.1 Gemmatimonadota bacterium
TCGGCGCGATCTCCGTACGCGTTCAGCTGGCCGACCAGGCTGCGACGCGCGCGGTTCTGCGCGCCTTCGAGCTCCTCATCGGTCACGCCGCCCCCGAGCAGCCCCCCCAGCACCTCGTGGACCTCGGTCTCGAGGGCCTCGGCCGTGACGCCGGGACGGGCCGTCGCCACGACGAAGCACATGCCGACGTTCTCGATCGGCCACGTGAAGGCCGAGACGTCCGCGGCCACCTGCCGGTCGTAGACCAGGGCCTTCTGTAGCCGTGAGCTGTTGCCGTCCGCGAGCAGAAACGTGAGGACATCGGTCGCTTCGAACCCGGGGTCGTTGAACGACGCCGAGTGGAACATCAGATAGACCCGAGGGACCTGTACCCGATCCTCGAGGACTTTCCGGTGCTCTCCGCGTCCCAGCGGGGACGGAACGACCGGTCGGTCCGGAGTGGGGCGCCGCGGGATCTCCCCGAACCAGCGATCGATCCGCTCGAGGGCATCCGCCGGGTCGAAATCGCCGGCCATGACCAGGGTCGCGTTGTTCGGACCGTAATGGAGGTCGAAGAAGTCGTGCACGTCCTCGAGACGCGCGGCGTCGATGTCCTCCATGTACCCGATGGTGGGGTGCCGATAGGGGTGTCCCTCCGGATAGGCGACATCGAGGACTGTCTCGAAAGCGAGCCCGTACGGCCGATTCTCGTAGGACTGGCGGCGCTCGTTCTTCACGACCTCGCGCTGGTTTTCGAGCTTCTCGGAGGTGATGCCGGGCTTGAAGAACCCCATCCGGTCGGACTCCAGCCACAACGCGAGATCGATGTCGTTCGACGGGAGGGTCTCGAAATAGTTCGTGCGATCGAACCACGTCGTCCCGTTGAGCGTTCCCCCCCCGTCCTGGATGTACTTGAAGTGTCCTTCCCGGGGCACGTTCTCGGAGCCCTGGAAGAGGAGATGCTCGAAGAGGTGCGCGAACCCGGTGCGTCCCTTCCGCTCGTTCTTCGACCCCACGTGGTACATGACGTGGGTCGTCACCAGCGGAGCCGAGTGGTCCTCCTGGAGGATCACGTGGAGCCCGTTGTCCAGCCGATGCTCTTCGAGCGACAGCCTCACCGCCGCGCCGTCCGTCACTGTTCCCGTCTTTCGTTGAGTTGAGCCGCACGCCGGCGGTGGTACCGGCGTACGGACGGGACCGGCCAGAGGCGCGGCCCCGCGTCGGAGGAATCGCGGAGGGAGATAAGCCGGGTTCTGTACCGACGAGCGAACTCATCGGTCGAAGTCATCTATCTGGGACCGTCGGTCTCCCGAGGCCTCGTGCGGCCTACCCGGAACTCGAATGCGGCGGGCCGCCACTCGTTCCTGTTTGGCCTTGCTCCCGGCGGGGTTTGCCTTGCCGTCCCTGTTACCAGGAAACGCGGTGGGCTCTTACCCCACCCTTTCACCCTTACCTGTGCGGCCGAAGCCGCCATCGGCGGTTTGCTTTCTGTTGCACTTTCCATCGCCTCGCGACGCCCGGGGGTTACCCGGCACCGTGCCCTGTGGAGCCCGGACTTTCCTCGAACGGCGCGCCGAAGCGCCCGCCCGCGACCTCGTCTCCCTCCGCACTCCGATTTCGCGGGAAGGTAGCGTGGCAACTCGCAGCGCGCTCGGGTCTGCCAAAGGGCTAGCCGCGGGAGATCAGCTGCGCGACCTGCCGGCGCCTCTGCTCGACGCCGTAGACCGGGGCCTCCTGCTCGACGCGACGGTAGAGGCCTGGATCAAGACGGCCGAGCCCGAGCGGGCCATGGCCGCGCTTCTACTGCTGGAGCCCCTTTCGGGCCGATCCCCGGGCGACCTCTGCCTCGCGTTGCTGAGAGCCCACATCGCCGCGGCCGGTCGTGAACCGGACCTCGCAGCGCGATAGTCGGCGTCCGGAGAGCCACCCCGCGTCGAACAGGCCGAAAGTGGTGCAACGACGCGGCCTTCACAGTTGTCCTACTTCCAGATACGGCCCTATTCTGTCCGGTGACCGATGCTTCGCGCGGAGGTGCGTGAAGTCTCGACAGATACCGGAGGACGCGAGCGTCAATCACCTGGTATGCGACCTGAAAATCCGATCCGCTGTCGGGCCCTCGGGCTCCTGACGGCAACGACATGGCTCCTCGCGGCTCCGGCCGCGACCTCTGCCCAGGATGCTGGTGCATCCGGGGCCAGGTCTTACTACGTCTATGTGGCGGCCGAATCTGAGGATCGGGTGGACATCGTTCGTTTCCGTGGCGGGTCCGCTACCCTCGTCGACTCCATCTCTGTCGGGCGCTTCCCGACGGAGATCGATGGCCCCCACGGACTGGCCGTGGATCCTTCCGGCGAACGCTGGTATCTGACCCTCGCCCACGGGAATCCCTTCGGTTCGGTCGTCGGGTACTCCACCGAGACCAACCGACCGGAGGGCAGTGTCACGCTCGGGATGTTCCCCGCCACCATGCAGGTGACGCCCGCGGGCCTGCTGTTCGCCGTGAACTTCAATCTCCACGGCGACCATGTGCCGAGCTCCGTCTCGGTCGTGGATGTGCAGAGCATGATCGAGATCGCGCAGGTCGAGAC
Organism: Gemmatimonadota bacterium; assembly: GCA_029861425.1. GTDB lineage: Bacteria > Gemmatimonadota > Gemmatimonadetes > Palauibacterales > Palauibacteraceae > Palauibacter. The sequence continues at coordinate 2,568 of JAOTZH010000219.1, forward strand.
CTGCACGATGCCTCATGGCTCACGGCTTACGCGGGACGGCGCGAGGCACTACTCCGCGTGCATGATGGACGACATGCTCGTCGAGATCGACGCTCTTCGGCTCGAGGTGAGCCGGCGGATGTATCTCGGCCCCGAGAACGAGCGCGATTGGCCGGCGGATGATTCCTCGAGCCCCAAGAGCGCCCACGAGGGCATGGACATGCCGGTCTGTAGCCCGACGTGGGCCCAGCCGAGCATCGATGGCAGCCGGATATACGTGGCCTGCAACAAGAACGCCGAAGTCCTCGAGATCGACTCGAAGGAGTGGCGTGTCACCCGGCGGTTCGAGACCGGGCCCGGGCCCTACAACCTTGACGTCACGCCGGACGGACGCCGCCTGGTCGTGACCTACAAGGGTGGACAGGCCACCGGCGTGTGGGATCTGGAGACGGGCCGTGAGCACGCCCGCATCGCCAATTCGCGGCGGCTGCCGCACGGCATCGCGGTAACGCCCGACTCACGCTTCGCGTTCATCACCGTGGAGGGAGTCGGCGGCGAGCCGGGCACGGTCGACGTGATCGACCTGGAGCGCGGCGAGCTGGTCTCCTCGGCCGACGTGGGTAAACAGGCCGGCGGCGTGGCCTTCTGGAAGGTCGAGGGCTCGTGAGCCCGGTGCGCGGGATGGCCCGCTGGCTCGCGCCGGCGGCGATCGTAGTGGTGGGCGCCTGCGGCGACGGCGGAACGCAGCCGGGCACGCCCCCGTCCGCCCTGGTCGCCATCTCCATGCCCGTCGACACCGTCGTGACCGGCGAGTCGACGGATCCGCCGCTGTCCGTCCGGGTGGACGACGCGCTCGGGAACCCGATCGAGGGCACGCCGGTCCGGTTCGTGATCGTGAACGGCGACGGAGCGCTGTCGCCGGGAGTGGCCGTCTCCGGAAGCGATGGCATCGCGGAATCGCGGTACCGGGCGAGCGGGTCGCCTGGCGAAGCGCGAATCCGGGCGGACGTCCCCAGCGCTCCCAATGTCTCGGCGCTGCAGTTCACGATCTTCTCGGCCGCCTCCGACACCGTGACGCTGAGCGTCGTCGAGGGGACCGGCCAGCGCGCGGAGGTGGGAAGCCAGCTTCCTATCCCCTTCGTGGTCGAAGCGACGACGCCGCAAGGGAACGGTGCGGGCGGGGTTTCGGTGGCGTTCGAGATCACGACCGGCTCGTCGGCGGTCCTCACGGCGGACTCGGTGCTCACCTCCTCTGAAGGCCGGGCATCCACGCTGCTGACGCTCGGTCGGGCCGCGGGCGACTACGTCGTTACGGCCTATGCCACGCGCGGTGTCGAGACCGACACGATTCGATTCACCGCGACCGCGACGGCCACGTTCGAGGGGAGCGTCAGGGTCGATTCGATCGCGGGCGGCCGTCTCGTGGCCGGCGAAGAGGCGACGCTCCACGGGAGCGGCTTTAGCCCGATCTCCGCCGAGAACGATGTGCGGATCGAAGGCGTCTCGGCGGAGGCACTTTCGGCGACCGGGACCGAGCTGACGATCCTCGCTCCGGCGTTCGGCGGGCAATGTCTCCCGGCTCGCGATGTCGGCGTCCGCGTGCTCGTCGAGGGGGACGCGAGCAACGGCTCGATGATCCGACTCGATCCCTCGCAGCCGCTCGTGTCCCTCGAGCCCGGTACGGGGACCGTGTTCCGGGGCCCCGAGGCCGTCGAGTGCATTCAGTTCGGGCCGGCCGAGAGCCGCGAGGACTACGTCGTCATCCTCGGCAGCTCCGATCGTCGAGCGAACGAATCGACGTCGATGAGGCTCGAGACGCGCGTCCCCTCCCAACTGGAATCGTCCGCGCTCGCGCGTAGCCTTCTTCCGAGGGATCCGGACCCCGCGATTCTACAGGAGGTCGCGAGCCGCGAACGCTCCGACGCCATCCTTCGGCGCAACGTCCTGGACGACCTGACGAAGCGACGAGCGCCGCCGGTAGCACGCGCGAGCGTCGTGCCCGGACCGGTGGCACTGAGCGTACCGACCGTCGGTGAGAGCCTCCAGTACACGTTCGCGGTCCGGTCGGACCTCACGGCGACCTGCGACGCGACCAACACGGTCGTGACGGGCACCGTCCGAGCCGTCGGCCAGCACCTGGCGCTCGTCGAGGATGACGACGTGCCGTCGAACGGATTCGGGCCGGACGACTGGGCGGCGCTTCTGTCCGAGCTGGACGAGGTGGTCGCCCCTGTCGTGACCGCCTACTTCGGCCCGTTCGACGATATCGACGGGAACGGCCGCGTGATCGTCCTGCTCACACAGCGCGTCAACGATCTGTCCGAACCCGGCCAGGGCGGCATCGGGGGCTTCTTCCTTCCCCTCGACCTCGCCGCGTCCGGCGCGGGCGGCGGCGGGTTGCCGGGCGAAGATGGGGAGCTCTGCCCCGCGAGCAACGAGGCCGAAATCATCTACCTGGCGGTCGCGGACCCGGAGGGATCGATCGGTCCGATCATCTCTGTCGACCGCGCGCTCCGTAACGCCCGTGGTCTCACGGCCCACGAGCTCCAGCATCTGATCAACGCCGAGACCCGAGTCCTCAATGGCGGGGCCGGCTTCGCGGCGGCCGAAGAAGTCTGGATGGATGAGGGCCTGTCGAGCCTCGCGGAGGAGGTCGCGGGCCTCGCGGTCATCGAGCAGCAGATCCGAACGAACCTCACCTGGGACCAGGTCTCGGGGACCCGGGAGGAGATCGACGCGTTCAACGCCTATCACATCAACAACTTCCTCAACCTGAGCCTGTACATGTTCTCTCCGGCGAACGCTCCGACGATCTCGGGCGTCGACTTCGGAGGTCTGGGCGGACTTCAGATGCGTGGCTTCGCCTGGTTCCTCCTGAGATGGCTCGGGGACCAGGGGGGTGGAGACGAACGCGTGTTCTTCCGGGATGTCGTGGTCGGCGGCCCCAACCGCGACCGCGGGATCGAGAACGTGGAGCGCGTGGCGGCCCAATCGTGGGACGATCTTCTCGCGGCGTTTGCCGTCGCGATCGCGACCGATGACGCCGGGTTCGACGACGCGGACGACCGGTTCAAGGTCCTGTCCTGGGACTTCCGCGACGTGTTCGCTTCTCTGAACCGCAACGTGGCCGCGGGCGCGCTGTTCCCGGCCCCGTTCCCGCTGCTGCCGACCCCGCTCCAGTCTGAAACCGGGGCACTGGAGTTCGACGTAGGGGCGTCGACCGTTCGTTACTTCACCCTCAGCTCGGGACTCGAGGTCCCGGCGTTGGCCCTGGGTGTCTCAACGCCGACAGGCGCTCGGCTGTCTGAGACCTCGGAGCCACAGATCACCATTGTGAGGATCAGATGACCCGAGGCGGACATGTCCGCGTTTTCGCCGTG
>JAOTZH010000048.1 GCA_029861425.1 Gemmatimonadota bacterium
CGCGGCAACCCCCGTGGTTAAGCTGAAAACGCGGTCTCTAGTCCCGCGGCATGGCAACCTCTGTGGCTCCAAGAACATGCGGCGATTCAGCGCTCGGAAGGCGGGCGCCACGTCTCGGACGTCGAGCGCCGGAGCAGTCGTGGGAGGGGGGCTGAACTGTGCCCGACAGGTCAGGGGACGGGAGAGAGGACCTCGCGGAGCTTGGTCACGAGCATGTCGATGGCGACCTCGTTCGTCCCGCCGACCGGCACGATGACATCGGCGTACCGCTTCGAAGGTTCGACGAACTTCAGATGCATGGGTCGGACAGTACGCTCGTACTGCTGGACCACCGACTCGAGCGAGCGACCGCGATGTTCCATGTCCCGGCCGAGACGCCGGATGAAGCGCACGTCGGAGTCCGTGTCGACAAAGATCTTGATGTCTAACCGTTCCCGAATCTCCCGATCCGCCAGGATCAGGATCCCGTCGACGATCACGACCGGGGTCGGCGCGGCCGGCTGTCTCCGGTCCATGCGCGTGTGGGTCTTGAAATCGTATAGCGGGAGGTCGACCGGGTCGCCGCCGGCGAGCGCGTCCAGGTGCCCGATCAGGAGGGCCGTCTCGAGCGAATCGGGGTGGTCGAAGTTGACGGCCGCACGTTCCTCGATCGAGAGGTGCCCGTAGTCGAAGTAGTAGGCGTCGTGGTGGATGAGGGTGACCGGGTGGGGGGCCAGACCGCCCATGATCCGCTCGACCACGGTACTTTTTCCGGATCCGCTGCCACCGGCAACACCGACGAAGAGCGGTCGTTCACCGGTGTCCGGCGCGCGGGCCTCCACGGCCTCGGCGACCCGGTCCGCCCCGGATTTCGGCGGGTGGTCCTCGCCCGGCCGCTGGATCTCGACATCGCGGTCGTTCGCTTCCATGCCGAAAGCTACGACCGCGACGTGACTAGGGAAGCCGTGGAAACGTGACGCGCTGTCCGGACTCGAGGATTGAGACGGCCGCCGCGACGTCTCCGTCGAGCTGGAACACGAACTGGATCGCCGAGCCTTCCAGGAGGAACGTCGTCTCACCCTGGGGAAGCAGCGGGAACGACGACTCGCCGGTTCGCATCGCCGTGAGGCCGTCATCGCCCAGCGTGATCTCGAGAGTCGTCGAAGGGTCGACCCTGTAGGCGCCGACGAAGGGGGCCATCGCCTCGGGCGCGAGAGGACGAACGGGCAGCCGAAGTGCCGCCGCCGGCTCGACGCCCAGAGACAGCAACGCCTCGACGAGGTTGGGTACTCCCGGATTCGCCAGAAGCGCGGCCTGGAGGTGGCCCACCGCCCGAGTCGTGTCGCCGAGCTCCGCGTAAAGCTCTGAGAGGGCGAATCGCGTGACCGGCATCTGCGGAAACTCCTCCACCTGCGCCTCGAGGATCGCCGCGGCCGTCTCCGTTTCGCCGCGATCGTTGAAGTGCCGGGCCAGCCGCATGAGCTCGCCCGGGCTGTAGTCGTACTGATCGGGGCGCGTGCGCTTCCAGTTCCGGTATCGCTCGATCGCTGGCTCGGGGCCGGCGGACGTGACGATCGGTAGCAGCCGCTCGGCGATCGATGGCTTCGGGAACACCGCCTCCGCGCCCCACAGCATGTTGGTGAGCCCGTCGAGCAGCGGCCCCAACCCGGAGGAGGTGTTGTCGAGAAGCACGATCATCCGGTCGTGATCCGGAAAGACCCGCAGCATCGTGGCGAATCCGAATATCCCGCCCGAGTGTTGCACCACTCGCACCGAGTCCTCACGTCCAATGGTGCGGTAGCCGACCCCGAGTCCGTACCCGTAGCCGTCGAGTTCGGGAGTCATCATCCGCTCGGCGCTCGACGGGTCCACGAACAGACCTGCCTCGACGCCGAAGAGGGCCCGGCTCCAGTGGTGGAGGTCATCGACGGTCGAGTAGAGCATTCCGGCGGCGTGCGGAAGCGTCGGATCGATGAAGGTCGCCGGCTCGTACCCGTCCAGGTTCCGCGTGAACCCGGCCGCGTGGCCGGGAGGTGGCGAGGTCGCGTGGTCGTAGCCCGTGTCCTCGAGGCCGAGTGGTGTCAGGACGCGCTCAGCGAGCGCTTCGCCGTAGGGTGACCCGGTCACTTCCTCCACGATCCAACCGAGCAGCACGTATCCCGTGTTGTCGTACGCGAAGTCGGTGCCGGGCTCGAACTCGAGTTCGTCTTCCCAGGTCAGCGCCACGATCTCGGCCGGCGTCATCGGCACCGCGAGCATCTCGCCCCCGAAGGAGGGGAGGTTCGTGTAGCTCGGGATACCCGAGGTGTGCGTGAGGAGATGGTGAATCGTCACCTGGTCGCCCTGCGGCGACGGGTAGTCGGGGATGTACTCGCGGATCGGGGCGTCGAGTCGGAGGGCTCCCTCCTCGACGAGCTTCATGACCAGGGCAGCCGTGAACTGCTTGGTCAGAGACGCGATCCGGAACCGCGTGTCCGTCTCGTTGTCTTCGCCGTCGCCATTCGCGAAGCCGAAGGCTCTCCGGAAGAGGACCTCGCCGTCGTCCACCACCAGGACGGCGCCGTTGAAACGCTGCAGGTCGGCGAAGGATCTGACATAGGTTTCGACCCGCGTGGCCCGTCCCTGAGCGGCGAGCGGCGCCAGCGGAGCGGCGAAGATGACCCCGAGGAAGATGTGTATCGGCAGGGTGTTCGCACGGCGCGAACGTCGACGTCGCTGCAGGCTGCTTGGCAAGACCGGTTCTCCTCTGCCTTCGGGCCGTCCGTGTGCGGGGTGGTCCTCGTTCACACCCATGGGTGCGCGACCGTCACTGACGGAGGGAACCCCGACCCCGCCGGAGGTTGAGCTACGGTTTCCTTCGAGCGGGTGCTACCCCGACGAGGCGTTCGGGTGCGCCGGCCCGTCTCGCGCGCCGGGTCACGTCCGCATAGGATCGGAGAGCGTCCCGGATGACGGCAGGGGGGCTCGCGAGCGGTCCGGGTTGCTCTTCGTGCGGTGTGGAATTCTGCAAGTAATTGAAAATAAACAAGATAAAGAGATGACTTCAGGCCCACTGAGAAGCCAGAAGCTTGTTCCGATGATCACGATTCTGGTGGCGCTGAGCGCCGCCCTGCCCGCTGCCGCCCAGGAGGTCGAGATCATCTCAGGCGCGGTCCGGAAGACGGCGGTCGATCCCGGTGCGCCGGGCGTCCGCGTCGTCGCCTTCGTGCAGCTCGAGCCGGCGCGAACGGAGCACCGCGTTTTGGATCCCCTGCTTCCGGAGGAGGTCTTCTTCGTCCAGACCGCGCTGGTCCAGGCAGGCTACGAGCCGGGCCGCCCCGATGGAAACTGGGGCCCCGCGACGGAGAACGCCCTCCGCGCGTTCCAGGAGGATCGCAGGCTGGAACCCTGTGGCTGTGTCGACTATTCGACGATCGGGGCGCTCGGGCTGAGACCGCGCGTCGTCCAGACCGTCGTCGGCACCCCGGAGGACGAGTCCGAAGCCGAGGTCGTACTGGGCCCCGGTCGACTCCCGATGCCGCCGGAGCCAGAGGAAATCGAGGCGCCCCCCGAGACGGTCACCGTGATCCACGAGGTCGGAAACTGGTGGTCGTATCCCACGTTCTTCCCCGGGTTTCGGCCGCTCCCGCCCGGCGGATCCGCCAGCGGGGGCGTACCCATCGGCCCCGTGATACGGCTGGGCGCGCCCCGCGGGGGCCCGCCGCCGCGGTGACGCCGACGGACATGGGGGACGCCACCCGACTTCGAGACCGGATCCGCGAGCTCGAGGCCCGGGCGGCTCCGCTCGAGCCCGATGGTGTCGAGCGCCGACGGCTGCTCGCGGCGACCGCCGAGTACGTGGAGGGATTCCTGGCCGGCCTTCCAGACCGTCCGGCATTCGAGAGCGACCGCACGACGGCGGCGGGGATCGACGAGGTCGGAGTCGGGAAGAGGTCTCTCGGCATCGGCGAGATCCTCGGACTCTACGAACGGGCCGTCGCCACCCCCGCGCTGAACGCGGCTTCCGCAGGGCACCTCGCCTATATCCCGGGAGGGGGGATCTACGCCTCCGCCCTGGGGGACTATGTCGCCGCGGTGACCAACGAATACGCCGGTGTGGCGTACGCGAGCCCCGGCGGTGTCGCCATGGAGAACCGGGTGCTCGACTGGATGCGCGATCTCGTGGGATACCCCGACGAGGCGCGAGGGAACCTGGCGGCGGGCGGCTCCGTCGCGAACTTCATCGCTGTACACACCGCGCGCGAAGCGACGGCCCTTGGAGCGCGCGACGTCCCGGACGCGGTCGTCTACTCCACGGCGCACGTCCACCACTGCCTCGCGAAGGCACTCCGCGTCGCGGGGCTGGGGGAAACGGTCTCACGGACCGTCGCGTTCGATGACCGTTACCGCATGCGGCCCGACGCGCTGGCCGAGGCGATCGCGGCCGATCGTGAGGCGGGGCTGAGGCCCTGGCTCGTGCTGGCGTCCGCCGGGACGACGGATGTCGGCGCGATCGATCCGATCGACGAGATCGCCGATGTCGCGGAGGCGGAAGGTCTCTGGTTTCATGTCGATGCCGCCTACGGCGGGTTCTTCGCCCTCGTCGACTCCGTTCGACCCAAGCTCGCCGGCATGGAGCGGACCGACTCGATCGTGCTCGATCCGCACAAGACCCTGTTCCTTCCCTACGGCACCGGCGCCGTTCTCGTCCGGAATGGGGATCACCTGCGGAACGCGCATACGTACGAAGCGAATTACATGCAGGACGCCGTGCACGAGGAGGGCGACTCCCCGGCGGATCTGTCGCCCGAGCTGACGAAGCACTTCCGGGGGCCTCGGGTCTGGTTCCCGTTGCTCCTGCATGGAGTCGAGCCGTTCGCGGCCTGTCTGGAAGAGAAGATCGAGCTGACGAGGTATTTCCACCGGGAGGTCCGAGCGCGCGGCTTCGAGGTGGGCCCGGATCCCGACCTGACCGTGGCGATGTACAGGTGGGTGCCCGGCGAGGGGGACGCGAACGCGTTCAATCGGGCTCTCGCCCGTTACGTGAACGAGGACGGCAGGGTGTTCGTCTCGACCACCATGATCGACGGGACCTACGTCCTTCGCGTCGCGATTGTCGTGTTCCGTACGCACCTCGAGCATGTGGACCTGACCCTCCAGATTCTCGAGCGCGGCGTCGCGGAGCTCGAGGCCCATCCCGAACGGTGGCGGACGGAGCCGGCTAGCCCGGAGTGATGATCGCCTTCGTCACGCGCAGCTCCGCGACATCCGCCAGGGCGCGGTCCGCTTCGTCCAGCCCGTAGCGCCCGCCGATCACCTCCGCGAAGGGCAGGGCTTCGGGGTTCCGGGCCAACTGGCTGAGCGCGAGCGCCACGTGGTGCTGTTCGGTTCCCCAGCGGCCCCGCACGTCGGCGTGCTTACGGTTGATGTCGAGATGCGGGTTGATCTCGACCGGTCCGGCGTCCGTGTAGTGCCCCGCGATCACGTAGGTCCCGCCGTCGCGTAGCAAGGCGAATCCTTCGCCGATCGCGGTCGGCTTCCCGCTCGCCTCGATGATGACATCCGCTCCCCGGCCCTGGGTGGCCTCGCGAACGGCCGCCAGCCGTTCCGCCGGATCGGTCCCGCCCACCGAGAACGTCCGGTCTGCACCCATACGCCGGCCGAGCGCGAGACGCGCGTCCGGATCACCGATGACGAACAAGGCCCCGCAGCCGCCGAGCCGGGCGAATGCGGCGGCCGCGAGACCGACCGGGCCGGACCCCTGGACGACGACGCAATCGGCCGCCCGAAGCGTGGCCCGTTCCACAGCCCCGAATCCCGTAAACAGCCCGCAACCGCCTCCGATGATGTCGTCGCTCGACAGTCCCTCAGGGAGCTTGAAGACCGCGGTCCCGGCCTTGAGGTGGATCGCGTCCGACCAGCCTCCGTGGAGTCCTTCGTCCGCGCCGAACGTGATGCCGTAGACCCGCCGTTCCCCACAGAGGTTGGGCTGAGCGGCGATCGCGCAGTGATAGCAGTGCCCGCAGACGCCCCAGACGTCGTAGAAGGTGACCACGTCGCCCTCGGAGAGCGGACGGCCGACCGCATCGTGGTCGACACCGCGGCTCTCGACCACGCGGCCGACACTCACGTGACCGGGGATGATCGGGTAAGGGACTCCCGCCAGGCGGCCGTGGTGGAGGTGCACGTCGGTTCCGCAGACCTCGCTGGCCACGGTCTCGAGCAGGAGGTCGCCCGGGGCGAGAACCGGGTCCCCGAGAGTCCACGTCTCGATCGGCGCGTTCGGTGCGGTCATCACGGCGGCCTTGTGGCCCATCTGGCTTCGGTCTCCGGCTCGTGTCATCGTTCTGCGCGTCTCGCGCGTCTATCTTGAAGGCACATCATATTGGAAGAGTCGAACACGTGGAACGAGACGGAGGCGCAGTGGCCATGAAGACAGGGGAAAAGCGAACAGGCGTGCCACGGCACGACCGACGCCCGGGCCGCCGCCGGCCCACACCGCTGTTCACCGCGCTGCCGGTCATCTTCGGCGCCTGCGCCGCGCCAGCCGACGAGACGGCTGCCCCTCGGTCGTCGGATCTGACGATCCTGCCGGTGGAGTTCGAACGGCCGGCCGGTAGCGGCGAGCCGAACCTCCACGCGACGGCCGACGGAACGGCCCTTCTTACCTGGCTCGAGCCGACGGGCGACGAATGGTCGCTCATGCTCGCGACCCGTCGGGAGGGGCAGTGGTCCGACCCCCTCGTCGTTCGCCGGAGCGACAGTTTCTTCGTCAACTGGGCCGACTTCCCGAGCTCGGTCCAGATGGCGGGTGGCGAGATCGCGGTCCACTGGCTCGAGAGGGTGGCCGACGCACCCTACGCGTATCACGTCATGCTCTCGGTGTCCTCCGATGGCGGTGCGACCTGGTCCGAGCCAGTCCGCGCACACGACGACCGATCGCCGACGGAGCATGGGTTCGTCTCGATGGTGCCGTGGGAGGGCGGGGCCGCCATTACGTGGCTCGACGGACGCGCCATGTACGATCCCGACTCGTCCGAGCCGGAGCCCGCGGGCGACGGCCACGAGGCAGCGGAGGGCGCGATGTCGGTTCGATTCCGCACGTTGCTGCCCGACGGTCGGCTGGGGGCCGAAGTGCTTCTCGACCCGCGCACATGCGAGTGCTGTCAGACGACGCTCACGCGCTCGAGCGAAGGACTCGTTGCCGCGTATCGAGACCGGAGCGAAGCCGAGGTGCGCGACATCGCGGTGGTCAGAGGTCTCGGCGAAACATGGAGCGAGCCGGCGCATGTGGCCGCGGACGACTGGACGATTCCCGGCTGTCCCGTGAACGGACCGCAGCTAAGCGCGCGAGAGTCCGGCGTCGCCGGTGCCTGGTACACGGGGGCCGGCGGGCCGCATGCGTTCGCCGCGTTCTCATCGGATGGAGGCGAGTCGTTCGGGCCGCCCATCCGGATCGACGAGGGGCTTCCGATCGGACGCGTGGACATCGAATACGTCGACGCCGGGTCGGCCATCGTGACCTGGGTCGAAGGAGGGGACGGCGGAGCCCAGGTCATGGCTCGCCGCGTCTTCGATGACGGATCGACGGGTGCGGCCTTCACCGTGAGCGAGACGTCGGGTGAGCGGGCCAGCGGCTTCCCGCGCATGGTCCGGATCGGCGATGATCTCGTCGTCGCCTTCACACTGCCGGGGGACACCGGTGGCGTCCGGGTGCGCAGCGTGCGACTGGACTGACCCGACGCACGTGGCGCCGCATCGGCTGACCGTCACCTCGCGCCGCGTCGTGACGCCAGAGGGCGTCAGACCGGCCGTCATCGAGGTTTCCGACGGGAAGATCGTGCGGGTCAGTTCGCGAGACGGTGACGCCGACGATCAGGGCGCCCTGGATTTCGGCGATCTCCCGATTCTCCCGGGGCTCGTCGACACCCATGTCCACATCAACGAGCCTGGCCGAACAGACTGGGAGGGGTTCGCCACCGCGAGTGCGGCCGCCCTGTCCGGAGGCGTGACGACACTGGTGGACATGCCGCTCAATTCTGTCCCGGTCACGACTACGCCCGCTGCTCTCGACTCGAAGCGAACAGCGGCAGGTCGCTCGTGCCGCTGCGATTACGGGCTCTGGGCCGGCCTCGTACCCGCCAATGTCGGCGTCCTGGCGGAACTCGCCGGGGCTGGTGCCCTGGGGTTCAAGGCGTTTCTCGTCGACTCGGGGATCCCCGACTTCCCACCGGTGGACGAGACGGATCTGAGGCGGGCGATGCCCGTGATCGCCCACCTCGGGCTGCCGCTGCTCGTGCACGCCGAGCTGCCGGGTCCGATCGCCGCGGCGACAGCCGTGGGGGCAAGAAGCTCGCGGCACTCCGATTGGGCGTCTTCGCGCCCTGAGAAGGGCGAATGCGAAGCGATCGACCTCCTCGCGGCGCTGGCGTTCGAAACCGGGTGCCGCGTCCACATCGTCCATGTCTCCGGCGCCGCGGCCATGGCGAGAGTCGTCGCCGGCAAGCTGGCGGGGGCTCCGATCACCGCCGAGACCTGTCCGCACTACCTGACCCTGTCGGACAGCGAGGTTCCCGCCGGAGCGACCGAGTTCAAATGCGCCCCGCCGCTTCGCTCGAAGGCGGATGTTCGCGAGCTTCGTGGGGCGCTCGCCGGCGGCTTGATCGACATGGTCGCCTCGGATCACAGCCCGTGCCCGCCGGATCTCAAGGCGAGTGGGGACTTCTTCGCGGCGTGGGGTGGCATCTCGTCGCTCGGTCTCACGCTGTCGCTCGTCTGGTCGGCGTTCCGCTCAGACCCCGCGGGGCTGGAGCGCGTGGCCCGGTGGCTCTCGACCGAGCCCGCGCGTCTCGCTGGACTCGCCGGCCGCAAGGGCTCGTTGACTCCGGGGATGGACGCCGACTTCGCCGTATTCGACCCGGGCGCGACGATCGAAGTGACACCAGCCGTCCTGAAGGTCCGCCACCCCGTGTCTCCGTATCTCGGCCGTACCCTCAGGGGCGTCGTGACCGATACGTTCCTGCGGGGAGTCCACGTCTTCAGCCTCGAGGGGGAGGTGCCGGCATCGAGCGGACAATGGCTGCGCCCGTCCTCGTAGATCTCGCCGCGGAACGACTCGGGGGTCGCGCCGTTTACGCGAACGACGAGTTCTTCGCCGAAGCCGCCAATCTGCTTCTGCCGGCTGACCCCATCTGGCGTGAGGGCGAGTATACCGATCGCGGGAAGTGGATGGACGGGTGGGAGACACGTCGGCGCCGCGAACCGGGCAACGACTTCTGCATCATCGAGCTGGGCGCCCCGGGGCGGGTCTCAACCGTGACCGTGCAGACGACGCACTTCAGCGGCAATCATCCCGAGGCGTGCGGGATCGGAGGTCTGTGGGCGCCCGGAGCGGGGGGGAACGACCTTCGGCAGCGAGACGACTGGATGACGATCGTCGAACGCTCGGCCCTCGATGGGGACTCGACACACGAGCTCGATGCCGACGACTCGCTGCCGATCACGCACGTCAGGCTGGACATCTTTCCCGACGGTGGTGTGGCGCGGCTCCGTCTCTTCGGGACCGTCGAAATCGACTGGAACGCGATCGGAGACGAGCCCCTGGACCTCGCGGCACTCAGGTTCGGCGGGACGATCACGGCGGCGAGTGACCGTTCCTTCGGAGACCCGTCGAACATGCTCCTCCCCGGGAGGTCGAGCCACATGGGCGACGGATGGGAGACGCGGCGACGCCGCGGCCCCGGACACGATTGGGCCGTGGTCCGACTCGGCCATCGGGCCACCCTCGAGCGGGTGGAGGTTTGCACGGAGCATTTCAAGGGCAACTACCCCGACGAGGCGTGGGTCGATGTGTGCGATGCCGGTGACGGGGAGCCGACCGACGACCGCTGGGAGACGCTCGTCCCGAGAAGCCCGCTCAGACCAGACAGCCACCATGTCTTCGAGTCGCTTCGGCGAGTCGGGTCCGGCACCCACGTTCGCCTGTCGATCCATCCCGATGGCGGCGTGTCCCGCTTTCGGGCCTTCGGCCGCCCGGAGAGCGGGTCATGACCGGTCTGGGTCGGGCCCTGGTCAAGCTCCTCGAGACCCTCGACGATTCCGACCGCGAGGCGGCGCTGACCACGTGCTGCGGATCCGCGGGCTGGGTGGCGGCCATGACGGCCGGTTGGCCCTATGCCGACGACGCGGCGGTGCAGGCCCGCGCCGACGCCGCGTGGTGGGAGCTCCACGAGGACGATTGGCTCGAGGCCTTCGGCTCTCACCCACGGATCGGGGACCGCGACCTCGCCGATCGGTGGGCCGGTGCCGAACAGGCGGGCGTCGACGAGGCATCGCCGGAGACGCTGGCCGATCTGGCCGCGCTCAACCGGGAATACGAGGAGCGGTTCGGCCATGTGTTCCTGATCTGTGCGACGGGCCTGGACGCCGAACAGATGCTGGGGGCGCTACGGCGCCGGCTCGGAAACGACCCGGCCGTCGAGCTGCAGGTCGCCGCGGCCGAGCAGGCCAGGATCACCCAGATGCGGCTGGCGAGGTTGGCTGAAGAGGGTCCTCAACGGGAGGTGGCGACGATGTCCATCACGCTATCGACTCACGTGCTCGACACGTCCACGGGCAGGCCCGCGGGTGGAGTGGCCGTCGAACTGGCCGCTCACGGTCCCGACCCCTCGGGGGGGTGGAAGACGGTGGCGCGCGGCCTCACCGACGACGACGGTCGCGTGAGCGCCTTCGGCGAGGGCGATTCGCCGCTCGGGATCGACCCCGGGGAATACCGGCTTCGCTTTTCCACCGGTGCCTACTTCGCGGCGTCGGGGACGCCGGCCTTTCACCCGCTCGTCGACGTTGTCTTCAACGTGCCGGGCGGGGAAGGGCACTACCACGTTCCGCTACTGCTCAGCCCCTTCGGCTACACGACGTACAGGGGCAGCTAGATGGCATTCGTTCTCGAGTGGCTGGAGTTGGCCGTTCGCTGGGTGCACGTGATCGCCGGCATCGCCTGGATCGGCGCCTCCTTCTACTTCAACTGGCTGAACGACCGGCTCACGCCGCCACGTGATGCGGAGCCCGGGGTGGTGGGAGAGCTCTGGTCCATCCACGGAGGTGGCTTCTATCGCGCGATGAAGTATGAGACAGTTCCGCGATCCACCCTTACGGAGCTTCACTGGTTCAAGTGGGAAGCCTATCTCACATGGCTCACCGGCTTCTCGCTGCTCGTGCTCGTGTACTATCTCGGTGCGGACGCCTACCTGATCGATCCGGGCGTCTCGCCGATCTCGCCCGTCGCCGCGATCGCGGTGGGACTTGCGGTGCTACTCCTCGGCTGGCTGGTCTACAACCGTCTGTGCCGGACGTCTCTGGCCGACCGGTCGGGCCTCTTTGCGGTCCTCGGACTCGTCGTGGTCGCTCTGGCGGCCTTCGGCCTGAGCCGGGTGTTGGGCGCACGCGCCGCCTACATGCACATCGGCGCGATGATCGGGACGATCATGGCCGCGAACGTCTTCTTCGTGATCATTCCGGCACACGTCGAGTTGGTAGAGGCCCTGGAAGAGAGTCGCGAACCGGAACCGTCGATCGGCACTCATGCCGCGATGAGGTCGCGTCACAACAACTACTTCACGCTCCCCGTCCTCTTCGTGATGATCAGCAGCCACTACCCCATCACGTACGGGCATGCAGGAAGCTGGGCCATTCTCGCGGGCCTGTTCATAGTCGGCGCGTTGACCCGTCACGGCTTCAACGTCAGAAACTCGGGACGCGGCACGGGCCTGATCTTCCCTGTCGCCGCGATTGCGATGCTCGCTCTCGCCTTCGTCTCCGCTTCCGGTGGTCGTTCCGGGGTATCCCCGGCCGGCGGAGAGGCCGTGACGTACGATCGCGTGCGCGAGATTGTCGTGGCGAGGTGTCTCACGTGCCATGCGGAGCAACCGGCGAGTACCCTCTTCGCGACACCCCCCGGTGGAATTCTGTTGGAGACGCAGGACCAGGTCGTGGCGCTGAGCGACCGGATCCGGGCCGTGAGTGTCGAGACCCGGGTGATGCCGCTCGGCAATCTGACCGGAATGACCGACGACGAGCGCGCGGAGCTCGGGCGGTGGATCGCGGACGGGTCCCCCACCGCAGGACCGAGGTGAAGCTGATCTCGCGGCCCGGCGCCCGGACGGGCGCGGGTCGGAAGTAGCCTCAGTCGTCGTTCAGGCCGGATCGCGCCTCGCTCGACGCACGCCGCCAGCCGAGCGTGATCGCGCCGGCGACCCCGAACACCATCGGACCCACGAGCCACAGTGCGCCACCCGGTACTCGCAGCCCTGCGGCGATCACGCCGAGCTCGGGTCGGGCCGCAGCCATCGCGTCGCTACTGAAGGCGCCGATGGCGAGCACCGCCAAGACCCCGATACACCATCGCTTAGACATTTCGCCCGTCTCCTCCCCAGAGGGTGCGAGACAGAGGATCATCCCCCCGTCATCTCGCATAACGAAAGGGGGGCGCGAATCGGCTCATGCCGGAACGCCCATCGGCACGCCGGGGCGGCCAAATCCAGGTCAGATCAAGTGGGCGAAGATCCCTTTGCTTCGCGGAGCAGTCGTTCCAGGTCGGGACGGCGCTGGAACTCGGCCCAGCTCGAGGGGGGGGCGTCGTGCCGCGCATCCCGACCGGACGGGTTCGCCCCCGCGGCGAGCAGAAGTCTCGCGATCTCGAGGTCGTGTCGGGGTGCCCGGGTGACCCAGTGAAGGGGCTGAATCCCCTCGCCGTCGGCGGCATTGGGATTCGCGCCGCGTTCGAGGAGCATGCGAACGATGGCGACCCGCCCGTGAGCCACGGCCGCCTGCAATGGTGTGCACCCGGAGCGGGTGTGCGCATCGATCGCGCTCGGGTCGCGATCGAGGGCGGCCGCGAGGCGCGCCGGGTGGCCGAGAGCCGCGTGCGTGATCAGGTCGACCTCGGCGCCGCCCGCGATCAGTCGCTCCGCCACCTCCACACACTGATCGGCGCCCTGCGAGGCGCGCGCCATCGCGGCATCCAGGGGCGTACCGCCGTATCCGTCCCGAACGTCCGGAAGGGCGCCCGCCGCGAGAAGGAGATCCGCCACCTCCCGGGTCGCGGCAACGTGGAGCGGAGTCGTCCCATCGACGGTCACATGGGTGGCCCGCTCGGGGTTTCCGTCCAGGATGTCGGCCACCTCGCGCGGCCGCCCGAGCGCGGACGCCTCGTAGAGCCCGACATAGGCGCCGGCCGCCTCGAGTCGGGCGGCGATCGAGTCGAACCCCTTCGTCGCAGCGAGCATGAGCGGCGACCAGTCGCCATAGCCTTCGTTCTCCCCGGAAGGATTGGCGCCCGACTCGAGCAGTAGCTCGACCGCCGCCTCCTGGTTCCAGGTCACCGCCATGTGCAGCGGCTGGACGCGCCCCCCCCAGTACGGGTTGGTCCCGAGGACGCTCGCGCATGCGCGGTCACGTTCGAGATGCCGGCCCAGAGACTCCAGATCGCCGTCTCCGGCAGCCCGGAGGACGGGCCCCGGTTCGACGACGGTCATCGACCCTCGCCGCCGGCGGCCACACCGTCACCCTCCGGCGCGCTCACGAGCGCGTTGAAGACGAGCTTGAACGTCCCGTGCGTCTGCGCCCGGTGCTGCGCCCTGAAGCCGATCAGGACGACGGTACCCTCGCCCAGATCCGCCGTGACCATCGTGGCCTTGTCCGCGATGTGGTCCTCGCCGAGCAGCCAGCCGCTCCGCAGGATGTCCCGGTCGATGAATTCCACGACCCGCGTCACCGTGTGATTCCGGGCCCCCGGGGTCACTTCGTATACCTGGTTCCGTGCGAGGAAGGCGGCCAGGGCGCGCTCCGGCATCCCGAACGCGAATCGATTCTCGTTGTCCACCCGCACCTTGAGCGTCGACCCTGGGGACCAGAACTCCCGTGAAGGGAGCCCGGCTACCGCGTTTCGGACCGGGAGCCCGAGCTTCTCGATCGCGAAGTCGCCGGCTTCCGCGAAGGTCACCAGTGTTCCCCCGGCCTCGACGAACGCCCTGATCGCGTCGACCCCGGCCTGGCCGAACCCGCTCCGGTACTCGGGCGGGTACCGGTTGGCGGGAGGCGGTCCGAACCCGCCGCCGTCGCCGCCCGACGTATCTCCGGTCATCCGGTTCACGCCATCCGCGGGCAGGATAAGGACGTCGAAGTCGTCGATCAGGTCGCCCTCGAGGATGCGGGCGTCGAACACCGATGTGTACGGGAACTCGAAGTCCTCGAGAAGCCACCGCGTCCAACCCTCATCCATGTTCCCGCCGAAGTAGCGCTGGTACATGGCGACGCGCTGACGTCGGATCGAACCGGCACCCGGATCGCTGTCGAGCGCTCGGAACGTGACGCCGGTCTCGGCGGCCACGCGGGCCACGACGTCCGGTGAAGTCGATGCCGCGACCACGAAGTCTCCCGCTCGCAGGTTGCCTCCTACGCGAGCAGAGCGCGAGACCTCGACGCCCTCGTTCCAGAGAAGATTCAGGGCCCGGAACGCGGCGTTCTGACGCCCATCCACCCAGTACCCGAACTCGCCGGCGTCGGCGGTCCCGGCCGGTGTCAGCAGGCCTTCGACGACCCGGGCAGACGCGCTCACTCCGGTCGAAACCGCGTCTACCCGCACGCCCATGAACTCCGCGATGTTGTCCGTGGACATGTCGTATGGACGGATCGGGTCGCCATCGCGATCCCGCGTGTAGGAGTTGTCGGGGTAGTACGTCTGGCCGAGCAGCCAGCGAATCAGGCCCCGCTTCGGCTGCCCCATCGTGACGACGAACGACCCGGCGGGGTACAGCCGTCCTTCGTGTGCGAACGGCCCGTCGACCCGGCGGACTTCGATGCCCTGAAGGAGGAGCTTGTTCACCATGTGGTGCATGGTGAGGACGTCGTGCTGGTCGGCCGGAATGATGAACGCCTTGGTCCCGCCCTCGAGCCCACGCTCCGTCTGACGTATCGCCTTGAGGTAGGCGTTCCTGAGGACGGTCTCTCGATTGCGCGCCGCGATGTCGAGCGTCGCCAGAAAGGCGACCTTCTGCCGCTCGACAATGTCGCGCACGGTCCACCAGCCACCCTCCCAGGGGTTCGGGAAGGTCGTCTGTTCCTCGTACTCGGGGAGTTGGCGTGAGCCGCGGAGTTGCTCGGGGTGGACGAACAGCGGGGTCGCCAGTTGCGCGCTCGCCGACTCCGTCAGCATCCCCGCGATGTTGTGAAACGGCGTGATCCAGTGGAACCCGAAGTGGCCCCATCCTGAGTAGATCGCCGCGTTCACCGCCCCTTCGAGGTCGGCCTCTTCCATCTTGTACGCCTGGTGGGCCCCATACCACGACATCTCGCGCCAGACGAGCGGGTCCGCCTCGGGTCGGACCGGCTCGGCGTACGGCGGCAGGTAGATCCGAGCGGTGTAGGCCCCCATCTGGTGGTGATCGACGTACGCCTGAGGGATCCACTCGCGAAACATGATTTCGGCCACGTACTGAGACTCGACCGTGTTCTGCATGAACGCGTCGCGGTTGTTGTCGTGCCCGATGTAGTGGTGATAGAGGGAAGGGGGGCCGACCCCTTCGTATTCGGTGCCCACCGTCTCGTTGTACCAGTCCGTGACGATGATCTCGCCGTCTGGGTTCATGCACGGGAACATGATGCCCACCGTCTCGTCCATGATCCGGACCATCTCTTCATCGGTTCGCGTGACCATGTCGTAGGCCAGCTCGGCCCCCGTCTGGCTGGACGCGACTTCGGTCGAATGAAGACACAGAGACTGGACGATGACCGCCCGCCCGTTCTCGATCGCGTTCTGGATCTGTCCCTCGGACGCACCGCGCGGATCGCTCAGAAGCGCGTTCAACTGCTTGATCTCGTCCAATCTCGCATGATTGTCTGACGATGTAAAATACATGGCAATGAACGGGTTACCAAGTGTCGTCTCACCCATATTCACGACTTCGAGGCGATCGCTCGCTTCCCCGAGGAGCTCGTAGTACTCCACGAGCCGGTCCCATCGGGCGAGCTTCCGATCCGCCCCCATCTGGTGGCCGAAATACACTTCCGGCGACGGGACGTCGGCGGCCTGCGCGGCCAGCGATGACGCGTCCTGGGATACACAGAAAGCCGCGAGAAGGATGGCGAGGATCGTCGCCGCCGGTGGTCGTTCACTGTTCATGCGTGTCGCTCCTGGAGGCCGGCTCATATCGGTTGGCCCGCGCGCGGCAAACGGGTCCGCGCGTGAGCCAGTGTCCGGCCAGGGCACCGATGGGTCAAGTCCGTCTGTCGGTCAGGAGCCCATGTAGGGTAGCTCGCCGGGAAGGCCGATCAGCAGCGCCCGCTGGAGGTGCGCCTGACGCGCCCTGGCCGCCCCGGGCCGGTCCGACGACGAGAGCCGAAACGCGGCGGCGAAATGGGCGTGAGCCAGGAGCTGGAGTTGCTCGGGCTCGACCGCATTCGCGATCGCGCGGACCTCGAGCAGGCGATTCGGGTCTTCGAGGACGCCGAGAACGTCTCCGAAGTCCGCATCCTCCAGGCTCTGAATCGCTTCCTCGCGATCGACCGGATCGACCAGAGGCAGGCCGATGAGCAGATCGAGCGCGGCCACGTTGCGATGCCAATCGGAGATCTCGCGCAGCAGCAGGAGGTCGCTCGGGAGCGCGCCCTCGCTGAGTGCCAGCCGGAAGGTGACGTCCACCGGACGAGACGAGGGGTCGATCGATGAGAGTCCCGCGCGGGCGCCTTCGATGTCCCCGGCGGTGACAGCCAGCGTGGCCTGGATCCCCGCCGCGAACCATTCCGAGATCGGGACTCCGATGGTGTTTCGGTGGTACGTGAGGAGCGCGGTCGTCTCCGGTCCCACGAGCACCGGATTCGATCCGACCCGCTCGTGCGCCCGGGAATACCTCAGGAATGCGATCGCGGGGTTGGCTGCTGTGACATCGGAGAGGACCCCCTCGTTCTCGTGGGGGCGTCCGAGCATCCGCCGGAGCCGCATTCGGTCGTCGAGGTACTCGAGCGCGGCGTCCGGGTCCAGTGCCGAAACGCGGTCGAGGTGCTCGAGGGCGTCCGCCCAGCGACGCTCGCGCATGGCCCGAAAGCCGAGACCGCGGTAGGCGAACGCGAACTCCGGGTCCAGTTCGACTGCGGCCAGGTAGTGGTCGAGCTCTGCCCGGGATCCCTCAGGCTGGGTGCGACCGGCCAGGTAGCGGTACATGGGCGAGTCCGGATGCGCGTTCCCGAGTGAATCGTATTCCGCCCGAACCACCGCTCGGTCTTCGTCCTGCCACAACTGCTGATAGGCGCGGTGGAGATGCACGGCGTCCGGCGCGTCGGCGATCCATTCCCGCAGCAGCGCCCGCTGCGAATCGACGTCATCCGGATGGATCGTCACCGCCGTTATCATGGCCAGTGCCGGATCGTTCGGATCTGCCTCGATGCTCGCGCGAGCGAGGGCGAGGGCGCGCTCGGGCATCCCCAACGAGGAGAGGCCCATGACAGCCGCCGCGGGGTTGCCGGGGTCATCCATGGCCGTCAGCCACGAGCGAGTCACGATCCCGGATGCACCCGTGGAGATGGAATCGGGCGGGATCTCGAACTCGTAATCCGTGGCTTCTCTCACCGGGATGATCGGACCCACTTCCAGAATCCGCGGCTCGCGGTCGCCACCGGGGCCCTCGCCGTAGGACACGTACTCGATCGCGATGAGGGCCCGGCCGCCGATGTTGTAGACGGCTGCGTCGCCTCCGAGATCGGTGAGGTCGGCCGTGAGCGTTTCGAATCGGGTATCTGCGCCGTCCCATGCCGCGGCGACCTCGATCGGCTCCGTGGACAGGCCGCGTCGGGCGAGGTGCTCTCCAGGACGGAGTACAGTCGGAATCGCGTCGCCAACGTAGGCCCAGACCGGCTGGGCAAACCCGTTGTAGACGTACAGGTCGGCTCGGCTCCCGACCCGGTACATCGTGAACCCGATCAGCCCCACGAGGACCGCCATCCCCCCGATCGCGAATCGGCGTCCGGTCTCCGTCTCGGACGGGTGAGGGGTCCGTCCGAGTATGTACCAGCCGCCGGGCTTGCTACCCGGCAAGACGTCCCGCTTCTGCGGCTCGGCCCGCGCCACGAGGTAGCTGACGAGTGGCCAGAGCGGGATGAACAGGGCGGTGAGCCACTTCGTCTTGACATAGGTGCCGTCGGCGTCTCGGTCGTACTCGCCGAGCAAGCGCGTCCCGAATCCGTTCAGAGTGAACCCCGCTCGCGCGTCCTTCAGGGGCGAGATCCAAACGCGGAGCATCGCGGCGGCCTCGCGCTGGCGGGCGGCTCGCGTGCTGTCGCGTTCCGTCTTCGCGTGCTTGAGAAGCAGGCGTCGAGCGTGGTGAGGTTCGCCGTCGGCGTGCAGTCGCAGCACTTCCGAGGGGAACAGTCGCGGGTCGCCGGCCTTCTCCGCGAGGACTTCGAGGATCGACTTCGAGTCGTGACTCTCGCCCTGCTCGTTCATGACTGCGCTCCGGTGGAGACTTCCCCTGACCCCCGCCCCGTATCTGAAAACGCAGTTTCACGACCGAACGCCTCAAGGGGGTGCGCTCACGGGGCCCGGTCAGGCTTCGAGCAGCACCTTCGCGACACCGGGTTCCGCCGCCTTCGTGAAAGCGGCCGGGGCGTCCGTAAGCGGAAAGCGGTCGTCGATGAGGTCCTCGACGTCCACCGTGCCGCTCGACAGCGCTTCGATCGCCCGGGGGAAGGGGCCGCACCGCGAGCCGATGACCCGGATTTCGTCGACCGCGAGCGACGTCGCGTCGAGCTCCAGTGGGGAGGAGTAGGTGCTCTTGAGGACCAGCGTTCCGGCTGGCCGGAGCGCGCGTCGGGCCGCGGCGAAGCCTTCCGGGCTCCCGGTGCAATCCACGGCCACGTCGTACGTCCCGGCCTCGATCTCGTCCGTCATGAGTGACGCGATCCCGACGCGGCGACCTCGCACCAGACTCGCTTCCGACCGACCCGCCAGCGTGGGCCGCGCACCCGTCGTGGCCACCGCACGAGCGACGAGCTGACCGAGACGCCCCGGCCCGATCACGACCACTCGGGTCCCCTCTCCGATGTCGACCTGCTCGAGCACCCGGAATGCCGCCGCTAGCGGCTCCACGAATACCGCCTTGTCGTTCGGCACCAGCACCGGAACCCGATGGAGGTTCGCTACCGGAAGCGCGACGCGCTCGGCGAACACGCCGTCGCGGCCAAAGATCCCGATCGCGGTCCGGCGCTCGCAGTGGGTCGTGCGGCCCCAGCCACACGCTTTGCACCGGTCGCTCTCGGGCGGATAGCTCCCGCAGGTGACGTTGATCTCCGACGCCACCCGGGCCCCCTTCCATCCCGGCGGCCCCTCGTCGACGATCCCGACGAATTCGTGCCCCGGGATCCCCACGAAGTCGCGGTATCCCTCCACGAGCGCGAGGTCCGTCCCGCAGAGGCCCGCCAGCTGAACCGAGACCACGGCGTCCCCCTGGCCGGCCGTCGGGGCCGGGAGGTCGTCCCGCACTGTGACTGCGCCGTTTTCGACCCAGACGCCGATCACCCGGCCCGCCCTTCGAGAATTCGGGAAAACGACCGCGTCCTCAGTTCTTCGAGCGAGAGCCCCGTGCGGGAAACTTCCTCCTCCGTCAGCGCGCCGCATGAGAGACCGCGCAGAAAGAAGTTGAGGAGTCCCTGTCCGGTCGCCGCGTCATCGAAGACGTCTCCCGTCAACGTGGCCCTCGCGGCCCGGTCCACGAACCGCGTCAACCGGTCCGCGGCGGCGTCGAGGCTCTCGAGGAAGAACGCGTACACCGCCGCGTACCGCGTCACGAGCTGAGCCGGGTGGAGGTCCCAGCCCTGATAGAAGCCCATCGCCAGGGAATGCCGGATGTCGTCATAGTGAAGCTGCCACGCCGACCGGACCGACTCGCGGTTTTCCTCGAGCTGGGGCCCGGAGAGCGGGGGTCCGTCAGGCACCGCCCGGTGGCGGGCGACCGGCAACAGGTTCGTGGCTCCGTCCGACAGCATCACGCCGGTACCCGAAAGCGCGATCCGCATGATCTGCCGCGCCGCATCACAGAACGGGTGTTGCATCAGTTGATAGTCGGCGGTGATCCCGGTGCTGGCCGTGAAGTCGTAGACCCCGAAGTGCGCCGCGGTTAGACGGCCACGCCCCGTCTCCACGAATCCGGGAAGAGGGCACCTCCCGTCACCGGCGACGAGCGACTGCGGCGTCTCCACCATGATCTCGAACCGCAATGATCCCGCCTCGAGTCCACCTCGCTCTTCCAGACTCTCCAGCGCGGACGCGAGCGCGGCGATCTGCTCGCCGGACACGACCTTGGGCAGCGTGACGACGAACCCGGGGGGGACAGCCCCCCCGGTGACACCGAGTAGCCGGGTCACGAAAAGGTCGAGCGTCCGAAGGCCCCGCCTGGCCCATTCACGGTTGAGGGGCTTGATGCGAATTCCGACAAACGGAGGGAGAGAGCCGTCGGCGAATCCCGCGGCGGTCTCGTTCGCGGCGGATCGCGCGGTCGCATCTTCTTCCTCGTCCGTTCTGACGCCGAAGCCGTCTTCGAAATCGATCCGGAAATCCTCTACGGGCTCACGCTCGAGCTTCTCGCGAAGCCGCGCGTGGACGCAATCCGCCAGCTCGTCGTCCACCGTGGGGTCGATCGCCTCGAAGAGCTCCGCCCCGCTCGGCGCGTACTCGTCCAACACCCGGATGGCCACGTCCCCGAGCCGCCGAGCCGAATCACGTCGGAAGAGGTTCGCTCCACCGTACACGACGTGTGCGGGCTGTCGATCTCCGGGGTCCCCGGGGTAGCGGACCGCGTGACGCTCGAGCTCGGCGGTGGCTCGCTCGACGAGAGCCTGAAGCTCGGATGAGGGAAGAGATCCACCGGTCATGCGCGCGCGTCCTGGGGTCCGTGGGTTTCGAGACCGAAGTATACGAGTCTGGCGAGCACGCGCTCCCGATACTCGGCGGTCGACCGGATGTCGTCGATCGGAGAGACGTCCGCACGGGTGGCTGCGCGCACCTGGTCGAGCGTCGGGGCGCGGGTGCCGGTCAGGAGACGTTCGAGAGCGGGGCAACGCTTCACCACGGGCGCGACGCTGTTCACGACGACTCGCCATTCCTTCTCGTCGCTGCACGTCACCGCGACTCCGACTTTCGTAATCGCCTGTGCCGCACGTGATCCGACCTTGTCGAACCACTGCACAGAGTAGCCTCGTCGCGGGATCGTAATCGCGGAGATTAACTGTCCCGGTCGCAGTCGCATGTCCTTGTACCCGAGGTAGAAATCGTCGAGAGCGACCTCCTCCTCTCCCGCCGCCGAGACCAGAGTCAACACGGCGTCGTATGCCATGAGAACGGGTACGCCATCGGCGGCCGGCGACCCGTTCACGATGTTGCCGGCCCAGGTGCCTCTCGTCTGAATCTGCACCGCGCCGACCTGACGGCCGGCCTCGCGGAGGAGCGGAAACTCGGCGTCGATCCGGGGGTCCCGGATGACGTCCCAGTACGTGCAGAGCCCGCCGAGCACGAGGGCGTCGTCCGTCCAGCGGGTTCCCCGAAGCGCGTCGATCCGAGTCAGGTCGATGTAGCTTCGGTCGTGCGCTTCGAGATGGGTCGGCCAATGCACGTAGAGATCGGTCGCACCGGCGATCGGGGTTGCTTCCGGTCGCCGGTTCATCGCCTCGAGTGCCTCCTCGAGCGAGCGGGGGCTCAAGACACGACCCCGTCCGACGACGCCGGTTCTCTCGAGGGGTCGGGGCGACCGCACGCGGCTCGTG
>JAOTZH010000220.1 GCA_029861425.1 Gemmatimonadota bacterium
CGGAAGTAGACCCACCCGTTCTGCTCATCGACGGCGGCGATCCCGACGACCGGCCAGGCGCCGCGCGTGAGACGCCGGATCATCGCTCCGCGGAGATCATAGAGGTAGATGTGATCCCAGCCGTCGCGCTCCGAGATCCACAGCAACCGCTCCCCGTCGGAGAGCAGACGCGCGAGCGACGACCAGCCCGGGTTCTGGTTGATGCCCTTGATGAAGGTCGGCTGGGTCTCCGTCAGGATCACCCGTGAGGCGCCGGTCAGGGGATCGGCCGCCATCAGGTCAAGCCGGTTGAAGGCCCGGTTCATCCGGTAGAAGAGCAGCTCCGAGCCGTCTGAGGTCCAGTCGAGGATAGAGAGGTAGATCTCCGGGTCCTCGCCGACGTCGACGGCCACATCCCGCTTCGACAGGACGTCCACGATATGGAGCTCCGGGCGGGGGAGTGCGCCGCCGGCTTTGGTGAAGGACCACCACTCGACTTCTTCGTGCGGTTTGAGCCAGTGGACGAGCGGGATCTTGAGCACGTGTCGGTTGTCGATCTTCAGGGCGGCGACCCGCACCGAGCTCGGCGACCAGGCCGCGCCGCCCGCGGTCCAGGTGAACCACTCCTCGCCGTCCTGGGTCAGCGGCTCCTCGCGATCATCGGAGTAGGCACGCAGCCAGAGGTCCTGTTCGTCGTCGCCGAGGAACCAACGTCCGTCGGGCGAGGGCGTCTCGTAGAGGTCGGTGCTGGTCGACGGAAAGGCCTCCCGAATCAGGCGGGGAGTGCTCCGCTCGCGTGTGGTTGCCGACCGGCCCGTCGCCCTGACGACGTAGTCCTCCAGACCGACCTCGTATTCGGTGTCCTCGACGACGAATCGAGCCCGACCCGGGCGATCGAGCGCCGGTTCCTCGGTGAGCTCCAGAGTCTCGAACGGAACGCCGTCGTACGGCGGACGGTGACCCAGCGCCGTCTCCAGCGCGTCACGCAGGCGGGCGACGTCGAACAGCGGGCGAGCCTGGTTCGCCGCGGGGTCGACGAGGGTGATGCCCGTCGAGTCAGGGCCGCCCGTCGCGTACCAGAATCGCGAGCCGTCCGACAGCCAGTTCGGTTGAACGACGCCGCCTTTCACCAGCCCCGCGAAGCTCCAGTAGCGCATGAACATCGCGTCTCGCTCGGCCGACACGTCCTGGGCGGCGAGGGACGAAGTGCCACTCGGAGGGATCGAGGCCAGCAGCAGTGCGGCCAGCCAAACCGACAGGCGAGGAGGACTCGAAAGACTTGTCCGACGGGGCACGGTCACGGGGATCTCCTGCTCGAGGGTTCCGACGATCCGCCCCGCATCGGTATTGTGGCCGTCGCGGTTCGGCAATAGCCGTCGCCCGACCTGTCCCCAGGAGCCGGAGCCACACATGTCGAATTCCCCTCTCCGATTCGCGGCCGCGCTACTCGGCGGTCTCGTCGTTGCATCGTGCGCTCCGGCGGAGGACGCCCCCTCGGGCGGTGGTCCGAATGCGATGCCCCTCACGCTCGACAACATCTACGGCGCGGGCGGGGGGGCGGGTCGTGCCGTATTGTCGCCCGATGGGGAGTGGCTGGCGGTGTCCGGGCGAGGACCGGCCGGTTCGGGCATCCATCTGCAGCGAGTCGACGGGACGGAGCGCCGGCTCTGGATCCCCGGAGGATCGCAGACGTGGGCACCCGACGGAGACCGCCTGGCATTCACGGCGGGCGGGGGGCTCCACGTCGTGGACTTCGGGTCCACTGACCCCTCGACGGTGTCGGAAGGGTTGGCCGGCACCCGCGCCCCCTCGTGGTCCCCAGACGGCTCGGCCCTCGCCTTCTACTCGGTGGAGGGCGGCTTCCAGGACATCTGGATGGTTCCGGCGGATGGGTCCGCGGAGCCGCGCCAGCTGACGTCGGAGGCCGCCGAAGGCGATGACTCGCGGTTCACGCCCGCCTGGTCGCCGGACGGCCGGTGGATCGCCTACGTCTCGAACGCGGCGGACTGGTGGCACGACGACGTCTGGCTGGTCCGGGTCGAGACCGGCGAGCGGCACAAGGTGTCGAGCCGGCTGATGGCGTCCTCCAGCCCCGTCTGGTCTCCCGACGGTACGAGACTCGTCCTGATGGGCACGGCGAAGGACGAGTACTGGTACGAAGATCTGTCGTACCTCTACCTGATCGATCTCGACCTGAGCGGAGCGGAGCCGCGTGTTCGTTCCGAGGCGCCGATCGAGATGCAGGTCTATGCGACCGACTTCATCATGCGCTTCGACCCCTTCTGGTCCGGGGATGGCGAGTGGGTCTACTTCCCGTACCAGGAACGCGGCGCTTTCGATCTGTGGGCGACGCCGGCCGCCGGCGGAGTTGCGACCCGCGTCACCAATCTGGGCGGCGTCTGGTCATCCCTTCATGCGACTCCGGACGGTGCGCGAGCGGTCTTCACTCGCGATGCACCGCTCGAGGGGCGCGAGAGTTGGATCGTGGATGCCGGTGGGGGACCCGCCCGCCGCGTAACGGAGTTCAGCCCGCGGTTCGCCGATGTTCAGCGTCCCGCGGAGATCTCGTTTCGCACGTTCGACGGCCTCTACATCCAGGGCTTTCTCTATCTGCCACCGGCGGTACGGTCGGCGCTCGGGGCCGAAGGAGGCGAGGCGCCAACCGCGCTTCGTGTGGCCGGCGCGTATTCCGGGGCCGCGTGCCCCGCGCTGGTTCAGGTCCACGGCGGGGGGACGAACTCCTATTACCAGGGGACGAACCTGACGGAGCAGTACCTGGCTTCGCGGGGATTCGTGGTGCTCGCGATCAACTATCGGGGCGGCTCCGGATTCGGACGGGAGTTCCAGGACCTGTCGATCGAGGACTGGCTGAACGATCAGTCGAAGGACCCCGGAGCCGCGGCCGACTGGCTACGAGAACAGCCGTGGGTGAACGATCGCGTCGGCATCTACGGCGGGAGCTATGGCGGCATGCAGTCCATGTCCGCGATCACGCGCACCCCGGACAAGTTCGACGCAGCGGTGCCGATGCGCGGCATCTATTCCGAGGCGCTCACGCTGCCCTACGCCGATCGGCTCGGGAAGATCTTCACGATCACGGGACACGGCGGCACTCCGGAGGAGCGGCCGGAGATCTACGCCAAGTCCGAGACGCTCGATCGGATGGACGCGATCACGGCTCCGGTCCTGATGATGCATGGCGAGCGCGACGTCCGGGCGCCGTTCGAGAACTTCCAGCTGGCCGTCGAGCGGCTGACCGAACTCGGCAAAGAGTTCGAGACGGCGACGTACCCCGAGGGACACGGATTCAGGGATCCGGCGAACTCGATCGACATGTACTCCCGGCTCGAGGCGTTCTTCCGGAGGCATCTCGGAGAGTGCGGCTGACCGCTACTCCCCGACGATCAGGGCGCGCCGCTCCTCCTCGGTGACGGTCCCGCGGAACGGGCGGCTCGCCACCCAAAAGCCGGCTCCGAGGAGGATCGCGGTCAGAACGAGCCACCACTCGAGCGGGATCCCGTCGGCCCCCTGATAGGGCTCGCGGGCGCCCAGGTAGGCGAACCCGAGCGCGGCGGCCAGACCCAGGCCTGCCGTCACGCTCCCGCCCGGGACGCGGTAGGGCCGGTCGAGGTCGGGCCTCGTCCGTCGGAGTCTGATCACCCCCCAGCACACGAGCGCATACGAGATGCTGAGGAGGAACGAGCTCGTGTTGACCAGCGGGCGGATCGCGCCGGTGCCGAGAAGAAGCCCGAGAACGCTCAGCCCCGAGACGAACAGCACGGCCGCGGACGGCGACTCGTATTTCGGGTGCACCGTGGCGAACACCGGCGGGAGCATCCTGGCCCGCCCGAGCGCGAAGAGCACACGCGTGGCCGCCATGAAGATCGCGTTCCACGTGGTCAACAGGCCGAGGACCCCCGCGATGAGCACGACGCGCCCGAAGCCCGGGGAGTCGAACGCGGCCTCGAAGGCGGCGGCGGCGGGAAGTCGTTCGGCCGCGACGAGTTCCTGCCAGGGGGACGCCATCGAGGCCGAGAGCAGTACGAGGACATAGAAGACTCCGGCGGCCACCAGCGCGACGACGATCATCCGGGCCGCCGCGCGAGCGGACGTGGCCTCCGAACGCTCTTCCATCGCCTGCGGAATCGCGTCGAAGCCAGCGAGAAAGAACGGCACCGACACCATGACCGCGATGATCCCCGCGATGACCGACCCGTCCCCCGAGACATGAAGCGCGGGCGCGAGATTGGAAACGTCCCCGAAGATCAGGCCGGCTCCGATGAAGACCACGGACAGACCCAGAAACGTGAAGGTCAGAATTTCCTGGAACCGGGCGGCTTGCCTGAGGCCGCGGTAGTTGAGGAGTCCGATCATGACGATGCCAACGAGACCGATCACGAGACCGCCGATCCGGATCGGACTGCCGCCGATCGAGTACAGGTCCGCTCCGCTGATGCCCGGCAAGAGATTCTCGAGCAGGACGCTCAGCGAAATCGCCTCCCAGGCGGTCGTGGACATGTAGACAAACGCGAGGGCCCAGGCGGTGAGAAAGGCGAGTCCGGTGCCGAAGGTCTCGTACACGTAGGCGAGCTCTCCCCCCGAAACGGGGAGGGCCGCGGCCATCTCGGCGTAACAGAGGCCGACCAGTAGCATCAGGACCGTGCCCGCGCCGAACCCGATGATCGCGCCGAGCGGGCCGGCGGGAGCGAGCCATTGGCCGAGATAGATGACCCACCCGACCCCGATGATCGTGCCGAAGGCAAGGGTGAAGTACTGCCGCGTGCCGACGGAGCGCTCGAGAGTGGCGCGTTCGGGCGCGGTTGACGGTGTCGAGGCGGGGTCGCCCACGTGGTGACCTTTCTCGCGGGAATGGAGCTGTCGGCGGATCAACATTGCCCGAGCCGTCGATCCCGGGAAAGGTTCGTGTCTCGCCCGCAGGCGAAGACCCCCGCAGACGGAGACACAGCATGTCCCGGACGACACGCGCCCCACGACCGCATGTGGCAGCCTTCGCACTTCTGATCGTCTCGCTGACGACTGCCGCGTCCGTCGAAGGACAGTGGACGAATCGCTATCCGAAGCTCCAGGGGTACTCGCACCACGTCTACCTCGAGGGCTACGAGCTCCCCGCGCTCACCAATGGCCCGATCGATCCCGCGGTGTCTCCGGACGGACGGTCGATCGCGTTCTCGTCCCGCGGCTGGATCTGGGTCATGGGGCTGGAGACAGGGCACGCGGTCCGGGTGACCTCGGGCCGCGACATGGACTCGCGCCCGACGTGGTCCCCCGATGGCACGACGCTCGCATTCGTCCGAGACAACGATCACGAGACGGCGATCGTCGTGATCGACGCCGACACGGGAGCAGAGCGTCTTGTCATCGACTCCCCCGCGCTCGAACTCGATCCCGCGTTCTCTGCGGATGGAGCGGAGCTCTACTTCTCCTCTGGCCGGGAGGGCACTCTCGACCTGTGGGTCCACGATCTGACGGAGGGAATCGTGCGGCGCGTGACGGACGCTCCGGGCATCGAGCTCCGGCCTCAACCGGGTGGCGACCAGCTGGTCTACCTCGCGAAGCAGGGAGGGGATCGCATCGTCCGAAGGACGGTCGCCGCCGACGGGACGGAGGTCGAGACGGCGCTACAGCAGGGAAGCATCACGTCGATGACCCGCCCGGCGCTGAGTCCGGACGGCACGATCGTGGCCTACAACTGGCCGACCCAGTCGGGCTGGGAGCTGCGTCTCATGCGAGTGGATGCTCCGGGACCCACCATCCTGCTCGTCGGCGATGGGCTGCCGCTCACCCCCGCCTGGAGTCCGGACGGCGAGTGGGTCTATTTCGCGGCGGCCGACGAGCGTGAGCGCTTCGGTCTGAAGCGCGTGCGAAGGGCCGGTGGGCCGGTCCAGGA
>JAOTZH010000221.1 GCA_029861425.1 Gemmatimonadota bacterium
AGCAACGCGTGCGTGTTCGCCTCCGCCGCATAGAGCTCGACGAGCTCGCGGTACCGGTCCAGCGGGTGTCCGGAGATGTAGAAGCCGATTCGACCCTTCTCCTCCTTCAACCGGTCCCGTTCGGACCACGGCGGGACGATCGGAAGCGCTGGATCGGGCCGATCCGCCTCATCCGCGTCTGGTCCACCGAACAGCGAAGTCTGTCCCGTCTCCGCCTCGTGCCGGCGGAGCTGTGCCTCGTTCAGGATCACGTCGAGTCCGACGGCAAGCGCCGCGCGGTCACCGAACTCGTCGACGGCACCCGCTCCGATCAGCGCCTCGATGACGCGCTTGTTGTTCAGCCGAAGGTCGATTCTCTCGAGGAAGTCGAGGAGCGACTCGAACGGCTTCTCGGAGCGGGCCTCGAGCATCGACTGGATGGCCGACTGTCCGACCCCCTTGATCGCGCCGAGCCCGAACCGGATCGCGGTCTCGCCCTCCTCGCCGACGACCGTGAAGCGGTAGCGGGACTCGGAGACTGAAGGCGCCAGCACCGGGATCCCGAGGCTCCGCGCCTCCCCGATGTAGGTCACCACCGCATCCGTGCTGCCGATCTCGGAGGAGAGCAGCGCAGCCATGAACTCCGGCGCGTAGTGCGCCTTGAGCCACGCGGTCTGATAAGACAGGAGCGCGTACGCGACCGAGTGCGCCTTGTTGAACCCGTAGCGGCCGAACGTCCGAATCAGCTCCGCGATCTCCTTCGCGTTCCGTTCCTCGACGCCGCGCTCGATGGAGCGCGTGACGAAGTCTCCGAGCACCTCGTCGGCCAGCTCGGCATCCTTCTTCCCCACGGCCTTTCGGAGGAGGTCCGCCTCGGCGAGCGAGAAACCCGCGAGCACGTTCACGACGCGCAGGACTTGCTCCTGATACGTGATCACGCCGTACGTCGGCTCGAGCACCTCTGCCAGGTCGGGGTGCGGATACTCGACTGGCTCGAAGCCGCGCTTCCGCTTGATGAAGACGTCGGTCATCCCCGAATCGAGCGGTCCCGGACGGATGAGCGCGTTCACGGCGACGAGGTCGTCGAAGCGGTCGCAGCGCATCGCGCGGAGCTTATCGGTCGCCAGACTCGACTCGAACTGGAAGACCCCGCTCGTCCGCCCCGTGGCGAGCATCTCGTAGACCACGGAATCGTCCCGCCCGATCTCCTCCCAGTCCACCTTCACGCCGTGACGCTCCTCGACCATGGCGCAGGCGTCGTGAATGACGGTCAGCGTCCGGAGCCCAAGGAAGTCCACCTTCAGCATCCCGGCCTTCTCGAGCGCGTTCATGTCGAACTGCGTGATGACCGATTCCGTGCCGCTCTTCGTGTCCGAGCACACCGGGACGTAGTCGGCCAGCGGGCCGGGAGCGATCACCACGCCTGCCGCGTGCACGGAACTATGGCGCGACAGCCCTTCGATTCGCTCGACATAGTCGAGAAGCTTGGTGACCTGCGGATCGTCCCGGTCCAGGTCTTTGAGCTCGCGCACCGCCTTGCGCGCTTCGCTCACCGTCATGTCGGCCCCGGGAGTGTTCGGGACGAGCTTCGCGAGCCGGTCCGTGTCCGAAGGCGCGAAACCGAGCACGCGTCCGACATCTCGGATGGCGGCGCGGGCCTTCATCGTCCCGAACGTGATGATCTGACCGACCGAATCGTGCCCGTAGCGCTCGCGCACGTATTCGATGATCTCGCCGCGCCGCTCATAGCAGAAGTCGACGTCGATGTCGGGCATCGACACGCGTTCCGGGTTGAGGAAGCGCTCGAAGATCAGCCCGAACTCGAGCGGATCGACGTCGGCGATGCCGAGGGCGTAGCAGATGATCGAAGCGGCGGCCGAGCCACGGCCGGGACCAACGGGGATTCCGCGCTCGCGCGCGGCCTCGATGAAGTCCCAGACGATGAGCAGATACCCCGCGTACCCTGTCTTTTCGATGACGCCGAGCTCGTAGGCGAGCCGCTCGGACACCGCTTCGGGCAGCGGGTCTCCATACCGCTCGCGCGCTCCCGCTTCCGACTTCGCCCGGAGCATCTCCATCGGATCGTCGAACTCATCCTCCAGCGGGAAGCTCGGGAGGTGGTACTTCTTCTCGAACTGCACGTCGCACATGTCGGCGATCTCGACGGTGTGCTTCAGGAGCTCGGGCCGATCCGGGAAGAGCTCCGCCATCTCTTCCGTCGATTTGAAGTAGCTCTCCTCGCCGAAGAACTTCAGCCGGTTCGGGTCGTCCTTGTCCTTCCCCGTCCCGATGCAGAGCAGGGTATCGTGCGCGTCCGCGTCGCCTCGCTCGAGGTAGTGCGCGTCGTTCGTCACGACGAGCGGAAGACCGAGGTCCTCGGAAATCTGGATGATCCCCTCGTTTACCTGCGCCTGATCCTCGATGCCGTGCTGCTGTAGCTCGAGCCAGTACCGATCCTTGAAGACGCTCGCGTGCCATTCTGCGGCAGCCTTCGCGTCGTCGTAGCGCTCATGCTGGAGATAGCGGGCCACCTCGCCGGCCAGACACGCGGACAGGCAGACGAGCCCCTCCGAGTATTCCTCGAGGACCTCGCGGTCGATGCGCGGGCGTCGGTAGAACCCCTCCGTGTACCCGATAGAGGAGAGCTTTACGAGGTTGTGATACCCCGTCCGGCTCATCGAGAGGAGGACGAGGTGAGCGTAGTTCGCGGGCGCTCGCTCGGCGCGCTCGCGCGACCGGCGGTCGCCGTATGCCACGTACATCTCGCAGCCGATGATCGGCTTGATGTCCTTCTTTCGGGCCTTCTCCTGAAACTCCCACGCGCCGAAGAGGTTGCCGTGGTCGGTGAGCGCGAGGGCCGGCTGGTCCATCGCGATCGCCTTCTCGATCAGATCATCGAGACGGTTGGCGCCGTCGAGGAGCGAGTACTCGCTGTGAGTGTGGAGGTGTACGAAGGACATCCGGATCCTGGTCGGGGGTTCGGGTCAGACGGCTACGCGTGCCGCGGAGGGGACCACATTATCACCCCCGTCAACTGCAACTGAACGACCCCAGGATCTCCTGAAGCTGGAGCATGTACTGGTACTTCTCCTCGTTCGGGGCGTAGAGCCAGGCGTCGATGAAATAGGTCCGCGACGGGCAGTCGACGAGCCAGGCGACGAACGGGCCTGCCGCCGGGAAATCGCCCCGCTCGTCGTGCCACACCCCCGTCACTTCGAGCGCCGGACGACCGTCGACCATGAACTGCGTGACCGACGAGTTCTCGGTGCTGATGCCCTGCGCCACGTTGTACTGTTCGTCATCCAGACTCGCTCTCCACTCGAGCGCGAGGTCTGCCGTCAGGGAGTCCACCGGAGGTCTCCAGTGGACGAGAACCGATCGGATCAAAACCGACGGGTCAGGGTTGTCGTTACGGATGATCACCAGGCTGTCGCCCCCCCCGAGGTCGCGCACGACATGATCGTAGACGGTGGGGACGAGCATCGAGAAGCCGAACCTCCGCTCGAGGTCCGCCGCCAGCGCCGTGTCGGGCGGGGTCGCGAACATCCTGTTCCGCACCCAGCTACGGTAGCTCTCATCCACCGCGGCGAGCACCGAGGGAAGCGCCTTGATCCAGGTGTCGACCTCGAACCGGCGCCGGAGATAGACACCGGTGACGATCTGGTTTCGAGCCCAGACGTCTTCGACCTGGAAAACGCGCCCGGGCTCCATCGTGCTGAGGACGAAACCCCCCGCGTCCGCGACCTGCTGGAGCGCCGGGTCATCCGGCCCGCCGAACACCAGCACGTTCTGGAAGAGCGACAGATCGATGATGGCCGGGTCGTCGAAGGGGACCGCGGTGACGACATACTGCTTCTCGTCGCGTACCGTGAATATCGTCGGCTCGAGGACATCGTACGTCGCCTGCTCGACATCCTGCCACAACGAATCAGCCGCGATGATGATCAGGCTGTTCGCCTCGCCCATCGCGTTCGGAGTGTCGCACGCGACGAGCGCGGACAGCGCCAGCGGCGCGAAGAATATGCTCTTTTTCATGCCGCGAAAGGTAGACGTGGCTGCGCCCGACCGGAAGGGATATCGCCGCTCGAAGAGCACCGGAATGGGAGCATCTTGACAGGCAATCGCGGCGTCCGTAAAAGCGATAGGGAGCCGCACGGTCGTCGACCGATGCGCGGGTTCGAGGGGCGCTGACGCCCCCCTTCATCGCCACAGGCATAGCACGGAGATGGCGCGATGGCGGTACTCGTGTCGAACGAGCGACTGGAAGACGAGGTCGTGGTCGCCGAGTCCGAAGAGGACGAGGACGACTGGGGCGCTCAGGAAGACGATTGGGCGGACGAGGAGGAGGAGTACGAGGACGACTGGGGCGGCGAGGATGACGACGGCTGGGATCAGGGCGACTGGGGCTGAGCGCCCCGAGGCGCGGAGGGTGCTACTCCCAGCGGAACAGCCGTGTCGAGAGCACTAGCCCGGCCACCAGCAGGGCCAGCATGACCAGCACGTGGGTTAGCGAGCCCGACCACCCCTGACCGAACCACAGGTTCTGCATCAGCTTCACCCCGTGGGTCATCGGGAGAAGCTCAGCGACCCTGCGCACGCCCTCCGGCATGATCTGCAGCGGTATCGCGGCCCCCGACAGGAACATCATCGGAAAGAAGAGCATCTGGCCGACGACCTGAGCGACGCGGGCCGTCGACGCCACGCTCGCGATCAGATACCCGGCGGAGAAGAACGCGGCGGAGACGAAGGTGAACCCGGCGGCCACGTTCCACCAGTTTCCGCCGAACCTGAGCCCGAAGAAGAACTCGGCGACGAGGATCGTCATCACCATCCCCACAAACGCCATCAGGAAGTAGACGATCACCGTTGCCCCGACGTAGGTGGCTGGGTGCAACGGCGTCGCCCGAAAGCGCCGGAGGATCCGGTTCTCGCGTGCGGTCGCGGTCTGGATCGGGAGGCTCATGAGGCCGATCGACACGATGATCAGCACCGTCATGGCCGGCGTGGAGTAGTCGATGTAGCCGAACGGGCCGGGGAACATGCCGCCCGGCTCGTTCCCGAAGACCAGGCCGAACATCACGATCAGCAGGACCGGAAAGACGAGCGTGAAGAAGAACGCCGCCGGCTCGCGGATGAAGAGCTTCGCCTGCACGGCGGTCAGCGCGAGGAGCTTCTTCATGCCGACGGCTCCGCGTCGTCCTCGTACTCCTCTTCCCCGGTGAGAGCGAGGTAGACGTCCTCGAGCGTGGGTCGCCGCGTGCTCAGGTCGACCAGCTCGGCCCCCGCGGCATCGACGGCCGCGACCAGGCGGGCGATCCAGCCCCGGCCGCTGCCCTGGACCGTCCATCCATCGCCTTCGCGAGCCGCGGTCGTGACCCCCTCGACCGCCTCGATCGCCGCGCGTTCGACCGAGCCGTCGACGTGAAGCCGGACCTGGTCCTCGCCGCGGATCGAAGCGATCAGGTTGGCCGGGGTGTCGTTCGCCACGATCTTCCCGGCCCGCATGATCGCGACCCGGTCGGCGAGGGCCTCGGCCTCGTCCATGAAGTGTGTGCTCAGGACGACCGTCGCACCCGCATCGCGGATCCCGCGGATCATCTCCCAGATCGACTGACGCGCGCGCGGGTCCAGACCCGTGGTGATCTCGTCGAGGAACACGACTTCGGGCTCGTTGATCAGCGCGAGAGCGACGAAGAGCCGCTGCTTCTGTCCGCCCGAGAGCTTCACGAAATGTGCGTCCCGTTTGGCCTCGATACCGAGCTCGTCGAGCAGCCCCCACGGGACCTCCTTCCGCTCGTACAGCACCGAGAAGAGCTGGAGCGCCTCCCATACCTTGAGACGGGCGGGCAGGCTGGCCTCCTGGAGCTGGACGCCGATGCGATGCCGGAGGGACTCGTCGGTCG
>JAOTZH010000225.1 GCA_029861425.1 Gemmatimonadota bacterium
CGGCGATGGGGAGCCAAATCACCTCACGAGCGATCGGGACTTCAACATCCGGTCCCTCAGAGGAAATGCCGTATTCCGCTGGGAGTACCGGCCCGGGTCGGAGATCTTCGTCGTCTGGCAGCACAACCGACGTGACACACAGCAGTTCGGCGACCTGGACTTCGGGCGGGATCTCGGGGGGCTGTTCGACGCGCCTTCGGAGAACGTGTTCATTGTCAAGCTCAGTCACTACCTGAGCTTCTAGTCGCCCGCACCCGCTTCTGCAGAGCTCGCCGGGGCTCGCGCGGGTTCAGCGAATCCCCGTGTCGCACATCATGACGACAGGGGTCAGTGAGCCTCGCTGGACGTCCGCTTGTTCCGGTGTCGGCAGGGTGAGAGTCCCCGGGCACTCGCGCACTTCGATCCGATAGCTCCCGGGCTTCAGCGGGATGCGCGTGCTGCCGTCAGGGCCTGTTCGCCGCTCGGCATCGCCACCTCCGTCCGAGCTGCGGATGCGCACCGTCGCGTCCTCCACCGGGGCGGAGTTGTCCTCCCCCTCGCGCGCCACGGGCTGAATTGGGCCCTTGAGCACGGTGATCGACAGGCCCGTCGAGGGGTCGTCGCCCGTGATCGA
Organism: Gemmatimonadota bacterium; assembly: GCA_029861425.1. GTDB lineage: Bacteria > Gemmatimonadota > Gemmatimonadetes > Palauibacterales > Palauibacteraceae > Palauibacter. The sequence continues at coordinate 614 of JAOTZH010000225.1, forward strand.
TGCAGTGCAGGCCGGGATGGCGAGAACGACGAACGCCAACATGAGTCGCGGAACTCCAGGCCTCAGGGTCATGCATCCTCTCCAGCGCTTGCGGTGTCCGCCCTGAAAACGAGCAGGCGGCGCCGATCGCGACATCCTTGTTATGTTGCACGCCCGCGCGCCGGACGAATAGAGCGCGAGAGCCCCTCGAACAACCGCTGCCAGGACGAGGCCCGATGGCGACGATTCGATTGGAACGGATCACTCTTCGAGAGATCAGGCTCCCGTTGGTGGAGCGCTTCGTCATCTCGTCCGGCTGGATGGACGAGCGCCGGATCCTCCTCCTCGAGATCGTCGATTCGGACGGCGCGATCGCCTGGGCAGAGTGCGTGGCGGATGCGCACCCGAACTATTCGCCCGAGACGATCGACACGGCCTGGCTCGCGATCCGCGAATGGCTCGCGCCTCGCTTGTTCGAGGCGGATCCGGCGGGCCCGGAGGCGGTCGCGGCGGTGCTGGACGTCGGCGTGAAGGGACACCGGATGGCCAAGGCGTCCCTCGAGATGGCCTGTTGGGGGCTCGCTGCCGAGAGGGAGGGCGTCGCGCTCGCCGAGTTGATCGGCGGGACGCGCGAGCGCGTCCCGACCGGGATCTCGATCGGTATCCAGGCGTCTCCGGAGGCGCTGGCCGACAAGGCCGTCGCGGCGCTCGATCAGGGGTACCGTAAGGTCAAGCTCAAGATCAGCCCCGGCGCGGATGTGGAGTACGTAGCCACGGTCCGGGAAGCCATCGGGCGGGACCGGGCGCTCGCCGTCGACGCGAACGCGGCCTACACCCTCGCCGACGTGCCGCTGCTCGCCCGGCTCGATCCGTTCGAGCTCATCATGATCGAGCAACCGCTGGCGGCCGGGGATCTCGTGCGGCACGCGAAGCTTCAGGCGGCGCTCGAGACGCCGATCTGTCTCGATGAGTCGATCGTGGATCTCGCCTCCACGGAAGACATGCTGGATCTGGATGCGGGACGCATCGTCAACATCAAGCCAGGACGAGTCGGCGGGTTCTCCGTGTCTCGTGCGATCCACGACGCCGCACTGGCGGCCGGTGTTCCCGTCTGGTGCGGAGGGATGCTCGAGAGCGGGATCGGACGGGCGTACAACGTCGCACTGGCGTCGCTCCCGAACTTCCATCTGCCCGGCGACCTTTCCCCCAGCGCGCGCTACTGGGCGCAGGACATCGTCGAGCCGGAGTGGACGATGAGCGATGACGGATTCGTCGACGTTCCGCGTTCTCGAGCGGGCATCGGGGTGGACGTGGACGTCGAACGGATAGAGGCGCTCACCGTTCGCTCCGAGACGCTTTCCGTCCACCCGGTCACGGTCTGAGGGGCGATCGTGGAGTTGCGACACGTCGATTCCCTGGCTGAGTTCGACGAGTGCGTCGAGCTCCAGCGCGAGACCTGGGGGTCGGACTTCTCCGATGTCGTGCCCGCCTCGATCCTCAAGGTGTCGCAGAAGATCGGCGGTCTGGTCGCAGGCGCCTTCAACGACGCACGGCTGGTCGGCTTCGTCTACAGCCTGCTCGGCTATCAGGGGGACGGACTGGTACACTGGTCGCACATGCTGGCCGTCCGCACGGACGCCCGTGGGCAAGGCCTGGGACGGCGGTTGAAGCTCTTCCAGCGAGCCGAGCTTCTGAAACGCGGAGTGCAGACCGTGTTCTGGACGTACGATCCGCTCGTGGCGCAGAACGCCCACCTGAACATCAACCGCCTCGGCGCCTCCATCGCCGGCTACGTCCCGAACATGTACGGCGAGGGCACCGGGAGCCCCCTGCATGCCGGAGGAGAGACCGACAGGTTCATCGTCCGCTGGGACCTCGATAGCGCGAGGGTGAAGTGGGCGGTCGATGGGGAGGTCGTCGCCGACCACTCGGGTGCCGTGGCGGAGGCGGAGATCGTCACCCTTCCCGATCCTGGCGAACGCATCGAGGACATAGAACTCCCCGAGACGAGCTCGGTCCGAATCGAGGTCCCGTGCGACATGACCGCGCTGGCCCAGCAGGACCCGGAGCGCCTCGGCCAGTGGCGTCTTCTCGTTCGAAACGCGTTCCTCACCTATCTGAGGAGAAACTATGCGGTTCAGAGCTTCCACCGGAGATCGACCGATGGATCGTGCTACTACTTCCTCCGACGGCCCTGACGGACACGAGTTCATAGGCCGACTCGGCGCTCGAGGTCTGACACGCCGGCCGGGGGCCGGGCGGCTCGCGGTCCTTGCATTGGCCTGGGGCGTCTCTCCCCTTGCCGGCCAGGCTCGCTTCACGGTCGAAGAGATCCTGACCGCCCCCTTCGCCAGCGACCTGGTCGCATCTCCGGTGGGCAACGCGTTTGCCTGGGTCCGATATGAGCGTGGCGCCAGGAACATCTGGGTGGCCGAAGCGCCCGGGTATGCGGGACGTCAGATCACCCGTTGGGCATCTGACGACGGACAGGACGTGCTCGACCTGTCCTTCACTCCCGACGGAACGGGCATCGTCTTCGTGAGGGGCGGCGGCCCGAACCGGCAGGGCGAGATCCCGAACCCCACCTCGGAACCCGAGCCCGCGGAGCGAGCGATCTGGATCGCGTCGCTCGACGGCGCTGACGCGAGACGGCTGGCCGAGGGCTCGGATCCCGAGATCTCCCCGGATGGACGCGTCATCGCGTTTTCGAGCCGGGGGCAGATCCACACCGTTCGGCTCGATGACGCAGAGGCCGAGGCCGGACCACTCCTTCGTGTTCGGGGGAGCGCCGGGTCGATCGCGTGGTCGCCCTCGGGCGACCAGATCGCCTTTGTCAGCAACCGCGGAGACCACGCGTTCATCGGCGTCTTCGACCTCGCGAGCAGATCCGTGCGCTACCTGGACCCGAGCCTCGATCGGGACGGGGCCCCGATCTGGTCGCCCGACGGCACGCGCATCGCTTTCCTGCGGATTCCGAACGAGGGCCAGCGATTGCCGTTCGAGCCCGTGCGCGATGGACTGCCGTGGTCGATCCGCGTGGCCGACGCGGAGACGGGGGCGGGCCGGGCGATCTGGCAGGCGGACGAAGGGCCCGGCAGCGCGTTCCGCCCCGTCTCGGGTCCGCAGCTCGTCTGGACGGCGAATGACGCGCTCGTCTTTCCGTGGGAGCGGGACGGGTGGACCCATCTGTATTCGATCGCCGTGTCGGGCGGAGCCCCCCGCCTCCTGACGCCCGGCGAGTTCGAGGTCGAGGATGTGAGAAGGGCGCCGGGAGGCGGCGCCGTCTACTATACGTCGAACCAGGACGACGTCGATCGGCGGCACGTCTGGCGGGTCCGTCCCGACGGGTCCGCTGCCGAGCTCCTGACCCCTGGCCGCGGCATCGAGTGGAGCCCCGCCATCGCACCGGATGGGGAGACCTTCGCGTTCCTCGCTTCCTCCGCTCGCGAGCCAGCGCACGCCGAGGTCACGACGCCTGGCACGACCCGCCGTGCGATGGTGTCGGGGTATATGCCCACGAGCTTCCCGCTGAACGATCTCGTCGAGCCCGAGCAGGCCGTCTTCCAGGCCGACGACGGGGTGACTGTGCACGCCCAGCTGTTCCTTCCCCCCGATCTCGCCCCCGGGGAGACCCGACCCGCCGCGATCTTCTTTCATGGCGGATCCCGGCGGCAGATGCTGCTCGGATGGCACTACCTCCGCTACTACCACAACACGTACGCCCTGAACCAGTACCTGGCCTCGCGTGGCTACGTCGTCCTCTCCGTCAACTACCGGAGTGGAATCGGCTACGGCATGGAGTTTCGCGAGGCCCTCGACTACGGGGCCCGGGGTGCCAGCGAATACCGTGACGTGCTCGCCGCGGGCCGCTTTCTGGCGGCGCGGGCGGACGTCGACGCGAACCGCATCGGCCTCTGGGGAGGCTCCTACGGCGGCTACCTCACGGCGCTCGGACTCGCCCGCAACTCGAACATGTTCGCGTCGGGGGTCGACATTCACGGCGTGCACGACTGGAACGTGGTCATCCGGAACTTCGTCCCGACGTACCAGGCCGGGGCCCGCGCCGACTTCGCGAAGCTGGCCTACGAGTCGTCGCCGATGTCCGCCATCGACGGTTGGCGGTCGCCGGTCCTCCTTATCCATGGCGATGACGACCGAAATGTCCCTTTCTCCGAATCCGTGGACCTCATCGAGGCCCTAAGACGGCGGGACGTGGTGGTCGAGCAACTCGTATTCCCGGATGAGGTCCACGGGTTCCTGCTGCATCGGAACTGGCTCGGGGCCTTCGAAGCCGCCGCGGACTTCTTCGATCGAACGCTGTTCCAGGCCACGACGACGGACGCGGGGCGCTGACATGACTCGAATCTCGGGACAGCGGGTCCTGATCACGGGCGCCACCGCCGGCATCGGAGAAGCCTGTGCCGTGCGTCTCGCCGAGGAGGGGGCGGACCTCGTCCTGTGGGCCCGACGTGAGGACCGCCTGGAAGAGTTGGCGAGGCAGCTTTCGGACTCTCGTGGCGTCGACGTGGATATCGCGGTGGTCGATGTCCGTGACCGAGTCCAGGTGCGGGAGGCGGCCGACGCGTTGATCGCAGGGGGGAGGCTGCCCGACGTCCTGATCAACAACGCGGGACTCGCGGCCGGACTCGACACGATCCAGGAGGGTGATCTGGAACACTGGGACCGGATGATCGACACGAACGTGAAGGGACTCCTGTTCGTGACGCGATCGCTGCTGCCCGCCATGATCGAGCGCGGGACCGGACACATCGTCAACATCGGGAGCGTCGCGGGCCGACAGGTCTACCCCAGGGGCAACGTCTACAACGCGACGAAATTCGCGGTGCATGCGCTCACCGAGGCCATGAGCGTGGA
>JAOTZH010000222.1 GCA_029861425.1 Gemmatimonadota bacterium
GTCCTCGTTCAGAACCAGCATCACGCCCATCCCGCGCGCCTCGGGAGTGACCGCGACGCGAACGGCGTTGAGCAGATTGGCCGGGCCGTCGGCCGAGATCTCCGTGGACGTCCGCATCGAACCGACGAGAACCACCGGCCGGACGTCGCGCACCGTGAGATTCAGGAAGAACCCCGTCTCGTCCATCGTGTCCGTGCCGTGCGTGATCACGATGCCCATGAGGTCGGGGTCCGCTGCGAACCGCTCGTTGACCCGCTTCGCGATCGCGAGCCAGTGCCGGGGCGTGAGCTGGGACGAACCCACGCGGATGAACTCCTCGACTTCGATCTGCGCATGGTCCAGTAGCTCCGGCACGGCGGCAACGAGGCTGTCACCGCTGGTCTGGGGCGCGCCGGCCCGGCTGGCGATCGTGCCGCCCGTAGTGATGATGAGGACTTTAGCGTTCGGGGCGTCCTGGCCCGCGGCGGTTCTGGTCGGCCCGAGCGCGCAGGCGGAGATGGCGAATAAGGCGGTGACGCCCCACCTGCGTCTGCGCATCAGCTCGCTGCCTTGCCCGCGTCCCGGGCGACTTCGCTGGCGTCCCGGGCCGCCGCGATCCCCTCGGCCAGAGCGGTCACGAGTCGCGGGATCGACGCCACCGGCGTGGCACAGAGAGCCACCCGAACCGCACCCGGCATCGGCAGCACGTAGACCCCCGTCTCGCGCATCCGAGCGGCCGTGATCTCGCTGTCCGGCGTAAAGACCGACACGAAGAAGCCGCCGTCGTATCTCGGATAGGCGAGTCCCGCTTCTCCGGCAGCCTCGTTGAAAGTATCGACTCTCTCGCGAAGCAGCGCGATCAGTCCGGCCCGTTCCTCGTCGGCCCGGGCCTTCAGCTCGGGGTCGGTCAGCAGCTCCGTCGCCGCAATCTGACCCGCGTGGTTGCAGTTCGACCACGTCGCGCGACAGGAGTAACCGAGCGAGCTCGCGAGCTGCTCGCGCTCTGACTGGTCGCGGTGCGCGGCAATGAGGGCCCCCACCCGAGCGCCGTACTGCGCGAACGACTTCGAGATCGTCCACCCGACCAGTACTGTCGACGTCTCGATCATGCGGGGCATGTAGGCGACCCACTGGTTCGTCCCGGACCCGAACGCCGCATAGGCGTTGTCGAGAAGAAAGGCGATCGGCGCGTCGGCGCCCGCATCCCGAACGATCGTCGATACCGCTTGCCACTCGTCCGCGTCGAGCGAATACCCGGTGGGGTTGTGGCACGGGAAGCTGAACAGAACGAGTGCCCGACCCTGTCGCTCGATGCTCCCGGCCAGACCGGCCTCGAACGCGGGCATATCGAAGCGGAGACGATCATTGAACATGTTGAAGGTCGCGATCGCGCGGCCCGAGTACTGCGCGATCGCGTTGTACGACCCCCAGTAGTGGCTCGACGTGAGCGCCGCCTGTCCTGGCTCGAGGAAGTTCTGAAACGCGGCATGCAACGCACCTGTGCACCCGGGAGTCGCCACCGCGACCGCCTGACCGGCCAGGTCCGTCCCCTCGAACACGTCGGCGATCACCGCGTCGAGGAAGTCCGGGCTCCCGGAAATCGGCGCATATCCGGCGGCCTGCTCCGGCGGCACGCGAGAGAACGCCTCGGCGGATGACGGCATCACGGCCAGCCGCCCATCGTCGTGGACGAGCGCGCCGAGCGTGGCGTTCAGGATCGACTCGCCGGTCCGTGCGCGCCTCGTGGCCTCGCCGTGCAGACGGAAGATCGGGTCGTTGCCGTCGCGCGCGGCGGCGGCCGCAGTGAGGGCGGTCATGGCGCGCAGTATATCGCGCTGCGTACCGTCTGAGGAGGAGGCATGACCATGGACCGCAGAAGCTTCATCAGACATTCGGCCGGCAGCGGCATCGCGATGGGGGTCGTTCCCTGGAACGGGCTCCTGCCCACACAGCCGGGGAGAAGCCCCACGAGCGCGACCCGCGCCGTCGGAACCGTCGAATCCGCCGGGCGCGACCCACGCGCGCTGATCATGGACGCGATGGGCGAGCTCCGAACGATCTATGAGCCCGCGCTCGTGAAGCAGATGCTCGCCAGCGGCATGATTCCATCACGATCACCGTCTGCGATCCGAAACCCGTCGGGGCCGAGGCGCTCGAGCTAGCGATCGACGAGCTGCTGGCCTACGACCGATACCTCGCGGCGTACCCCGATCTGTTCGTAAGAGCCACATCGGTCGCGGATGTCGACGAGGCCCGACGTTCCGGCCGGATGGCGGTGTTCTATCTCTATCAGAACACGATCCAGTTCGGGGAGGACCTGGACCGGATCGACATGTTCTACCGGCTGGGCCTCCGCTCCTGCCAGCTCACATACAACGAGCGGAATTTCGTCGGCGTCGGGTGCCGGGCCGAGACGGCGTCCGGCGGATTCGACGAGGGCGGACTGACCGATTTCGGGCGCGAGACCATCGACCGGATGAACTCGCTCGGGATGCTCGTCGACCTTGCGCACGCCAACGAGCGGACGATGGCTGACGCGATCGAGCATTCCCGCATGCCCGTCCACAACTCGCACACCGGCTGCAACGATCTGTACCCCCACATCCGCAACATGAGCGACGCCAACATGCGAGCGATGGCCGAGCGCGGGGGCGTCATCGGCGTCTGCCAGCTCCGCCCCTTCCTCACCAGCGACAAGCCGGGGACGCTCGATGACTACCTCCGGCACGTCGACCACGCCGTCCAGGTGGTCGGACTCGAGCACGTCTGCATCGGGAGCGACAGGGACCACCGGGTGATCGAGATGAGCGAGGACTACATCGCCGAGCTGCGTCAGGAGGAAGGGAGCCAGGTCGAGAACAGCGAGCTCCCGTACTTCATCCCCGAGCTCAACGGGCCGTCGCGGATGACGGCGGTCTGGGATGGTCTCGTCGCCCGCGGGTACTCCGAGGACGAGGTCGAGAAGATCATGGGGACCACCCTTTACCGCCTGTACGCGGAGGTGATCGGCTAGGCCGATCGGATGCGAAGAGACGGACGCCCCCGCGGGCTGGCGTAAACGCCCGCGCCCGGCGAGCGTGTTCTGATGACGACACGAGGCATGCCGCCGAGGGGCGGAAACCCGTACGAAAGGACCTTCAGATGCGCCGACTCCCAGTATTCGGCGTCCTGGCGGGGGCGATCGCCCTCGGAGCAGCGGCTCCGGCCGTGGCTCAGGAAGGCCCGAACTTGCTAGCCGTCGGGGAGATGGCGCCCGACTTCGAGCTGCCCGGCGCGACGCGCTACGGCACGCTCGAGGAGGCGGTTCGGCTGAGCGACTACCGCGGTGAGACCGTGGTTCTCGCGTTCTTCTTCAGAGTCAGGACGCGTGGCTGAACGGTTCAGATGAGAGCGTACCGTGATCAGTACGCAAGCGTATTCAACGACGGCAGGAACGTCGTGCTCATCGGAATCTCGAACGACCCGATCGAAGAAGGTCAGTCATGGCTGGCCGACGAGGATTTCCCGTATCTGTTCGCGAGCGACCCCACGGGCGAGGTCTACGCCTCGTTCGGAGGGAACCTGCGCGACGGCGGGATGGTGGGCGGTCGATCGGTCGTCGTGGTCGGGCCTGACGGCCGGATCGCGGGCGTGATGCCGCAGTTCAACCAGGTGGACCCGCAGGCGTACGAAGAGCTCGCGGCGTACATCGACGAGGTGACGCCGGAGCCGGAGGATCCCTAGCAAGTGCGGGGATCAAGGCCTCGACGAGAACGAGCCCGGGCGCCGATCAGGCGGCCGGGCTCGTTTCGCATCCCCCGCTAGCGGCCGCCGACCATGTCGGAAACGACGGCGACGAGGTCCTGACCGGGGCCCACACCCGTGTAGGCGACCTTCCCCTCTTCGTCGAGGATCACGATGATCGCGGTCGTGGCGGCCTGATACGCGCGCACCGCCGCTCCCTTCCCATCCCACAGGAACGCGTAGCCGTGGCCGGCGTCTTCGACATGCCGCCGGACGCGCCGGAGGGTCTGGGACACCGCGACGGCCACCGCGACGATGTTTACCTGATCGCCGTAGGTCTCGTGGATCGTGTCGAGCTGAGGCTGGAGAGCTTCACACTGCTCGCACCAGGAAGCCCAGAATTCGATCAGCATGGGCTTGCCCTCGGCCAGGGCGAGAAGCGATACGTCGTTCTCGTCCAGATCCTGGAGCTCCACGTCGGGCGCCTGGGTCCCGATCGCGAGGCTGACCTGTCCCTCGCCGGTCTGGGCCGAAGTCGCACCGGCGGTCGTCAGCAGCCCGAGGGCCACCATCGCAATTCGTCGCATCACAGGTTGTATCCCGCCCTCACGAAATAGTACTGCGCCATCCCCAGCATAATGACGGCGGCAATTCGTTTGACCCAGACCATCCAACCTCCGGAACGCGGGAGCACTGCCAGGGTTCCCGAGAATAACCCCACGATGACCAGCAACACGGTCATGCCCATCGAGAACACGAACAGGTAGACGAACCCCATCAGGCCGGCTTCGGTCGCGGCCACCCAGGTAAGGACGACGGCAAAGGCGGGTGCGCCACATGGGGCGGTGACGATCCCGGAGGTCGCGCCGAGCAGGAAGACCGCTCCGTAAGACCCGCCCTGCTTTCGGCTGGCCCACTCGAGCAGCCGGCGGGGAACCGGTACCGGCAGGACGTCGAACATCACGAGCGCGAACAGCAGGAGCATGTTTCCGATCGCCAACAGCGCCCATGGGCTCGCGCTCACCGAGCCGAACAGCGATCCGCTCAGCCCCGCCAGCATACCCAGGAACGCGTATAGCGTCGCGAGCCCCGTGGCGTAGGTCAGCGTGAGCCCCAGCGTGCGCCACTTCGTCTGGTCCTCGACCGCCGTCCCGCTGATGATCCCCACCGTGATCGGGATCATGGGGTAGACGCATGGCGTGAAGCTCGTCAGGACGCCGGCGCCGAAGAGAAACCCGAGTGCGATGATCGGGCTCTCCGACAGCGCCGCCGAGAGCCCGCCGGACGGCGCGACCTGCGCGAGAAGCGTGAGGATGTTTACGGCGGCCGGTGCGAGCGCGGTGAACATCGTCTGAGTCTATTCCGGACCCGGGTTTCGAGCGACCGCTTTGCCGTCACGCGGACCGCCTCGATCGCCATGCCCACCCGGGCCGGCGGCGCCGGAGGGCTGAGGTCGGGGACCGTCCCCCAGGCTGATCTCGCCGGACTCCAGCAGCTCCGCGGCGCGTCCGGGCGAGACCGAACCGGCCGAGAGGACATACGTGAAGAACTCCTCCACGGTGATCTCGACGGAGATCACCTTGCTCTTCTCGATCACCAGCAGGAAGCCGGACATCGGGTTCGGCGCGGTGGGAAGATAGACCGTGACCCCCTCATGCCCGATCACCTGGTGGCTCGACGACGGGGCGCCTCCTGTAACCAGGCCGTAGGACCAGGAGCCCTCCTTCGGGTATTCGAACAGGACGACCTCTCGGAAGGCGATCTTCTCCTCACCGATCACGGCCTTCACGATCCGACTGGAGCCGCCATAGAGACGCCGCACGAGCGGCACGCGGCTGAGCACGCTCTCGCCGATCGCGAGAAGCCGGTTGCCGACGGTGCGGTCGACGACCCAGCCGACGATCAGGAGCACCAGGAGCAGGAAGGCGACGCCGACGCCGGGCGCCGACCAGCCGAGCAGCGGATCAACCCACTGACCGAGCAGGCCGTCCACGTTCACGAACAGCCACCACAGGACGAAGGCCGTGATGCCGAGAGGTCCGATGACCGCGAGCCCCTGGAGGAGGTAGCG
>JAOTZH010000049.1 GCA_029861425.1 Gemmatimonadota bacterium
TGCTCTACACGGCATCAGCCGGTCATCGACGGCCGGCTGGCCTCCCCTCGCGCTCCGACAGCCACGATTCGACCGCCTCCCGCAGCGCCGGGAGGCTCAACGCCCCGTTCTCCAGCACCCGGTCGTGGAAGTCCGCGATCCGGAAGTCCTTGCCCAGCCCTGACTCCGCCTCTGACCGAAGCCGCAGGATCTCGAGCTGTCCCAGCTTGTACGCCAGGGCCTGTCCGGGCGACGTGATGTAGCGGTCGACCTCGTTCTCGATGTTGGCTTCGGCGAGCAGAGTATTGTCCCGCAGGAACTGAACCGCCTCCTCGCGGGTCCACCCGAAGGCGTGGATCCCGGTGTCGACCACCAGACGGCTCGCGCGCCAGGCGTCGTAAGAGAGCATGCCGAGACGGTCCAGATCCCCCGAGTAGGCCCCCATCTCATCCGCCAGTCGTTCAGCGTATAGCGCCCAGCCCTCGACGAATGCCGTGGCACCGAGGTGCTTGCGGAACTCCGGAATCCCCTCGAGCTCCTGTGCGATGGAGGTCTGCAGGTGGTGGCCCGGAAACGTCTCGTGGAACGTCAGGACTTCGGCCTGATACCGCGGCCGGATGTCCGGACGGTACGTGTTGACGAAGTAGATCCCCGGCCTCGAACCGTCGGGCGCCGGTTGGCGGTAGTACGCGACGATGCTCTGGGGCGCCTCGTACGAGGGAATCGGGCGGACCGTCAGCTCGGCACGCGGCGTGATCCCGAACCAGTCGTCCGTGACCGCGAGAGCCCGCTCGGTCGCACGCTCAGCGGTCGATACGATTTCGCCGCGCCACTGGAAGTGCATTGCGGGGTCATCGCGAAGGAGCGCCTGGATCTCTCCGAGGTCCGAAGTGCCGAGTGCGGTCTCGCCCAGCGCGCGTAGTTCCTCCTGGATTCCCGCGAGCTCGAGCCGGCCCGTCTCGTGTATAATGTTAGGAGTGAGATCAAGCGTCGTAAAATCATGTATTAGAGCAAGATAGCATTCTGGACCGCCTGGAAGGGAGGCGAGCCCGACCTCTCCGCCTGTTCGCGAGCTCGGGTACAGCTCGTCGCGCAGGAAGTCACGCAATCGCTCGTACGCGGGCCTGATTCGGAGGGTGGCCGCCTCCCGGACCTCCGTGCGGAAGCGTCGACGGGACTCCTCCGGCCACGAATCGAGGCTCACGCCCGCCGGGGCGTAGAACGGCCACTGATCGGCGGGGCGCTCGAGCAGCGCGTCGAGCTGGACGATCGTGCGATCCACCGAGGGCCTCGCGGCTACCCGGCCGCGCTCCAGCCCCGATCTCAGGTTCGACACGTAGTCGTCGAGATAGTCCGCGATCGCGTTCCACCGCCGAATCATCCGCTCGCCATCCTCGGGCGTCTCTACAGGCTGTGCCGACACGACGTTGAGGAAGGCGAGCTGGATGCCCTCACGGTGGTCCACGACCCAGACGTCCGGCTCACAGACCTGGCGGGCGAGCTCGGAGCCCAGCTCCTGCTCGAGCGCCAGGTACGTCAGGCGGTCGGCGGCGCCGAGGTCGTCGATGTCGATCGCGGCGAGCTCATCGAAGAAGGCGGCGGCCGAGGAACGGCGAAGCTCGCGCCCCTGCGGGGTCGCGTCCGGCACTCTGTCGTCGAACTCGTGCCCGCCCAGATAGGTCGCTTCCAGCGGGTGCCAGCCCTGATACCAGTCCCAGAACCTCTCGGCCACGTCCGAGATCTGCGGGTTTCCGGGAGGAGTCGCGTCGCCCGCCCGCGGGCCGTCCGCGCATCCGGCGGCGCCGACGCCGACGAGCGCCATGGTGGCGACCGCGAGGCGGCCTCGTTGCAGGGGATCTCGGAAGCGGGTTTCGGGTCTCACGCAGCAGTCGATTCGCCGCCGGTGCGCGGCGGCCCTGAGTTGTTGGTTCGTTCGCGACGGGTCATCTAGATTGCCGCCGAACATGCAGCCGTTCGGTGAGCGGCCGCAAAGGACCCTCGACCCGAATGTGGCGGAGGCTGTCTTGTCAGAACCCTTCTACGTAGCCCGAGCGTCGCTCCGAAAGGTGCAGGGAGTCCACCGGCGCGCCACGCTCTCCGACGGTAGCGAGATCGACATGGGCGTGCATGGGGCGATCAAGGAGCACTACGGAATCGACACGATCGATCTCCCGCTCCCGGTCGACTACATGGTCGCGACGACCGGCGGCTGAATGCTCGGGACCCTTAACGGCGCACTGGAAGTGCGCGGCATTCGCCTGGATCCTGAGGACATAACCGCGGAAGTCGAAGGCATCAACGAGATCGTGGACCGGGTGCCCGTACTGACCCGGATCAAGATCCACTACCGCTTGCGGATCCCGCACGGCTCGCGGGAGACGGTGGATCGCGCGCTCGCGAGCCACGCATCGAAGTGCCCTTCGGCACGCTCGATCGAGGGTGCGATCGAGGTCGAGTGGACGGCGGACATCGACGAGTTGCCGGCGGAGCGCGGCGAGGCATGAGTCCCGCCGTCCGGTCGGTCGCCCTCGTCGCTCTGGGCGCGGGGGTCGCCCTCGGCGCGTCGACGCTGATCCGGGGCCAGCGGCCCGACGAGCGCAGCGAGATCCTGCAGCAGCTCGCCGATCGCGGAGCCGCTCGCATCGATGAGATGGGTGGCGCCGGTGGCGACGAGACGAACGACGCGATGGCGCTCTCCCGGTTCTACCGTCTGAACGAATTCCGCCGACTCGGGGAGGAAGGGCAGGCCCTCGTCTGGGTGGTACCGGTTCCACCAGGGCGCGAGGATGACCCCATCGAAGCGGCGTCCGGCGGTGCGGTCCTGCGCCTCCCCCGCGTCGCGGTCGACCCCGCGGCACGCGACACGTGGTCTCGTGAGGCGGCACGCCTGGCCGGCCTCGAGGGGAACGTCGACGCGAGGGTGTTCGCGGCGTTCGCCGCCATTCGTGCGTACGTGAGCGAACACCCGTGGCCAACGGGAGTCGGCCTGGTGGCCGTCCGCGGCTCGGAATGGGCGAGCGCCGACGTCACGGAGACGTGGTTGTCGCTCAACCGCGCTCTGGTCTCCCGCGTCGACGCGCTGCTCGAAGGCCTCTGATCGGCACTCTCGAGTGACTCCTCCCGGCCCCCGGCGGGCCTCCCTGCTTGGCCTGGTCGTCCTGGCCGCGTGCGCCGGTCCCGACTTCGAGGCCGTCGAGCAGCCGACCGAGTGGTCCGAAGGAGACGGGTTCCGGTGGCGCGGGCTCGCGGTGGCCGCCGAAGACGGCGTCGGGTTCACGCCCGTCCCCTTCGACTGGTCCGGCATCGACTTCCGGAACCGTCTGGGGCGCGAGGCGCTCGCCGAGAACCAGATGCGGACGAACGGATCGGGAGTGGCGCTGGGGGACATCGATGGCGACGGTCTGACGGATGTCTATCTGTCTCGTCTGGACGGTGCGAACGCCCTCTACCGGAACCTGGGTGATTGGCGGTTCGAGGAGGTGGCCGAGGCCGCCGGAGTCCGGCTGGAGGGACGTTTCTCGACCGGCGCGACGTTCGTGGACGTGGAGGGCGACGGGGACGCGGATCTCGTGGTCACCTCCCTCGGTGGCGGCAAGGGCATCTACCTGAACGACGGTTCGGGCTCGTTCGCGGACGGCCCTTCTCTCGGCCCCGCCACGGGGGCGATGTCGATCGCGGCGTCGGACATCGACGGAGACGGCGACGTCGATCTGTATCTGACGAACTACAAACGCGAGTCCGTCCTCGATCTCTTCCGGCCCGAGGAACGCACGTTCGAACGAACCGTCCGCGAGACGGAGCTCGGATTCGAGGTCGTCCCCGAGTTCGCCGACCACTACCAGCTCGTCTGGGGCGGAGGCGAGGTCCGCCGGCTGGAGCTGGGCGAGCCGGATGAGTTGTTCCTGAACGACGGAGCCGGGGGGTTCAGCCCGGCCAAAGCGGCGGAGACCTTCGGGTTCGCCGACGGGACGCGGCCCGATGCGCTCCCGCGCGACTGGGGGCTCGCCGCACGCTTCGGCGACCTGGATCGTGACGGCGATCCCGACCTGTACGTCGCGAACGACCTCCACACCCCCGACCGCGTCTGGCTGAACGACGGCGGCGGGACGTTCACGGCGCTCGAACGTGGGCGGATGCCGACCACGAGCGCGTCCACGATGGCGGTCGACTTCTCGGACCTCGATCGCGACGGCGACCTGGACGTTCTCACGGTGGACATGCTGAGCCGTTCCTCGCGGCTCCGAAAGACACAGGACCCCGTCGCGCGGGTCGAGCGGGGGCTCCCCGGCGAGGATACCGGGACGCAGCAGGTCGCGCGTAACACGCTTCTCATTCGACGCGACGACGGCACCTATCCCGAGATCGGTCGGTTCGCCGGTATCGAGGCGTCCGACTGGTCGTGGGCGGTTCAGTCGCTCGATGTCGATCTGGACGGCTACGAGGATCTGCTGATTCCGAATGGCCACATCCTCGATCTCATGGACGCGGATACGCAGGTCAGGCTGCAGCGGGCGTTCATCGGCGATTGGGCGGAGACCTCTCTCTTCTTCGAGCCGCTGCCGCTCAGGAACGTCGCGTTTCGAAACCGCGGAGACCTGACGTTCGAGGAGGTGGGGGCCACCTGGTCGTTCGGGGCGGAGGCCGACATCTCGCATGGACTCGCGCTTGGAGATCTCGACGGCGACGGCGACCTGGACGTAGTCGTGAATCGGCTCGACGCGCCCGCCCTCGTGCTACGCAACGACGCCAGCGCCCCTCGCCTCGCGGTTCGGCTTCGAGGGTCGGATGCGAACACTGCGGGCCTTGGCGGCTGGATCACGGTCACAGCGCCCGGGCTTCCCGTCCAGTCGAGCGAGGTCGTCGGGGGGGGTGGCTACCTGTCGGGATCGACCCCTCTCGCGACATTCGCGATGCCGGACCACGGCGAGGCACGGATCGAAGTGAAGTGGCGTGACGGCAGCGTGTCGGTGGTCCAGTCTGCGCAGCCGAACCGTCTCTATGAGATCGATCAGACCGGGGCTGTCGCCACATCGCCCGGTGCCGAGTCGACGCTCGAGGGCCCGCCACCCGTGACCCCCCTCTTCGAGCGCGTGGCGTTCGGCGGTCTGCACGACGAACCGGTATTCGATGATTTCGCGCGGCAGCCCCTCTTGCCCCTGCGCCTCAGCCAGATGGGGCCACAACTCGGCTGGCACGACCTCGACGCCGACGGCGATGCGGACCTCGTGGTGACCGCGGGTGCCGGCTCGCCCCCGGCGCTCTACCGAAACGACGACGGCACTCTCCGGCGTGTGGGCCTCGGCGGACCGGAGGTCCCGGTCGACCAGTCGGGGGTCATCCCGCTTCCCGACGGACGCGGGCGCGCCCGCATCCTCATCGGCCTGTCCGGCTACGAGGCTCCGGAAGGCGACCGGATGGCCATGCCATCGCTGATAGGGGTCGATCTCGAGGCGGGGTCGTTCGCCGGCTCCACCGCACGGGCCGGCCTCGTCGGACTGGCGCCCGGCGACGAGAGCGCGGTCGGACCGATCGCCGCTTCCGACGTCGATCTCGACGGTCTTCTCGACGTGTTCATCGGGGGACGGGTGAAGCCCGGCCGTTACCCCGAGGGTGCGTCGTCCCGGCTGCTGCTCGGGAGGCGGGATGGGTCATTCGTCCCCGACCAGGGGGCCGCCGCCGTTCTCGACGGGGTCGGGCTCGTCTCGGGTGCGGTCTTCACCGACTACGATGTGGACGGTGACCCGGACCTGATCCTGGCGATCGAATGGGGTCCCCTGCGTGTCCTAAGAAACGACTCGGGACGACTGGTCGACGCCACGGACGAGCTTGGACTGGGCGCCCTGACGAGCCGGTGGAACGCGGTGACGGCCGGGGACCTGAATGGAGACGGGCGGCCGGATCTCGTGGCCACGTCGTGGGGTCGCAACACCGAGTATCGCGCGACGGCGGACTCCCCCCTTCTCGCATATTTTGAGGATGTGGATCGAAACGGAACGCTGGACGTGATAGAGGCCCGGTACGACGAGCGACTGGGCGGCGTAGCCCCGCTCGGCGGGTTCCAGAGGATGGCCGGGGCGCTCCCTGGACTCGCGGCACGGCTGGAGACGCACGCTGCATACGCCGACGCCACCGTGAAGGAGGCCCTGGGGGACGAGCCGCGAGCCGTGGTCAGCGCCTCATCGCTCGCGCACCTCGTTCTCTGGAATCGTGGGGACCGGTTCGAGGCCGCCGAGCTTCCCGAGGAGACTCAGTGGGCACCTGCGCTCGCGGCGCTCATCGCGGACGCGGACGGGGACGGCAGGGACGACGTCTTCGTCGCTCAGAACTTCTTCGCGACAGACGAGGACTCGCCCCGATACGACGCGGGGCAGGGGATCTGGCTCCGGGTGGTGGACGGCGACTCGTTCGAGGTGCTGGAGTCCGACAGATCCGGCGTGCGGCTCAACGGTGACCAGCGAGGTCCGGCGGTGGCCGACCTCGACGGCGACGCGCGCATCGACCTCGCCGTGGGTCAGAACGGCGGGGCGGTCGCCCTCTACCGGAACGTGGGTGCGGCTCCCGGGCTGCGCGTGCGCCTCGAAGGGCCGCCCACCAATCCCTATGTGGTCGGTGCCTCCGTTCGGGTCGTATACTCGGATGGGTTTGGTCCGCGGCGCGAGATCCGAGCGGGGTCCGGTGTCGGCTCACACGATGATCCGGTGCAGGTACTCGGGCTCTCGGGTGTCCCGGTCGGTGTGGAGGTCACCTGGCCGGGCGGGCGGGTCGAGACGGTCGACGTCGACGCCGACGCGCTGGCGGCCGGCCGTCGCGACGTCGTCGTGATCGCGCCCGGGGTGGCGGACGGGCGCGGATGACCGGGCGTCCGGTCCTTCCCTCGATCCTTCCGCGGGCGCTCGAGGTCTTGCTGTCGCTGTCTATCGGGCTCTCCGTGTTCATGCTCGCGAACACGCTCTACCTGGTGGCGAACCGCGTTGCGGATGCGTTCGGATGGCGGTTCTTCGCCGTTGGTGAGACGTCTCTGCCTCCGCTTTTCCAGGCCATGGTCCTGACCCATACGGGGGTCGGGTTGCTGCTCGCGTGCATGATGCTCGGCTTCCTCATCGCGCATCTGCCGAAGGTCTGGAAGCGAAAGCACCGCGCGTCGATCCTGACGGGGATCGCGATGGGCGTGGTCGGCGCGGGTCTCGTCGTGAGCGGCCTGTTCATCCTCACGGCGGCCGCCAGCCGCGATCACAGCTGGGCCTGGTGGGCGCACGTAGCGTCCGCGGCTCTGATCGTCTGCGGCTATGGCGGCCACCGGCTCGTCAGCTACGCCCGGCCTTCGGCCGCGAAGGCCAGGCGGTTCGCCCTGCTCGTGGGAGGCGTGTTCGTCCTCGGGGTGGGGCTCCATGCCATGACGCGGCGCGACGTGCAGCTGACGCCGGAGGCTCGCGAAGCGCTGGCACTCGGGCTCGATGTCGGGCCCGGGGGGCGCGAACGGGATGTAGCCGCCTTCTCTGAAGGCGACTTCGTGCCGACCGGCTTCGTGCCGGCCGAGAGTCCGTTCTTTCCGTCGGCGACCACCACGTCGACGGGTACGTACCTGCCGTCGCGGATCATCACGCGTTCCGGAGCCGGCGAGCTGGCCGATCAGGTCGCGGCCGAGGTAGAGGCGCGCGGGTTCGCGGTCGATACCCGCATCGGAAGCGGATCGTGTGCCCGATGCCACCCCGACGTGACGGAGCAGTGGGCGGCCTCGGCTCACCGTTTCGCGTCGATGAACAACCCGTTCTACGAAGCCACCATCAATCTGTTACGCGAGGAGTCCTCCGAGGCCGGCGAGGCGGTCCGAGCGCATCTGGCGGCGTTCGACCTCGGGCCGGAGGCGGTCGGACGAGTGAAGAGCAAGTGGTGCAGCGGTTGCCACGACCCCGCCCTCATGCTTGCGGGATCGATGGACGGGGAGATCGACCGGGCTTCGGTGGAGGCGCAGGCGGGGCTCACGTGTCTCGCGTGCCATGCGATCGACCGGATCCACGATCGGACGGGCAACGGCAACTACAACATCGCCGACGAGCAGGAAGACCCGTACCTCTTCGCGGAGGCCGATGAAGGGTCGTGGGGTGAGTTCCTACACGATGCCGCGCTCAAGGCGAAGCCCACGGTGCACATGCGCCAGTTGCTTGCCCCGGACCTCCGGACTCCCGAGTTCTGCGCGACGTGTCACAAGGTCAGCC
The DNA here is from genome assembly GCA_029861425.1 of Gemmatimonadota bacterium. GTDB lineage: Bacteria > Gemmatimonadota > Gemmatimonadetes > Palauibacterales > Palauibacteraceae > Palauibacter. The sequence goes on from JAOTZH010000049.1 coordinate 8,196, forward strand.
TGACCGAGCCGGTGAATAACTACCGATGGCTGAGGGGTCAGGACGAATACGACAACTGGCATGACAGCGGCGTGGCACTCAACGCGTCGAGGACGTTCTACCTGCCTCCGGTGAAACGCATCTGTCAGGACTGCCACATGCCGCTGGAGGAGGCGCCGCTGGGCGACCTGTCCGCCGAAAACGGGATGGTGCGGTCGCACAGGTTCATCGCGGTGAACACCGCGCTTCCGTTTGTCAGGGGCGACACGGCCACGCTCGAGAAGATCGAGGCGTTCCTGCGGAGCGAGAAGCTGCGGGTGGACGTGTTCGCACTGCGCCGCCAGGGGGCCGACGAAGCGGTCATGCCGCTCGACGTTCGGCAGCCCGCCCTCACGCCGGGCGAGACGGTCACACTGGATGTGGTCGTGAGAAACATTGGCGTCGGACACACGTTCCCGGGTGGAACGAACGACTCGAACGAAGGATGGCTGGAATTCACGATTCTGGACGATCGGGGCCGGGCGATCGCGCGTAGCGGCGAGATCGGCGAGGATGGGCACCTCGACCCGATGGCGCACGTCTTCAAGGCGGTGATCCTCGATGGGAACGGCGAGCCGATCCAGAAGCGAAACGCACAGGACATTCACGTCACGGCCGCGAGCAACGTGATCCCGCCCGGGACATCGGATGTCGCGCATTACCGTCTGACCGTCCCTGAAGGAACCGCGGAGCTGACGGTCCGGGCCCGACTCCTCTGGAGGAAGTTCGACCGCGCCTACACGGAGTTCGCCTACGCGGCCAACCCCGAGGGCTTCAAGACCTTCGGCGATGTGCCCGAGCTGCCGATCACGGAGATCGCCAGCCACGAGGTCACGCTCCGGGTCGCGGATGGCTCGGACCGCACGGCCCGCGTCGCGACGGCGAGTGAGACGGCCGTCGATGGGAACGCGGGCTCCACCGGGGTGCCGCTCTGGGTGCGCTTCAACGATTATGGGGTCGCCCTCCGCAGGGAGGGGAATCGCAGGGCCGCCCGGGCGCCCTTCGAGGCGGTCGAGCGCCGCGAGCCCGGGCGTGTGGACGGACCGCTCAACCTCGCCCGGCTGGCGCTCGACGAGGGCAACCTCGAAGCGGCGTACGAGCACCTCGAACGAGTCGAGAGCATCGGCGAGCGCGACGTCCGAGTCGACTGGATCTGGGGTGGGACGCTACAGGCGGATGGCAGATACACGGAATCGGCGCAGGCGTATCGGGCGGTCCTGGACGCGTTCCCGGAAGACCGGGCGGCCTGGTTCGAGCTCGGACGCACGCTCTTTCTCGCTACCGAATACCAGGAGGCGATCGCCGCCTTCGATCGGGTGCTCGAGATCGATCCCGAGCACCGGGACGCACACTACAATCGGATGCTCGGTCTGCGCGCGCTGGGACGAGATGAGGAGGCCGCCATTGCCGAACAGGCGTTCGAACGCTATCGGATCGACGAGGCGGCGACCGCCCTGCGGCGACGCTATCGGGCCGAGAATCCGGGGGTGAACCTGATGGCGACCCCGATCCATACACATGATGTCGCGATCGGCGAGGGAAGCCGGTGAAGACCGCGCGCGCGGGTCTCGCGCTCGCGGTCCTCGTGGCCGGCTGCGGCGAGCCCGAGCCGGTGACCGAGGAGCGGCCTCAGTACACGCGACCCTCGTTCGCCACTTCCGGCTCGTCCGAGGCGGAGACCAGCACGCGGTTCACGGACATCACGGGCAGCGCCGGTGTCGATTTCGTCCATGCGACCGGTGCGTTCGGCGAGAAGTGGATGCCAGAGACGATGGGGAGCGGCGTCGCGGTCTTCGACTACGACGCCGACGGGTGGCCCGACATATATCTCGTGAGTTCGACCGGGTGGGAAGGTCGCCCGGAAGACCGCGGAGCGACGTCGCGGCTGTACCGGAATCGCGGTGACGGCACGTTCGAGGATGTGACGCGGCAGGCCGGGCTCGACACGCCGATCTACGGGATGGGAGCGGTCGCCGCCGACTACGACGGCGATGGCGACGCCGATCTCTATGTCACGGCGGTGGGCGACAACCGCCTGTACCGGAACGACGGCGGTCGGTATACGGATGTGACAGCGCGGGCCGGGGCCGCCGGGAACCCGCCTGGAGCCACGGCGCCGGCCTGGTCGACGGCCGCTGCCTGGCTCGACTCGGACGGCGACCGACGCCTCGACCTCTTCGTCTGCAATTACGTGAGATGGACTCCGGAGACGGATCTGTTCACGACCTACGACGGCGAGAACAAGGGCTACGCGACCCCACTCGACTACGAGGGTGAGTCCTGTCGGCTTCTGAGGAACGACGGCTCCGGAGGGTTCGACGATGTCACGGCGGATGCGGGGGTCGAGAATCCGGAGGGGAAGTCGCTCGGCGTGGCCATCGACGACTTCAACGGGGACGGTCTGCCCGACATCGCGATCGCAAACGACACGTACCAGAACTTCCTCTATCTGAATGAAGGCGACGGATCGTTCCGTGACGCGGCGCTCGAGGCGGGGGTCGCATTCGACGAGTTCGGGCGTGCTCGGGCCGGAATGGGGATCGACGTCGCGGACGTGACGAACAGGGGCAATCTGTCGATCGGTATCGGGAACTTCTCCAACGAGCCGGTCGCGCTCTACACGCAGATCGGCGAGTCTCTGTTCCAGGACCTGGCCGGCGCGGCGCGGATCACGCGGGTGACGATGCTCCCGCTGACCTTCGGGCTGCGGTTCGCCGACCTAGATCTCGACGGCTATACCGACCTGATGCTTGGGAACGGCCACATCGAACCCGACATCCAGCGCGTCGAAGCAGACGTGTCGTTCGAGCAGTCCCCGATCCTCCTCCAGAACGACGGACGCGGCCAGTTCGCCGACGTGACGGATCTGGTCGGTGGAGGCTTCGAGCAGCCGCTCGTGGCACGGGGGATCGCCACGGCCGACCTGGATCGCGACGGCGACCTGGATGTCGTGATCTCGACCAACGGCGGACCGGCGAAGGTGCTCCGAAACGACCTCGATCAGGCGGAGGCCGCGTGGGTACGGGTCAGGCTCGAGGGAGAGGCGCCGAACCGGGATGCGATAGGGGCAACCGTGTACGTCTACTCGGGCGACACCAGACAGCGGTTCGTGATCTCGACGAGCTCTTCGTACCTCTCCCAGTCGGAGACGAACCCCGTGGTCGCGGGTCTGGGCGCCGTGGCGGGGGCCGACAGCGTCGTGGTGGTGTGGCCGGGGGGAGCGCGGAGTCGACGCGCCGACGTCGCTGCCGGCGATGAGGTCGTGATATCCGAGCTGGACGCGGCCAGGTGAGGGCGGTCGGCCGGGTTTCCCGCCGCGGGCGGTCGATCATCGCGGGCACGCTCGTCCTCCTCACGGCCGGGTGCGATGCCGGCGGCGGTGCCCCGCCGGCGTCCACCGCGGACATACTCGCGGCGCGCGGGGCAGGGGAGGCCCTCCTACAGCAGGATCGCCTGGATGAGGCCGCGGCCGAGTTCGATCGACTGATCGAGATCGCCCCCGAGGACCCGGCGGGTTACGCCGGACTCGGCCTGATCGCGCTTCGAGATGGGCGCCTCGATGATGCGGAGCGGCTGCTCAGCGTGGCCCGCGAGCGCTCGCCGGATGACCCCGAGCTCACGCTGGCTGTCGCGCGGCTCCGCTGGGAGGCCGGCGCTGCGGACGCGGCTCGCACTCTTCTGCTCGAGGCGCTCGAGGACGACCCAACCCATGCTCGCACCCTCTGGCTGCTGGCCGTCATCGAGGAGGCGACGACGGGGCGCGGCTCGCCCGCGCATGTGGAGCGGCTGGCCGCGACGTCCGACGCCTCGCCAGGAAACATTGCCGCACGCGTCGAGCTGGTGAGTGCGCACCTCGCCGCCGGTTCCACGGATGACGCGGTGGCGGGCATGGAGGAGCTCCGACAGATCGCCCCTGATCTGCCCCGCGAGTCGGTCACGTCCTTCGCGGCCGCCGAGGATGCCGCGCGCGCCGGCAACGCGGCAGCGGCGATCGCGGCGTTTGACGGTTTCAGGCGGTTCTATGAGGTCACCGGGCCGTTTCAGGCGGCCTCGACCGAGCTGCGCCCGCCAGCCGGCCGGCTGGTCGGGGTCCCGTTCCTACGGTTCAGTTCCGCCGACAACCTCCGGGTGGTCGAGGAGGCCGACGTGCTCGCCGCCCTGCGCTACTCCGATGCATCGCAGCTCTCCGGTTTCACCGCGCTCAACGACTCTCGTACGGGGTCCGGCGACGCGGGATCGGCGATCGCGATCGGCGACTTCGATGGGGACGGGGACGAGGACGCGCTCTGGCTCGACGAGGGGACCGGTCGTTTTCTGCGCGTCGAGCTCGGGCAATTCGTCGACGTGTCGGGCGAGGTCGGCGCCCTCACCGCCGACGCCGACGAGCTGCTGTTCGTGGATCTCGACGACGATCGGCGGCTCGACGTATTCGCGGGCGGGTCGACGCCTTCCGCGCTTCACCAGACCGACGACGGCACGTTCGAGTCGATCCCGACGGTGGGGCTCGCGGGCGGGACGACCGGAACGACCCACCGGATCATCGCCGCGGACCTCGATCAGGACGGCGATCTCGACGTGCTGGAAGCCCGCGAGGGCCCGAACCGGTTCTTTCGGAACAACGGCGACTTGAGCTTCGACGAGATGGCGGGGGAGGCCGGGCTCGCGGGTCCTTCCGGCGGCACGACCTTCGACCTGGCCTTCTCCGATCTGGATGACGATCGGGACCTGGACCTCGTGCTCGCCGAGGGCGCGGCCGGGGTGCGCGTCCTCAGGAACGAACGTGCAGGCCGGTTCGAGGACGCGACCGCCGCATTCGGTCTCGGATCGGAGCGGTCGGGCGACGCGACCGCGGTCTTGCTCGAGGACCTGAACAACGACGGGCGCCCCGATCTGAGCGTCGCCGGTGCGGCCGGATTGAGCGTGTACCTCGCGACGGGGGACGGGACGTTCGAGCCGGTGCCCCGGATCACGGTCGATCTCGGCGGCCTCGCACCCCGGGACCTCGAGGCATTCGACTTCGACAACGATGGCTGGGTCGATGTCGGCGTCGCGGGGTCCGGCGTGGGCTCGGGGCTCGTCCTCCTGCGGAACGTGCGCGACGATCTCGAGGATGCGAGCCGCTTCCTCCCCTCGCCGCTCGCCTCCCTCTCCCGCCTCACGGAGACGGACTACAACGATGACGGCGACTCCGATCTCGTCCTCCTCACCGCAGCGGGAGATCTCGAGCTGCTCAGGAACGACGGAGGGAACGCGAACCACTTCATCCGGCTCGATTTGATGGGACTCGGGGACGGAAGTCGAAAGAACAACCGGTTCGGGATCGGCGCCCGGATCGAGGTTCGGGTGGGCGATCTTCTCCAGACGCGGACGGTCACCCGTCCTGCAGTCCGCTTCGGGCTCGATGGCCGACTGAAGGCGGACGTCGTCCGGGTGGAATGGCCCAACGGGGTCGCGCAGGACCTCTACTTCCCGGGGACCGATCAGGACCTGATCGAGCAGCAGTCGCTGAAGGGATCGTGTCCGCTCCTCTATCTGTGGAACGGCGAGGGCTTCGAGTTCGTGGGCGACGTGATGTGGAAGAGCGCGCTCGGGATGCCTCTCGGGATCCTCGGGGGCGGCCAGCAGGCCTACGCGCCCGGATACCCGTCGCAGGAGTACCGGCGTTTGCCACCGGGCGTATTGAAGCCGCGGGACGGCGAGTACCTCATGCAGGTGACCGAGGAACTGTGGGAGACGATCTACGTCGATGATGTGGACCTCGTGGCCGTCGACCACCCCGATTCCGTGGACGTCTTCGTCGACGAGCGTTTCGTGCCGCCGGCGCCGACCGGGCTCGAGCTGTGGACGGTCAACGCTCGTCACAGTCTCGTCTCGGCTTTCGACGGGGAAGGGCGGGACCACCTCGACGCCCTGGCCGAGCGCGATTTTACGTACGTATCGAGCCTGAGGGCCGGACGCTTCCAGGGGATCGCGGAACCGCACGAGCTAATCCTGGATCTCGGGGACGCCGCGAGGGAGGGCGAGGTCGTGCTCTTTCTCACCGGCTGGATCTTCCCGACGGACGCCAGCATCAACGTCGCGATGCGGCAGAGCGACGCCGTCGTCGCACGGTTTCCGGCCCTGGACGTGATGGGGCCGGACGGGGACTGGCAGACCGTGATCCCGGACCTGGGGTTCCCGTCCGGCAAGGACAAGACGATGGTCGTCGATCTGAGCGGCCTGTTCCCGACGGCGGACCGACGGGTGCGAATCCGGACGAACCTCATGGTCTACTGGGACGAGGCGTTCTACTCGGTCGGCGGCGAGGACACGTCGGCGACCATCACCCGCCTCGCCCCCCGGGCGGCCGACCTGCATTACCGCGGCTTCTCGCGCGAGTACCGGAAGGGCGGTCGCTACGGGCCCCACTGGTTCGACTACGAGACAGTCTCGACCGACCCGATGTGGAGCGACCTCGCCGGGACCTATACGCGCTACGGAGACGTGACGGATCTCGTCCAGGCCGGTGACGACATGTACGTGGTCTCGAACGCCGGCGACGAGATCACGCTCCGGTTTTCCGCGGACCAGCTTCCCGCGCTGCCGGCCGGGTGGACACGGACCTTCCTCATCTACACCGACGGGTGGGTGAAGGACGGCGATCTGAATACGGCTACAGGCGACCGCGTCGATCCGCTCCCGTTCAGGGGTCAGACGACGTACCCCCACGGTCCGGGGGACGCGTATCCGGACGACTCGAGCCACCGCGCCTATCTCGAGACCTATCAGACCCGCGTGGTTCGCCCCCGGTTCTGAGCCACGCCCTCCTGCGGGCCGAGACGGCCGCCGGGGGGGCATCGGATCAGTGCGGGGCTTCCTCCACCGCGGAGGGCTCGAGCCGAAGCCAGATGACCCCTCCGAGAATCAGTGCCCCGCCGACGAGTTGCAGGGGCAGCAGGCGCTCGCTGAGGAGAATCGCCGCGAGCAACACCGTGATCAGTGGTTCGAGCGTCGAGAAGATCGAGGCCCGGGCCGGCCCGATCCATCGAATCCCCAGGAGAAAGAGAGTCACGGGAATGGCCGTCGAGGTGACGCCGAGCGCGAGCAGCACGAGGACCGTGACCGGGTCGGACGGCACGCCCGACTCGCCGCGAACCGCCCCGATGACGGTGATGATCACGGCCGTCGTGCTCAGGAGGAGCGCGGTCCCGCCGATGGCTGGAACCGCGGACATGACATCGTGGCTGACCATGATGAACGCCGCGATCAGGGCCACGGCCAACAGCACCCAGAGGATCCCCGCCGCGTCGACGCTCGCGATCCCCTGACCGACGATCAGGCTGCACCCGGCGGTCGCCACGAGAAGCGAAACGACCCTGCGGCCCGTGAGGCTCTCGCCGAGGAAGACACGGGATAGCAGCACGACCACCGCCGGGTACGTGAAGAACACGAGCGAGGCGAGCCCCGCCGGGATCCGGTCGAGTCCGATCATGAACGCGATCGAGTTCCCGGAGTAGAGCACGCCCAGCAGACCGACGTGCCGCGCTGCGCGCCGATCCGGCCATCCGCCCCGCGTCACGAGCGCGAGAAGCGACAGAAGCGTCGCGGCCACGATGAATCGCCACGCGAGCAAGGGGATGACCTCGACTCCTCGCAGCAGCGCGATCTTCCCCAGCACCGCGAGCCCACCGTAACCGAGCGAGGACCCGAGTATGGCGAGGGTCCCCTTCGTCTCGTTCCGCATCGCGCGAATGTCGCGGTCCCCGACGGCGGTGGCTACACACGGGAGAAACGAAAACCGGCCACCGCGCGTGGCGGTGACCGGTTCGGTGTGGCTGGCTTCGATCGAAGAGGTGGCCCTTCGATGGGCCGGGTCAGGCCCTGATGATCTCGATGCTGCCGTTCACGGTCGTGATGTGGAGGCTTACGCCGCCGCCACCGATCTCGCCGCGCGCGGACCTCGGACCCCAGCGCCCGCGAATCGTGATCGGGAAATCGGTCTCTATGCGTCCGTTCACCGTCGTCGCCTCGACGTCGGCCGAGGCACCCGCGGGCAGAGTCAACCGCACGCCGCCGTTCACGGTCGTGAACTCCAGATCGTCGTCGAGGCGGCCCACACGCGCCTCGATCGAGCCGTTCACGGTCGTCGCGGTCGCTGATCCGTTGGTCGACACGTCCACGTCGCCGTTCACCGTTACGGCGTTTACGTCGCCGGTCAGTCCGCTTACCTCGACGTCACCGTTCACCGTGACCGCGTTGAGCTCCACGCCGGCCGGGACCTCGACCGTGAAGTTCACCTTCACGTCGTTGTCCTTGTTGTTCATCTTGTACGCCCGGCCGCGCGCGCACCGGTTCTCCTCATCCGCGTTATCCGGAGTCGGATACACCGCGCAGATCAGGACCCCGTCGCCGTCCTCGACGACCTCGACGCGCACGGACGAGATCGGGTCGTCCTCGGACGTCTTGACCGCCGTGACGCGGACCTCGCTGCCGCTCCCGGCCCGGGCCACGATCCCACCGTTGATCCCACGAATGGAGACGGCGTCGCCGCGATCGACGGAGCCGCTCCATGAAAAGTCTTGCTGCGCGGCGAGGTTCGCCGTCGTCCCACAAACCACCATCGCGGCGGCGATCGCCACCGTCTGCACCGCCCTCTGAATCATCTCATGCACTCCTTGCAGGCTCACGCCTCACTGACGGTCGGGCGACCGTTCGCCCGGCCGAATCAAATGGATATTCCCGTCAAAAGACTCCAGCTGCACGTGCGCGGAGCCGTCCCCGAGCGTGAACTCGGCAATGCTCCCGACCGAACCTCGCATCTGGAGCGGGAAGGACGGGATCAGGGCGCCGTCGTAGGACAGCACGGAAACCGTGGCCCCAACGCCCTGTGGAACGGCGAACGTCACGTCGCCGTCGTGGGTGCCCAGCTGATATTCGCCGCCGTCGTACACGCGGCCGTCGTACCAGAGATTGCCGCTGATCGTCGCGATCGCGACCTGTCGCGAGTCGGCGTCCTGGACGGTGATGTCCCCATCCACGCCGTTTACCGCCACCGGCCCTCGCACGCCGGTCAGGTGCACATCCCCGTCACCGAAGTCGACCGCCGCCGAGCGGGCGACGTTCCGTACCTGGACGTCGCCATCGACGGTGCGAATCGAAAGCACTCCCGCACCGTCGACATCGACATCGCCGTCGAACGTCTCGATCGTGATCTCGTTCGAGAACCCGACGATGCTGATGTCACCATCGAGTCCCACCACCTCCAGTGACACATCTCCGGGAAGGCTGACGAGCATGTCGCCGCCGTCCCCGTACATCGGCTCGATCGTAATCGAGTTTCCAGAGCGGCGAACGGTGACGAGGTCCTCGTCTTCGCCGCTGTCGAGTCTCGCGCGCCCTTCGCGCCCGGAGACCGCTCGTACCCGGATGTCCCCCTCGGGACTCCGGATCGACACGCGGGCTCCGGAAGCAATCTGGAATCTCTCTTCCTGCGCGGCCGCGGGGGCCGCAAGCACGAGCGTCACGACGGACGCGATGAGAAGACGCTTCATCATCAACTCTGCGACAGCTGGACGGCGCGCTGCAGGAACTCGGTCTTCCTGCGCATCGTGTTCTCGACGTGCTGTTCGAGATAGGGATCTCCGGGCAGCTCCTCGAGGGCCCTCATCGCATCCTCGATCGCCCGGTCGATCTTGAGAAGGGCCCGGCGTAGCGACGCCTCGGTGTCGGGGTTCAGTCGCTCGGGCGAGCCGAACAGGGCTTGCTCGAGCTCCGCGATCACCGATCCGTACTGCTCGGCCAGCGGCGCCCCCTCTGCCGCGTCCGTCGACGCCAGCGTGGCGCCCGGACCCGTGGGTGCCGGAGCATCATCGATCGCGGCCGCGGTCGTCCCACTGTCGCTCAGCGCCATCCAGGCTCCCGCGGTGGACAGGGACGCCACGGCGACCGCGGCGGCCGCTAGCTGCGGGACCGTGAGCGCGATTCGGCGGAAGCGGCTGCCCCTCCTGGACGACAGATCAGCGACGGGGCGGAGCACGCCGTCATCCGCGATTCGCTCGGCGATCCCGGGCCACAGGTCCGAGTCCGGCGCGCGATCGACGACTTCGCCGGCGCGCGCCCTCACGGCCTCGAGATCGGTCACGATCTCGGAGCACTCGGCGCACGTCTCGACGTGCCGCTCGACCAGCGCCTCTTCGGGCGCTTCGAGCTCGCCGTCGATGTACTCTGAAAGTCTGTCTCTGAATCTGTCCGTCATGGTCTTTCTCGTGTGCTCCGCTTCAGCGGTCCAGGTGCGTCCGGAGGATCATCCGGGCGCGGTGCAACTGTGACTTCGACGTTCCCGAGGTGATGCCTACCATCTCGGCGATCTCACGGTGCTTGTATCCCTCCACGTCGTGGAGCACGAACACCTCCCGTGCTCCGTCCGGCAGCTGCTCGATCGCGACATCGAAATCGAGCCGGATCTCCGGCGAATCCTTCTTCGCCCTCGCACGCTCGAGCGGAATCTCGCTCTCCGCGTGTCGCTTCCGGTGCGTCGACCGTGTCCGGAGCTGTCCGTAGATCACGTTCACGGCCAGCCGGTACAGCCACGATCCGAACCGTGCTTCCGACCGGAACGTCCCGATCTTCTGCCACGCCCGGACGAAAACGTCCTGCGTGAACTCATCGGCATCGGCCGGACCCGCGAGGCGGCAGGCTAGCGAATACACGCGTCCCACGTGCGTTCGATAAAGCCTCTCGAACGCCTGGGCATCGCCTCCCGCGGCAGACGCGACATCCATCGCTTCCTGCGCGAGCTCTTCCGACCACCCGTTCGTCTCGGTCAACCGCTTAGCCGTTTGAGTCATGGTTCGCGTTTGAGACGCGCTCCTGACCGAAAAGGTTGGAGCCCGCGGGACCCGTTCGCGACGCTCACCGGGTCGCAACCTTTTGGCCCTCGAATACAGTCTAACTGGTGCTGTGCCACGACCGGGATACGGCACACGAGCACCATTGAGGACCTGAGCCACACTCCACTTCGAGGACACCGATGAGAAACGTACGGATGCCCCGCCCTTACGGGCTCGGGATCATGGCCGCCGCCCTGTTCACGACCCCGCTACAGGCGGACGCGCAGTCGGACTGGTGCGGCGATGAAGACCGTGAGAACCGCCACTGCGAGGTTCGGGAGTTCACCCTCAGGGGGGACGGGTCGCTCGAGGTCGACGCGAAGCCGAATGGCGGTGTCGAGGTGGTCGGCTGGGACCGTAACGAGGTCAGGGTGCTGGCGAAGGTCGTATCCCGAGGTCGCAGCGAAGCGCGCGCCCAGGAGCTCGTGTCGGCGATTACGATCGAGACGGGGGGGACGATTCGCGCCGACGGCCCGAAGGCCGAGCGGAACGAAAGCTGGTCGGTGAGCTACAGGATCAGCGTGCCCCGCAACACCGACCTGGAGCTGTCCTCCACGAACGGTGGAGTGGGCGTCGAGGGGGTCCGCGGGACGATGGAGCTCCAGACGACGAACGGCGGTATCAGCCTTCGCGACCTCGGAGGCGACGTGTCGGCGCGGACGACCAATGGCGGGCTGTCGGTCGAGTTGAGCGGGTCGCGCTGGGACGGCGGGGGGCTCGAGGCGGTTACGACGAACGGCGCCGTCGTGCTGTCGATTCCAGAGGGATACTCCGCGCAGCTCGAGTCAGGGACTCGGAACGGCGGATTCGACATCGAGTTTCCGATGACCGTCTCCGGCAGGATCTCGCGTACCCTCTCGACCGAGATCGGGTCTGGGGGGGCGCCGATAAGCGTCCGGACCACAAACGGTGGCGTACGGATCCAGCGCGCGCCCTAGTCGGTTCTATCTCTCGATCGCGACGTTCGGGTGGGTGAAGTGGAGACCCACCCGGACGGTCCGATCCCCTTCGCCCTCAAGCGACGTAGCGAGTAGCGCCGCGGCCGCTTCCCGATAGACCTCGATCTGCACGTCGTACTCGGCCGCGATGGCCACCGCTTCCGCTTCGTCGATCCGATGCGTCTTGAAGTCGATGACCCATGGATCGGCGTGTCGAGTCCCGTCGGCGTCGGCCGGGGCCTGAAACAGGCTGACCTGATCCGGTCGTGCCCCGTGCCCGACGGCGGGTCGGAGGACGTCGAATGCTCCCTGAATCCAGCCGTCCCCCGACCGGTACAGGAATCGTAGCTCCCGGAAGTGACTCCCCTCGACGTACCAGCGCCATTCCGGGCTTCGGATCACCTCAGCGATCTCGTGCTCGAGCGCCTGACGGTACCTGGACCCGGTGGACAGGGCCGTTTCCAGGTCCCCGAGGTCGAGACTCGCGATCGTTTCCTCGAGGACCCTACCGAGTTCCTCCTCCGACCTGATTCGCTCCAGGATCCCGTGGATCAAGACGCCCCGGGCGCGCGGTGGAAGGGCCCCGGCGGTCCCCCCGCCGCTTTCGATGAGGAAGTCTGAAGCGGGCAGGACACCGTGCTCGTAGCGCAGCGTCCAGGCCTCCAGATCGTTCGACTCCATCATGCGCTCGGTGGCGCTCCCGATCCGGCGTGCCGCCGGAAGCCGGACCGGAGCAACGCGGTCCGGCCAGTCCTCGCGCTCGATGTCCGTGAGCCAGGCCAGAGATACGGTCGGCGCGGCGATGCTCGTTTGAAGCGCCGCGGGATGTCGACGAACGACCATGCGGACATCGGGTTCGCCGTCGGGGGCCGGCTCGGCCGGCCGACCCGCGAACAGATCGAGCTGGGGACGCGTCCCCGCCCCGAACGCATCGAGCTGACTGCCGGTCCCGGTCGCCGGATCCGCGGCCTCGGCCCGCGGAGCCGCCCGGCGTGGCTCGGCCGCGGCGTCCGGCTCTGTCCGGGATACCTCGTGCGCCTCACGCGCGTCACGAAGCTCGACGCCGAGCCATGTCGCGAAGCTGGGCTTCCGAGGCTCCGGAGGGCCGACCACCAGCAACCGGTCGCGCGCCCGCGTGGCGGCCACGTAGAGGAGCCTGGCTTCCTCGGCTTGCTCCTGAAGCAGCAGGCGCTCCAGTGCGGCCGAGG
>JAOTZH010000223.1 GCA_029861425.1 Gemmatimonadota bacterium
GGCGGGCACCCCCCCCCCAGGCTCGCAGCCACATGCGGGTCCCGGCGTTCACTCCGACAGCGAGGTCCCATTCGCCCACGATATCTCGGGCGCGCAGGACGCCGCCCTCGTCAATGTACTGGACCCGACACTCGTCGCTGACGTTGCAGGACACCCGGTATTCGGCGCGATAGTCGAATGTGGGCTCCGTCGGCTCGGGCGTCGCGGGCGCGCCGCCCGACGCGCATCCGGTAAGAACGGCGGCGAGCCCCATGAGGGCCGTGGCCGAGATCGCCGGTCGCGTGCGATCGAACTTGCGTTCTCCGTATCTTGCCGTGCTGTCCATCAACGTCGACGTCCTCCGGCGACACCCGCTCCAGGAGATGGCAGGACATGTTCGCGAGAAACGTATCACACGGGGTGTGGATCGGGCTGACAGCGCTCCTCGCGCTTTCGGCCCACCCTACGCCACTCGAGGCCCAGGAACGGATTCGTGTCGGCGAGCTCCAGGCAGGGTTCACCGTACTCTACGCGAACGAGGGGTCCGGCAATACGATCGTATTCCGGGGAGAGGACGGAACGTTCCTCGTTGATACGATGGCGGATTCGGTCTCGTCGGACCTGGCGCGCGCGCTGGACGGGCTCGGCGTCGACGACGTTCGGTACGTGGCGAACACGCACTGGCACCAGAACCATCTCGGAGGGAACGACCGCTTCTCCGACTCGGCCGTCATTCTCGGATCAGAGGCGCTACGAACCCGTCTGCAGAGCGAACAGCGCCTCGAGTTCCTCGTCGATCAGACCTTCCCCGCGCTGCCGGAGGCGTTCTGGCCGACGGTGACGTTCGACGACGCGGTCTCGGTCCATTTCAACGGGGAGGCGATCGAGATCCTGCACCTACCGGGGCACACGGACTCCGACGCCGTTGTGGTCTGGCCCCGATCCGCCGTCGCGGCGACTGGCGACCTGTGGACACCGGGCGGCTGGATCGCTCCCGACATCGACACGGGCGGTTCGCTGGTCCGCGTGGAAGCGGTGCTTCGCGAACTGGCCGCGCGCCTCCCACCCGAGGTGAAGATCGTCCCGGGCCACGGCAGGCCCGGAACTCTCGAAGAGCTTCGCGACTATGTCGAGGGTCTCCGCCTCACGAACGAGTACGTACGGGTGGCCACCGACGCGGGCCGCGACCTCAGTCAGATCATCGACGAAGTGCCGGGCGAGGTCGCCGACCGCCTCGGTCCTTCGACGGCACGGTTGCTCGAAGCATCGTATGGAAGCTCGAGCAGCCGTTAGCACCTGAATCCGACGGCACGGACATCGCGTAGGTTGGGGTGTCGATTTGGATACCGAGGAGGGAAGACATGGCGCAATGCCAGGGTAAGACGAAATCGGGAGCGCGCTGCAAACGCAACGCGAACGTGGGATCGGAACACTGCCCACACCATCTCGATCAGGCGGGCGACGAGACCGGCAGCGACACCGGCCGGGACACGTCCGTCAGAGGCCCGGTCAGAGGCCCGACTGATCTGCTTCTCGTCGGGGCAGTCGCCCTAGCGCTCCTGGCGCTGAGACGGGTCATCCGGCTCTAGGCGACCACGCCCCGCCGTCCGGCGGGGCTTCTCATTTCAACCGGGCGACCCGGACGCAAAACAAGCGACCTGGACGCAAAACGGGACGGCCCCCTGGACCGCCCCGCCGCTTTCCCAACTCTGCCTCGCGCCGCGACATGGGCGGCGACGCGGGCGTTTTACCGCTCGATCAGGCGGATCGTCCCGTCTCCAACGCGGATTGACAGCTGCGGGCCGCCACCGTTCAGGACGCCCTCGAGCGAGCGGTCCTCCATCGTGGCTGGCATCGAAAACGCGTCGCCGAGAATCAACTCTCCGCCGCGAATCGACACGTCGGCCGCAAGCGAGGCGGGGGCATACAACGTGACGTCCCCGTCGCCGGTGCTGATCTCCAGACCGGAAAAGTCCACGATGTGAAGCATCACATCGCCGTCGCCCGTGGACGCCGTCAGTGCCCCGGACAGTTCCTCGATCATGATGTCGCCGTCGCCGGTCCGGACCTGCACGTCTTCGGCCTCGAGACGTCCGAGGGCTACGTCGCCGTCACCCGTCTGGACGCGTACCGACCCGCTCGACGTGCCGCCCACCGCCACGTCCCCATCGCCGGTTTGGATCATGACCTCGGACCCCATAGCGCCGCCGAGGGCAATGTCGCCGTCGCCGGTATTGAGCATCACGCTGCCCTCGATCGACTCGACCGCTACATCCCCGTCTCCAGTCCGGACCTGGACGTCGAAGCGAGACGGCACGGTCACGTGCAGCGTCCCGTCATAGTCTCCGTGACCCCAACTATCGCCCTCGGTCGAGATCTCCAGACCTTCGCTGGTGCGCTCGACCTGGAAGCCCATCTGCTCGAGCGCGTCGCCGGAGACATCCTCGTCCTCGTCGATGCTCAGGACGACCGAGGCCTCGCTTCCCGAGGTAGCCGAAACGACGACATCCAGATCCGAGACGCGGACGACGAGCATCGCGCCGGGCGACACCGAGAAGATCTCGTCGAACAGGATTCCCCCGCCGCTCGAATGCTCGTAGGAGTGACTGGAGGCGTAGTGGCTCGCTCTGGAGAAGAGCCCGCGTGAGACGGCGCCGACCAGCAGGAAGAAGCCACCGGCCATGACGAGCGCGAGAACCAGATCGCGCTTCGAGCGAGTTTTGATCCAATCAATCACAGCACACCTCCAGAGCGGTAAACCGATGTAACGGGTGGGACTCTATACGAGTGGGACGCGTGACAGGGTTTCGATGGTTGGAACGCCGGCCCGTGTCGCTTCGCCGCCGTTCGACGACCGTCACCGCCCCTCCCGGGGGGGCCGGCATCATCACAGGCCCAACGTCTCGACGGTTCGATCGAGACCGATACGGATCTTCTCCGTCATCTCGTCGATCTCGTCCCGTGTGATCGAGAGGGGCGGGCTCGTACAGACGACGTCACGCATGGCCCGGACGATCACGCCCGCATCGTAGCAGTGCTCATGACAGGCCATTCCGACCTCTCCCATGGGCTCGAACAGCTCGCGGGTCGACGTGTCCTTCACGAGCTCGAGAGCGCCCATGAGTCCGACGCCCCGAGCCTCCCCGACCAGGGGGTGCTCGGCCAACCGCTGAAGCGCGGCCTGGTAGTAGGGGCCCACATCGTCTCGGACCCTCTCTACGAGCCCCTCCTGCCGCATCAACCGAATGTTCTCGATCGCCACCGCCGCCGACACCGGGTGACCCGAGTACGTATAGCCGTGTTGGATGACACCGCCTTCGCTCAGGACGTGGAACACTTCGTCCTTCATGAGCACGGCCGAGATCGGCAGATACCCCGAGCTCATCCCCTTGGCCATCGACATGAAGTCGGCGTCGATCCCAAACGTCTGGGCGCCGAACCACTCGCCCGTCCGCCCGAACCCGGTGATGACCTCGTCGCATACGAGGAGCACGTCGTTCTCGCGGCAGATCCGCTGCACCTCGGGCCAGTAGTTCGGCGGCGGAGGCACCACCCCGCCCGCCCCGATCACGGGCTCGCCGATAAACGCGGCGACGTTCTCCGCCCCCAGTTCCTCGATCTTCTCCTCGAGGGCGCGGGCCGCCCGTGCGGCGGTGTCCGCCGGCGTCTCGGCGTCCGTGCCGAACGCGTACCAGTAGGGCGGCATGATATGCTCGAACCCCGGAAGCGGGAGATCGCCCATCTCGTGCATCTTGGCGAACCCGCCGAGGCTCGCCGCCGCCATCGTGCTGCCGTGGTAGGCGTAGATCCGGCTGATGAACGTCTTCTTGGTCGGCCGGTCCTTGAGGTCCCAGTAGCGTCGGACGAGCCGCACGATCGTGTCGTTCGCTTCGGATCCCGAGTTCGAGAAGAAGGCGTGACCGAGCGTCCCCGGTGACAGTTCGGCCAGAACCCGGGCCAGCTCGATCGCCGGCACCGTCGCCGAGCGAAAGAACGTGTTGTAGTACGGGAGCTCGTCCATCTGCGCCGCCGCCACCCTGGCGAGCTCCCGGCGTCCGTATCCGAGATTCACGCACCAGAGCCCGGCCATCGCGTCGAGGATGCGGCGCCCGTCCGCGTCGACGAGATGACAGCCGTCGGCCCCAACGATGACGCGCGTCCCTCTCTCCTTCACGCTTTGTGGATCGACGAAGGGGTGCACGTGATGACGCCGATCGAGATCCTGCCAATCTCGGGTTCTCGGCGTGTCGGACGTTGTCGTCATGCGGTCTCCAATGTCGGCGTCGGCTCGTGGCTAGCGGAAGTAGAAGCGGAGCCCCCCCGAGATGTGGATGCTCGAGTCGTCGAGGGCCAGGGGCTGGTCGCCCTCCATGATCGTCGAGTCGTACGCGAGATACGTCGTCTCCACCCCGAACGAAAGATCTCCGAACGAGTGAATGTCGACGCCGGCCCCGATGCTGCCGGCGATCGATTCGCTGCTCCCGGCGATCACGTCGCGCGCCTCGGGCACGTTCAGGATCGTCGGATCGTTCACCTGGCTCGTCCCGAGACCGACCCCGCCGACGACGTACGGCACCCACGTATCGCTCCAGTCCGGGATCTTCACCCGGATTCGAGGCAGGTACATCCAGGTCGCGTACTCGGCGACCCGGTAGGGCTCGCCGTCGACCACGCCGTCGTGGTTCTCGACCGCGAGCTCGACCGCGAACCGCCGGTTCAGCTCGAAGCCGATCGAGCCGGCGTTGAGCGCCTCACCGTGACGCCACCCGGTCTCGGAGCCAAAGGACTTGTCCAGCCTCTGTTTCGTCCCGGCACGGATCGTCACGTACGGGCGGAAGCCGTGGCGTTTCGGCTCGCTCCACTCGACGCCGCGGAAGAAGCCGTCCGGCGCCCGTTCAGGGATGTAGTAGGCGAGACCGAACGTGAGCAGCCAGGCCTTCGAGCTCAGCTCGACCGGCAGCGAGTCGATGGTCCCCGACCGACTCGTCGTCTGATAGCTGGCTTCGAGACCGATCGCCATGTTTCGCGCCACGAACCAGTCGAACCCTGTCCCGAAGTTCCAGGCGAGCGACGTCGTCGTCCGCGCCTGGATGAACTGGGGCTGCCCCGCGGCGGCGGTGGCGTCATTGAATTGACTGGCCCCCACCCCGGCACCAGCCGCGATCCTCGGGACGAAGCGACCGCTCCCGACCGGGTATCTGAGTCGGAGGCGGGGCACGAACGCGTTCGTGGAGAACTCGCCGAAGCGTCCGC
Organism: Gemmatimonadota bacterium; assembly: GCA_029861425.1. GTDB lineage: Bacteria > Gemmatimonadota > Gemmatimonadetes > Palauibacterales > Palauibacteraceae > Palauibacter. The sequence continues at coordinate 5,233 of JAOTZH010000223.1, forward strand.
GCTCCTCGTTACTCAGTACGAATTCGTAGAGGTTGAACCGCAGCTCGACGCTGAGGAGCGGCCCGAGGTCGAAACCGAATCCGCCCGCGAGCGCATCCGTCTGCGAGCTGATTGAGATGCCCTCGACCAACTCACCGACGGACCAGGCGGTGCCGTACCTGAAGTCGCCGAAGAAGCGGAAGTGATCGAGGTCGAACAGGCGGTACGAGCGCTGGTGCTCACCCTGCTCCTGTGCCGCCGCCGGGATCCGCGCCGCGAGTCCGAACAGGAGGAGAAGACAGGAGCTGAAACGAAGCGTTCGGGTACGAGGCAGCCTGCGAGCAAAGAGCAGGACTGGTCTCCAATCGGCGGATGTGAACGGGATAGCACCCACATGGGCGAAGAGGGATGGGCTACGACGCTTCGCGTCCGCCGATCCCCTTCTTTCATCCCGTCGGCGAATCTCTTTATGGGCGAAGAGGGATGGGCTACG
>JAOTZH010000050.1 GCA_029861425.1 Gemmatimonadota bacterium
CCGCGGTCAACAGCGCCAGGACGGCGAGTACCCCGAGCACGAACGGGAACACCCCGCGGAAGATGGCTCCCATGGGCACGTCGGGCGCGACCCGGCGCATGACGAACACGTTCGCCCCGATCGGGGGCGTGACCAGAGCCAGCTCGGTCATCATGACCGCGAACACTCCGAACCAGATCAGGTCGATTCCGATCTGGTTCAGGACGGGCACGATGAACGGAATGGTCAGCACCAGCATGCCGAATACGTCGAGAAACGCACCGAGCACGAGGTAGAGCAGGACCAGGAGGAGAAGGAACGGGATTCGGCCGAGCTCGAGCGCGATCATCTGCTCGACGAGCAACTCGGTAAGGCCCGTCACGGCGACCAGTCGGGCCATCAGGTAGCCACCGACGATGATCGCGAAGATCATCGCGCTGACGAGGGCGCTTCCTTCGAGAGCTTTGGATACGCCCTCGCGCGTCAGTTTCCGCATCACTCCCGCGACCACGAGTACGCCCGCGCACCCGACTCCGGCGGCCTCGGTCGGAGTGAACAGGCCGGCATAGATGCCCCCGATCACGAGGACGAACAGACCGAGGATCGGCACGAGCCCGCTCAACGAACGGAATCGCTCGTTCCACCCTACCCGCGGGCCCGGGGGGCCGAGCTCGGGTCGAATCAGGCACCGCACCCAGATGATCAGCGAGAACGTCCCCGCCACCAGAACACCGGGTACGACCCCCGCCATGAACAGGGCGCCGATCGAGGTCTCGGTCATGACCCCGTAGAAGATGAAGATCAGGCTCGGTGGGATCAGGATGCCGAGCGTCCCGGACGCCGCGAGAGCGCCCGTGGCGAGTGTCGGATCGTACTTGTAGCGCCGCATCTCCGGCATCACGATCGAGCCCATCGTGGCCACGGTCGCGATGCTCGACCCGGTGACGGCTCCGAACGCACCGCAGGCGAGCACGGAGGTGATCGCGATCCCGCCCGGGACCCGACCGATCCATTTGTGTACCGTCGCATACAGGTCGGAGGCGAGCCCCGTGTGAAAGACGAGCTGCCCCATCAGGACGAACAGCGGGATCGTGACCAGCACGAAGCTCTGGCCCTCGGTCCACGACACGAGCGCGACATGCGCCATGGCGGCCGACGCGCCTTCGAGCACCCAGATCCCGGCGACCCCGACCGCGGCCATCGCGAGGGCGATCGGAACGCCGATGGCGAGAAGGAGGAGGAGCGCGCCGATGGCGATCAGCCCGACGGCGGTCAGTGCCACAATTCGTCCCCTTCATGCGCTTCCCCGGGAGTCGCCTGCGGGTTCGAGAGCATCCGGAGGACGAAGACCAGAGCGCACGTCCCCATGAACGCCATGAACGGCCAGAACGGGACCAGGAGTTCCTCCCCGGTCTCCCCGGTGCGCGCCATGTAGGGGACGAACCGCCACGATTGCACGGCGAGCAGTCCAAGGACGAAGATCCCGCTCAGCGCCGCCATCACGTCTGCCCAGCCCCGCACGGCACCCCGCATGCGGTCGTGAAGGAGCTCCATCCGGATGTGGAAGCCGCGGTCCCACGCGTGCGGCAGAGCGCCGAACATCGTGACCAGAAGGAGCAGCCCGTTCACGTTTCGCCCCCAGCGCAGTGGAGCATCGAAGGCGTACCGAAGCACGACATCGAGGGTCACGAGCAGGACGAGCGCGGGCAGGCCGCCGTACGTCGCGAGCCGAAACAGCCATTTCGCCGCACGGTCCGACCAGGCGTCGAGCAGGCTCACAGGTCGATGATCCCCTGGACGGGGTTCGTCCGCACACGCTCCATCAGTTGTTCGTCGCTGAACCCCCGATATTCCCTCGCGAGCCTGGCCATATCCGCTGCGAGAGCGCGCGCCGGTCGGCCTGCCGCCTCCTGCTCCTCGAGAAAGCGTTCGCTGAGAGGAGCGACTGCCTCCCGCCACTCGGCGAGGTCCGATTCCGTCAGGTCGATCAATTCGATCCCGCGGTTTCGCAGGTCGTCCAGGGCTTCGCCCGCCCGGGGTCCACCATAGTAGTTCTGCACGGCGATCTGCCCCCGGACGCGGAAGAGTCCATACATCTGACGGCGGATGTCCTCCGGCAGGGCGTCGAACGAGCGGCGGTTCAGGCAATACTGGAGCACGGTCACGTTGATTTGGACCGGCGTGAGATACCGACCTGCCTCGAACAGCCGGTACGCGACGATGTCGGGCACTCCGAGCGCGACCGCGTCGACGATGCCCCGCTGGAACGCCAGATACGTCTCGGCGGCCGCCATCACCACGGGGATCGCGCCGAGCTCGCGGAACACGGCCTCGGTGAGCCCGCCGGTCACGCGGATCTTCTTCCCGCGAACGTCGTCGAGGCTCTCGATCGGGGTCTTCGAGATGATGTCGTAGGGAGTCGTCGCGTCGCAGTGCGCCAGATACACGCCGAGCTTCTCGTACTCGGCCTTCAGGTAAAGGGGGTAGAGCTCCTCGGCCACGAGAGCGGCGACCTGCGGACTGTCGAAGAAGAAGGGGAGCTGAAGGGCGTGCGTGAGATCGAAGCTCCCCGGCTGGTAGGTAGCATAACCGTGCGTATAGTCCGTGATCCCGGTGACGCACGCCTTGAACCCACCGAGCGGCCCGTGAAGTAACCCGTCCATGAAGGGATCGAACCGGACGCGCCCGCCGGTCTCGCGCTCGACAAGCTCCGAGAAGGGCACGTACGCCTGGCGGTAGAGGCCGTGAGATCGCGGGACGTGCGACGTGTAGCGGAGCGTGATCGCTTCACCGTCGCTCGAGCGCTTCCCCCGCGCGAACGGGGCGATGACCGCCGCGCCGGCGACGGCGCCGAGCAGTCGGCGCCGCGTCCAGCTCTTCGAGATCGGGCCCGCCCCCTCGGAGGCGCTCAGTACCGAAGGTCCGGGTCGAGGACGTTCAGAAGAGGCTCGGCGGCGAGGAAGCGACGGATGTTCTCGCAGAAGAGGTCCACGATCCTCTCGTTCTCGCGGTCGCTGGTGGCCGCGGAATGCGGCGAGACGAGCACGTTGGGCATCGACCACAGCGGGCTGTCGGGGGGGAGCGGTTCCGTGGCGAACACGTCCAGCACGGCTCCCCCCAGACGCTTCGACTCGAGCGCGGCGATCAGAGCGGGCTCATCGACGAGCGAGCCGCGTCCCACGTTGATCACGACGGCTCCGGGGGGCAGCGCCGCAAGCTCCGCCTCGCCGATCGCGCCCTCCGTCGCACGCGTGTGCGGGGCGGCGATCACGAGGAATTCGGCCTGCGGCAACAGGTCGAGGAGTCCCTCGGCGGAGTGGATCTCGTCGGCGTTGAGCGCCTCCGGATCCCCCCCCGGCGTCCGCTTCACGCCGATCACACGCATGCCCACGGCGCGGGCCACCCGCCCGACTTCGGCGCCGATCGACCCGTGACCGAAGACCACGACGGTTCGGCCGCCCAGCTCGGATCCGGCGAAACGCGTCCACTCCCGCCGTCGTTGCTGTTCGACGGTGTCGAAGAGCAGCCGGGTGAACGCGAGCATCCCGAGGAGGCAGAACTCCGCCAGCGGCACGGCGTGCACCCCGCTCGCGGTCGTGAAGACTGCTCCCGGCATTCGTTTCGCGTAGCCAAGAGAAGCCACCCGCTCTCCGATCCCCGCACTCGTCGCCTGGATCCAGCCCACGTTCGGCGCCAGCTCGGGAAGATCATCGAGGTGCGTCTGGTCGAAGTCGAACAGCACGTCCGCTTCCGCGAGCAGCGATCGCCATTTCGCCTCCTCCTCGGGCGTCCTCTCGATCGGGCTCCCCGTATGGTCGGCCGCATACCTCGGAGGGCGGAGCAGCGATGGCTCGTAGAAGACCTCCAGCCGTGGGTCGACGGCGCGCACGCGCGCGACGAGCTCGGGCTCGAGATAGCTGGCGATCACGATCTTCATCGAGGTGGGCTCGGACATGGGGGAGCAAACTGGCGGGCGCTCGCGGGGTGCAACAAGGTGTAGGCGGAAATGGCGGGGGAGAGCGCTGCGGCCGGCCAGGACCGGGGAGGGGCCCTGACCGGACGAGCACGACCCTGGGAGGGCCGACTTTTTCCGCAGCTAGCGCATGGGAGGGCATGTCACCGCCCGACCCAGACTATTGGATGCACGAGCACCCAAAAACCTTACAGTCGTGCTTCGACTGTGACATTGAGCGTGTGGCTAAATGCTCGGTCGCCCTCGGAAAGCAGTCTGCTCAGGCCGGGGCCCACTCGGGCGAGCGGTTTCGGAACTGCGTCTCGAAGAGGCTGGCGTAGAGCCCTCCCGCGGCGAGCAGCTCCTCGTGTGGCCCACTCTCCACCAGTCTGCCACCGTCGAGCACGAAGATGCGGTCCGCGTTGAGGATCGTGGACAGTCGGTGGGCGATGACCAGTGATGTTCTGCCCTCCATCACGTGCTCGAGCGCTTCCTGGATCAGGGCCTCCGAGTGCGCGTCGAGGTGCGAGGTGGCCTCGTCGAGGATGAGGATCTTCGGGTCTTTGAGAAGCACGCGGGCGATCGCGAGACGTTGTTTCTCCCCTCCCGACAACCGGTAGCCGCGCTCGCCGACGACCGTCTCGTAGCCCGTCGAGAGACCCGAAACGAAGTCGTCGATGTTTGCCGCAAGCGCCGCCGCCCGGATCTCCTCATCCGAGGCGTCCGGTCTGGAGTATCGGATATTCGCGTCTATAGTGTCGTGGAACAGGTAGGACTCCTGCGTGACCACGCCCACCGCATCCGCGATCGATGACAACCGGAGGTCTCGCACGTCGACGCCATCGATGAGCACCGCGCCTTCGGTCGCGTCGTATAGCCGGGGGACCAGGTACGTGAGCGTCGTCTTCCCGGCGCCGCTCGGGCCCACCAGCGCGACGGTTTCACCGGGCTCGATCGTGAAGTCCAGGCCGCGTAGCGCCCAACCGTCGGACCGACGGGCGGCCTCGGGCAGGTCCTCACGGGTGATGCCCCGCCAGCCGTACCGTCGGACCGATTCCAGTCCGTCCTCCCCCGCGCCCCCATACTGAAACCCGACGCCCGCGAACTGAATGCGCCCCTCGACCCCCGGCAGCGCGACGGCCCCCGGCTTCTCCAGCACGGCGCTCGGCATGTCCAGCACCTCGAACACGCGCTCGAACGACACGAGCGATGTCGCGAACTCGACCCTCGTGTTCGAAAGCGAGGCGAGCGGTCCATAGAGACGCGTCAGGTAAGCGGAGAGCGCGACGATCGTACCGACCGTCAGGGACCCGTTGATCACGAGGACGGCCCCGACCCAGAAGACCACCGCGGTCCCGATCGCGCTGACGCCCCCGAGGAACATCCCGAACCAGCGACCGATCAGCGCCTGCTTGATCGAGAGGTCCCGCACCTTCGACGCCTGGCCGGCGAACCGGTCGTCCTCGTCCTCGGTCCGTCCGAACAGCTTCACCAGGAGCGCGCCCGAGACGCTGAGCGTCTCCTGCATGATCGTGTTCATGTCCGCGCCCTCTTCCATCTGTCGGCGACGGACATGGCGAAGCTTCTTTCCGACACCTTTCGCGGCGAAGAGGAACGCGGGGAGGACGGCGATCGCGAGCAGCGTCAGACGCCATTCGAGTGCGATCATGATGGTCGCGGTCGCGATCACGGTGAACACGTTCGAAGCCAGCGTGACGAACGTCGACGTGACGGCCTGACGGGCGCCCACCACGTCGCTGTTCATCCGCGACATGAGCTCACCGGTCTTCGTGTTCGTGAAGAAGCCGATCGATTGGCGGAGCACGTGCCCGAACAGTTGTCGGCGGAGGTCGAGGATGATGCCGAAGCCCATCGTCGCCGACGCCCAGCCCTGGAGCACTCCGACGACGCCGTTCACGAGTGGCACGGCGACCATCCCGAGTCCGAGAAGCGTCACGAGGCCGAGATTGCCGTTCGGGATGGCGTTGTCGATCAGCTCGCGCATGAGGAGGGGTTGGGCGAGCGTGAGCAAGGAGATGACGACGATCGTCCCGAGGACGAGCGCGAGTTGGCCCGCGTAGGGGCGCGCGTAGCCCAGGACTCGCTTGACCAGCGCCCAGTCTACCTGAGGCCGGTCCTGCTCCTCATCGTATTTGACGTAGGCCCACCACCCACTTCCGTGCATCCGCCTCCCCTGTCTAGTTCCAGACCTCTCGGGCGACCCGGAGCCAATTGCCCCCGAGGATCGCCGCGAGATCGGAATCCGAATACCCCATCGCGGTCAGCGCCTCACAGATCGCGGGGAGGCGCTCGGGCTCCACGAACCGGAATTCGCGCCGGTATCCCAACTCCTCCGGGAACGTCGATCCCTGCTCGTCCAGGTACGCCTCGAGTTCCTCGAGATCGAAAACGTAGTCCAGCGAGAGCCCCACGTGTTCGGCCCCTATCAGCTGTGCGGCGTAGTCGACGTGTCGCACGAACGTCTCGGTACTGACGTCGTTCTCGCCCAGGAAGATTCCGATCCCGTTGATCCCGACGACCCCGCCGGTGGCCGCGACCGCGCGCATGACGTCGTCCCCGACATTCCGCGGATGGTCGACCAGCCCTCGAGGGTTCGAGTGGGACAGTATGATCGGATTCTCCGCCGCCTCCAGGACGTCGTAGGTGGTCCGCTCCCCCGTATGGCTGCAGCACGTGACCATGCCGACTCGCGCCATCTCGCCCACGACCGACCGACCGAAATCGGTGAGCCCCCCGTCATCGTCCTGACAGCCACCGCCGAGCGCATTGTTCCGGTTGTAGGCGATCAGCATCCAGCGGACGCCCAGATCGTAGAAGTGCTGGACGTTGTCGAGACGGCCGTCCAGGGCCGTCCCACCCTCCACGTCGAAGCAGACGGCGAGCTTGCCGGCCGCGCGGGCTCGCTCGATCGCTTCGACAGACGTGGCCAGGGCGTAGTCGCTCGTGTGTTCGTCCAGCCAAGCACGGAACGTGTCGAGCATGCGAGGCGTCAGCTCGGGCGGGTGCGCGTCGAATCCGACATTCAGACTGACCACATCGACGGAGGCGTCACGATAGCGAGCCAGTTCCGGCAGAAACCGGGTGTCGCCCGGGTACAGCGGCATGCAGCCGTGGTTGTCCCAGACGAGCGTTCGCTCTACAAGGGGAGCGTTCAATATCCCAGGACTCGACCGTTCTGAGGCCGAGATCTGGCCCCTTGCAAGCGACCGGTGCCGGGATCGACCCGAATCCCGGCCCAGTAGCCACCAAATCCCACGCCAGCCGGGTCTTCCGGGATCTGGAGGTCCATCCCGAGAGCCCGGACCGCTTCAAGCAGACCTCGATCGAACTCGCCGGGGCCCGTGGGCTGTCGGAGCGGCAGGTGGTATGGCCACTTCTTGCGGATCTGCGGACGGTCGAGTGCGGCCCCCGGATCGAGTCCCCACGCGAGGACGTGCAGCACGTTCTGGACGTTCACCTCGTGGTACGCGGCCCCGATGCTCACACTGCCGAGGAACGGGCTCCCATCGCGAAGGACGATCGTGGGCGTATCCCACTCCGGCACCCGGTTTCCCGGGCCGACGGCCGCGATCAACTCCTGCTGAAATGCGCCCGCGTCGGGGATCGACACGCCGTCCACGAAGAGGCCGGTGTCGCCCCAGTGGGAGCTGTTGATCGAGTGGAGGAGCACCGCGACATCCCCGCGCGAATCGAAGACCACGATCCCCGCGGTGTGTCGGGGCGGTTCGGATTCCGATGAATCGGTCGCGGCCTGCCGCCGCCCGAACCCGGCGACGAGGTTCTCGACCGCTTCCGAGTCTCCCGAGCGAGCGAGCGCGAGCCGCTGTACGAAGTCCGGCCACCCGTCGGTCTCGACCGCCGCCCAGATCCGATCGGCCGTCGAGTCGGAAAGACGGCCCGCGGCGGACAGGTCGGCGTCGGGGAGGCCAGCCCGTAGCAGCTCGGCCGGCGGAAAGCTCCCGATCAACGGCGGGCTCAGCATGTCGGCCATCTGCGCGATCGTGAGCATGGCGTAGAGGGTCTCGGGCGATTCGTCGGGGAGGGGACCGTCCCCCAGGCCCGCCCTGTCAGCGAGCTCGAGCGCCTCCAGGAGATTGACCCCGCCGTAGCTGGGGAGCGCCGGGCCATAGACATCGAACCCGCGGAACGGCGCATGAGCTGCGTCAGACCATTCGACTTCGTACGCCGATAGGTCCTCGAGTGTCATCCGGCCGCCTTCCCGCTGCACCATTTCGACCAGGCGGTGGGCCCAGTCGCCGGTGTAGAAGTAGTCGGCTCCCTCCGCGGCGACGCGGCGCAGCGTGGCGCCGAGCGCGGGCTGGCGGAACCAGTCCCCCTCGCGGTACGGGGCCCCGTCCTCCTTGAGGAAGATCGCCCGGCCCTCGGGGAAACGTGTGATGGGCTCGAAGCGCGCATCGATCAGCGCCTGTCGACGAGAGTCGACGCGGAAGCCCTCCTCCGCGAAATGGACCGCCGGTCCCACGAGGGCGGCCCACGGGAGCCGGCCGAATCGCTCATGCGCCGCCCCCAGGCCCGCCATGACCCCCGGGACGAGCGTGGCCCTGCCCGAGGGCGTGCCCTGGGGCGGGATCGACATGGGGTCGTCTTCGCCGAGCAGGGTGTTGAACGTGGCGCTCATCGAGTGCACGCGGCCGGCCTCGGCCTCGTAGTAGAGCATCACCATTTCGCCGGCGTACGTCACCGAGGACCCGGCCGTGAGCACGATCTCGGCGAACGTCGTCGTGAGCGCCGCATCCGCGGCCGAACCGCCCTGTCTTAACGCCTCGTAGCCGGACCGAACGGCAAGAGCGGCCGTGATGCCGGCAATCATCGCGCTGTCGGTCTCGAGCTGAGGGGCGGCCTCGCCGTACGTCTCCTGGAGCCGCTGGAACGTTTCGAGCTCTCCCGCCGCCCACGAAGCCGGCGAAAGATCGACGTCCTGGTCCGCGCGGTCAGACCCAGCGCATGCGACCGTGCCAACGCAGATGATGGCGGTCAGAAGGGTACGGCGACGTGTGTGTACCATGATCGGAACCTGACTCGCCGGCTACGAGGCGAGCAAGCGGGCTCCCGTGTATCATGGGCAAGTTCGGCGAGAGCCGGGCGAGGGCCGCTCCCCGCCGGATGGGCGGCAGCGGTGAGGACAGTGGACCAACGGAGATGCCAGAAATGAAGTCGTCCCTTCTATGCAGAATCGCGCGTGTCACGCCGGCGTTCGTTCTCGGAATCTTGGGGCCGGTCGAGGCGCAGCACTTCCCGGACGAAGCGGGTCTGGTAGAGATCATCGAGGCCCGTGTCGACGAGGGACGCGCCACGGGGATCGTGGTCGGCGTCGTCGAGGCGGACGGTACCCGGCGCGTCGTGGCGTATGGCGAGGCGGGGCCGGGAGCTCGGCCGCTCGGACCGCAGAGCGTCTTCGAGATCGGATCGATCAGCAAGGCCTTCACCGGGATCCTGCTAGCCGAGATGGCGGGTCGCGGGGAGGTACGGCTCGAGGCGCCGATTCAGGCCTATGCACACGAGGGCGTGACGATTCCGTCCAGGGACGGGCGGGACATCACCTTCATCGATCTGGCGACCCACCGTTCGTCGTTGCCCCGGCTGCCGGCGAACATGACGCCGGCGGACGGTTCGAACCCGTACGCCGACTACACCGTCGATCAGATGCACGAGTTTCTGTCCGGGCACTCGCTCACACGCGATATCGGATCGCAGTACGAGTACTCCAACCTGGCCGTGGGTTTGCTCGGGCACCTGCTCGCCGCTACCGCGGACATGGAATACGAGGGGCTGCTCCGCGACCGCATCCTCGGTCCTCTCGGGATGGACATGACGGGGATCGAGCTGACGCCCGAGATGCTGGAATGGCTGGCACTCGGTCACGCGGAGGGGCGTCCGGTCTCGAACTGGGATCTGCCCACTCTGGCGGGCGCCGGCGCGATCCGATCGAACGTCGGCGACATGCTCACCTTTCTCGAGGCGAACATCGGCGAGCCGACGAGCGAGCTGGAAGAGGCCATGCGGGTGAGTCACCAGTCCCTCATGGAAGCCGGCGGAGGAAACGACGTCGCGCTCAACTGGCATATCCTGAAGCTCGAAGACGACCGAGTCATCTGGCATAACGGGGGGACCGGCGGGTACCGGACGTTCGCCGGGTTCGATCCGGAGCGTGAGGTCGGCGTCGTCGTGCTCACGAACTCGAACGAGGGGGCCGACGACATCGGGTTCCACTTGTTGAACGACCGGATCCCGCTGGCCCCGGCCCCCCAGCCGACCGAGGAGCGGGTCGAGATCGATCTCGATCGGGAGATCATGGCGCGATACGTCGGCGTCTACGAACTGACGCCGCAGTTCAAGATCACGGTGACTCTGGAAGACGATGGGCTCGCGGTGCAGGCGACGGGACAGCCCCAGTTCCGCGTCTTCCCGGAGTCCGAGACGAAGTTCTTCCTTCGGGTCGTGGACGCGCAAACGACGTTCGTGATCGAGGACGGCGAGGTGGTGGCGCTGATCCTCCACCAGGGCGGGGCGGACCAGCGCGCACGCAAGGTCAACTGAATCGAACCCGTCGGTCGTGTCTGACCGACGGCGACCAGCGGGCGGCCCAACCGGAGGGGGCCGCCCGTTTGCGCCTCAGCCGCCCCGGATCTTCGCGATCATCTGAACCGCGTTGTTGTTCGCTGGGTTGAGCGACAACGACTTCTGGTAGAGCTCGATCGCCCTGTCGTTGTGCCCGGCGTTCATGTGTGCCTCGGCGAGGCTATCCCACGCGTTCCACGAATTCGGATACGATTCGGCGTTGAGCTCGAATACCTTCGTGGCCGCCTCGAGATTCCCACCACCCATCAGGGTGTACCCGAAGACGTTGACCTCGACCTCGGTGAAGAGACCCGACGTCGAGGGGTCGGTCTTGAAGGCGCGATAGGCTTCTTCAAGCCCCGACGCGCCCCCCTCCCCCAACGCAGCCGCCATGCGGTCGCTGATCGACGCGAGTTTCACGACGCGGATGGTGCTCCTCGGGATCGGCGGGATCGCGAGCCCCGGCGGGCTTCGGTTGATGAAGTCGTTGATGTACACGCGGTCCCCCGCAGGCCCCGCCGCGATCCCATTCGGGAACGTGAAGGTGGCCTCGAGAGCCGGACCATCCTTCTCGCCGAACGCGCCCGTCCCGGCCACAAGCGACACGTCGCCGGCCAGCGACACGCGGTAGACCCGCTGCCCCTGGAAGCTCGTGGCGTAGAGGTTCCCACGAGCGAACGTCACGTGCCCGTTCCCACCCCCGGGCAGAGTCGCGAACTCGGTCACGGACCCGTCCGGCGTGATCTTGAGCATCTTCTCGTCGCTGAAGTTCACGACGTACAGATTCCCGTCGGGCGCGAGGGTGATCCCGTTCGGGCAATTCAGCAGTGGACTCTCGGCGAAGGTCGTGACCTCACCCTTCGGCACGACCCGCGCAATCGTGTTCGACTGACAGTTGCACACGAACAGGGCGTCCGACCCTGCGGCGATCCCGACGGGACCCGTCAGTCCGGTCGCCACGATCTCCTGATTCCCGCGTCGATCGATCTTCGTGATGTGGTGCCCGTTGAAGCTCGACTGGTAGAGGTTCCCCATCGCGTCGACGGTGTTGCCCGAGGCCCCGTAGAGGCCGGTGGCGAACACCTCGGCACGGCCGTCCGGCTTGATCTTGTAGACCGTCTCGCCGAAATCGGCCACGTAGATGTAGCCGAGCGCGTCGACCGCGACCCCGCCGACGCCGCCGACGAGGGTGTCGCCGACTGTGTAGACCTGGTCGCCCAGCGCGACGGCCGTGGATGTCTGGGCCGCGAGGTCAGACCTCCCGGTGAAGGCCAACGCCAGCACCGCGACCGCAGCGGTCGCGAGGTCGCCCCACATGGGCCGCGTGCCACGCGGACATCGAGTGCTCTTCATGTGTCTCAGCTCCTGTCTGCCGATCTCGCCGACCGGGTCGGACGAGACCTCGCGTAAGACCCCGTGTGTGGAGACGAAGGCGCGCCATACAAGGGTGGGACGACCAGCCACTTCGAAATCTGACAGGTCGAGGATGGTGCTGCGGGCGCCCGCCCGCCCGGGTGATCAGTAGCGGATGTCGTCGCGGCCGACCGTGTGGCCGATGTGCCCGATCGGCTCTCCCATCGTGTAGAACTCGCCGCTGCCAGCGGTCATGCCAAAGAAGCGCACGTTCGGGACGATCAGTCTCTCGTTCTGGTCGACCACCCCCTCGAGCACCGTAGTCGCGACCACGTCGGCAAAGAACACGGTGCGTATCGGCGGCAACGGTACGGTGTTCGTGACCCGGCATTCGAGGTGAAGCGGCGACTCCTCGACCGTCGGGGCAGACACGGCCGCCGCCTCGCCGCGCGTGAACCCGGACAGCTCGTACTTGTCGCCGACCCGAGACGAGTTCATGTCGACGGTGTCGAAAGCGACGATCGAATCGGCCGTCGGCACATTTAGCACGAACTCGCCGTGGTGGACGATCGCGGGACCGGCGACGTGCTCGTCGCCGACCGAGATGCCGATCTGGGCCGGCTCGCCGTTCAACACGAACGACCACACGACGGAGATCTCGTCCGGGTCGCCGGGGAGTCCGTTCACGCTGAGCAGCACGGCGGGGACGGGCGGGAGCATCGGCCCCGGCATCGACAGGGCGGAGCGCGGGTCGCTGAGTGTGGACTGGCGGTCACTGGAGTCGGCCCGTCCATCTCGGGGGGCGTCACCGCCCCGCGCCGAGGAGTCGACGGCCGAGTCCGCACCATCATCTGTGGGGGCGCATGCGGCGAGGGACGGGACTCCGGCGGCCGCAAGCAGCGCGGCGCCGCTCGCGTTTCGGATGAACGATCGCCGTGGGGTCGCTTCCGATTCCATGCAAGCTCCGGCCGAGAGGAGACATCCGATCCGGGCGGCGCCGGTGCCTCGGACGCTACGAGGTCGAACCCGGAATTGAGCGGCAAGATCCGCCAGCCGACAAGACCCCCCGCCCCGGCGTCGAGGGGTCGCACGTCGGCCGGTTCGCCCCGATACTTCAGACCATGGAAGCCAAACCGCCGCTCCGCGACCGCATCATGCGCCGCCTCCGTGCCGCGAAGGAGATCTACGAGGGCGTCTACATCGCCCCCTACCGATCGACCATCCACCGCGAGTATCTGCGGCAGCACGACGCGTTCATGCTGCTCGGATTCTCCGACCTGCTGGGAGTCCCGAATCCCATCCAGTTCTACATGCTGGAGTCGTATCCCGCGCTGATCGACGAATTCCACGAATGGCACGTGCGGATGGGGATGGAGCACCCGCCGGAGGGCGGTTTCCGCTGCTGCTGACGGCCTCAATCGACCGGCCCATCCTCTTCTTCGGCGGGAAGGGCGGGGTCGGCAAGACGACGATGGCGACCCGCGCCGCTCTCGAGCTGGCCGACGCCGGCCACAAGACGCTCCTGGTGTCCACGGACCCCGCACACTCGACCTCGGATATCCTCCAGTGCGACCTCGGGCCGAAGCCGCGCCCGGTCGTGGCGGACTGTTGGGCGATGGAGATCGATCCGGAGCAGGAGGCGGACGACTACATCGCGGCGGTCAAGGAGCGGATCAGGGAAGCGGCGCCGCCCCGTCTCCTGACCGAGGTGGAACGACAGGTCGACATCGCGCGTGTCTCCCCCGGCGCCGTCGAGGCGGCATTGTTCGACCGGTTCACGCGGATCCTGGAGGAGGAGGGCGCCGAATACGACCGGATCGTCTTCGACACCGCTCCGACCGGTCAGACGCTGCGGCTGTTGTCCCTGCCCGAGCTGATGACCGCCTGGATGAGCGGTCTCATCAAACGAAGGCAGAAGGTCGGGGCGCTCGCCAAGATGTGGCGGAACGTCGCGGGGTCGGAGACGGACGACCGCGAGCACGAGGACCCGATCCTGAACGCTCTCGAGGAACGCCGTGGGCGGTTTCACCGCGCCCGACAGATCCTGATCGACTCCGACCGGACGGGCTTCGTGTTCGTCGTGATCCCGGAGAGGCTTCCGATCTGGGAAACCGAGACGGCTGTGGCGGCGCTCGCGAAGCACGACGTCCCGGTCGCGGCAGTCATCGTGAATCAGATCCTCCCGAAGGCCGAGGCGGGGGAGGGTACCGAAGGGTTTCTGGCCGGCCGCCGGGAGCGCGAAAGCACCTACCTTGCGAGGATCCGCGAGAATCTCGGAGATTGGCCACTTCTCGGCGTTCGCCTGCAGGAGTCTGATCCTGTCGGCGTCGACGCGCTCAGGCGAATCCGTGCAGAGGTCCTCGGGGGTACTGAATGAGTTCGATCGTCCTCCTCGTAGTCGGTGTCACGGCGTTCATCACGGGATTCCAGATCTACTCGAAGTTCGTCGCGAACAAGATCTACAAGCTGGATCCCGACTTCGTGACACCGGCACACGAGTTCGAGGACGGCGTGGACTACGTCCCGACCAACAAGCACGTCCTGTTCGGCCATCACTTCACGTCCGTCGCCGGGGCAGCGCCGATCGTCGGCCCGGCCATCGCGGTCATCTGGGGCTGGCTGCCAGCGTTCCTATGGGTCGTTCTGGGGTCGATCTTCGCCGGGGCCGTCCACGACTTCGGCACGCTGTGGATCTCCACGCGACACAAGGGCCGCTCGATCGGGACGCTCACCCAGTCGATCATCGGTGACCGGGCGCGGGTGCTCTTTCTCCTCCTGATCTTCTTCCTTCTCCTGATGGTGAACGCGGTCTTCGCCGTCATCATCGCAAACCTGTTCATGGCGAACCCCGGCGCGGTCATGCCCGTCTGGGGCTCGATCCTGGTCGCGCTCGTCGTCGGGTTTCTGATCTACCGGACGGGCGCGGGGATTCTCCTGCCCTCTCTCGGCGCGCTCGCCGTTCTGTACGTCATGATCTGGTTTGGTCAGGACCTGCCGTTCAGCCTGCCCGATATGATCGGGTTCTCGCCGACGGACGCACAGCTGGCCACCGCCGGCGGAGACGCCGCCATCGCGGCCGAGGCGGCCACGGCGGACGGCCAGCGGGTCGGATGGATCGTCATCCTCTTCGCCTACACGTTCGTGGCCTCCGTGCTGCCCGTCTGGCTTCTGCTCCAGCCTCGGGACTACGTGAACGGTCACCAGCTGTTCGTGGCTCTGGGGATCATCGGCGCGGGGGTGCTCTTCACCAATCCGACCATCATCGCGCCGGCGGTCAACACGAACCTTCCGGCCGATGCGCCGGGCTGGTTCCCGCTTCTGTTCATAACGATCGCGTGCGGCGCGATCAGCGGCTTTCACGGCCTCGTGGGGTCCGGGACCTCATCCAAGCAGCTGAATAACGAGGTGGACGCGCGTCAGGTCGGGTACGGGGGCGCCCTCGGAGAGGGTACGCTGGCCCTCACGTCGATCATCGCCTGCACCGCTGGATTCGCGATCTACGCGGGCGCCGATGGGTGGCACGAGCATTACGGAAGCTGGGCCGCGGCATCTGCCGGCGGCACGGCAGCCTTCGTCAACGGCGTCGGCGTCATCGCGAGCGGGATCGGGATTCCGGCGAATGTCGCGACGATCTTCGCCGCCGTGGTGGTCATCAGCTTCGCCGCCACGACCCTCGATACCGCGATCCGGCTTCAGCGCTACATCATCGCCGAGCTCGGCGTCGAGTACAACATCAAGATCATCCAGAACCGCTGGGCCGCGACGAGCGTGGCCGTGGTGAGCTGCGGGCTCCTCGCTCTGGGTCTCGACCGTGGCGCGGGCGGCATGCGGATCTGGCCGCTCTTCGGGACCACGAATCAGCTGCTCGCCGGACTGAGTCTCCTGATCATCAGCCTCTACCTGATGCGGCAGAGGCGTCCGGCCTGGATCACGCTGATCCCGATGGCGTTCCTGCTCGTCATGACGACCTGGGCGATGTTCCTCAACCTCGAGCGGTTCCTCGGGAGCGACCAGATCATGCTGCTCGTCTTCGGCGCGGCGATCTTCGTCCTGGAGGTGTGGTTGCTGTTCGAGGCCGGGGCGGCCCTGAAGCGAGTCCGCGCCGAGGCGGCTACCGTCGCGGGAGAGACGGTCTCCGACTAACCCCCGCCACTTGCGCCACGAAATCTCTCCCGCGTATCTATTTAGCTTAGCTAAACAAAACGTAAGGAGTGAGGGTTGACGGACATCGACGCTCTCCCGCACGGCGTTCACACGGCGACCCCGTATCCGGCCGATGAGCCCAATGGCCCGGGGCCGGCTCCGTCCGGCGACGACATCCGGAGCGCCGCGCTCGCCGACGGCCTGAACTCGGCCGCGCTCCGGCTGGTCCGTCGGGTTCGTCGCGAGGACCGGGAGTTCGGCCACACGTCCGCCCAGCTTTCGGTGATCTCGACCCTGGTCAACCACGGACCGACGACCCTGACGGAGTTGGCCGAGCTCGAACAGGTACGCCCGCCCACCGTGACGCGCCTCGTTCAATCGCTCGAGCGCGAGGGCTACGTACTGCGGCGAGCCGCCCGACACGACGCGCGCGTGTCGGTGATCACATCCACGGGCAAGGGGTGGAAGCTCCTCGAGGACGTTCGGGATCGACGTATGGGTCTGCTTCGGGCCCGGATGTCGCGGTTCGAACCGGATGAGCTCAGAACGCTGGAGGCGGCAGTCGGCCTGATCGATCGGCTGGCCGGGGAGAGCTGAGGCTTCGGGCGGGTCAGCGGATGTCGCGGATGATCTTCTCGTGGTGGCGGTGGTGCACGTCGAGGAAGCGTAGCCATTGGGCGGGCGTGAAGTGACCGAGCAGAGGATGCTCGAACGTGCTCCCGCAGGCATGTAGCTCCGCGAGCCGGGGCTCCAACCGGTCGGTCTGCACCCTCAACTCGGCGAGGCGCTCGCTCAGATCGTACCCGACCTCGGGGTCCGGCAGCGATCGCTCCGGCGCCTTCGCCCGCCCGCGCGGAATCCAGCCGCTGATCAGGACGATGCTCCCCGTCTTCGAGGGCTCGCCGGAGGAAGGGAACGCCCCTGGTTCGTCCAGCGCGCTCTCGACCCAGCCGAGAATCCCACGTTCGGCCTTCCACAGGTGTTCGAGGTGGAGCCCGACGCTCCAACCGGATACGGACGGGTCGTCTGTGGCCAGCGCTTCTCGGTCGGTCGAGAGCGCACGGGCGCGCTCGATCCCCGCGATCAGTCCCGTGTGCGACCGCCTGGTCCGTCCCTCGGTCCCAATGCTCTTGCTCAGAAGTCCCATCCGAAGCGTATCAACCCCATCTCGAAGGCCAGACGTGAGTCCCCCTCCCGCGACTTCAGAGCCTCGGGCAGGACGGTGAGTCCGATCGGCTCGAATCCCAGATATAGCGGCCCGCCCCCGACCGGAATCCGCACTCCCACCGCGAAACGGGTGAACAGCCCGCTACGCTCGTCTCCCCCATTTGAGTCGAGGTGACCGACTTCGACCAGGGGAACGAGCTCGATGGCGCGTCCGCTCGGTCGTCGGGACCCGATGGCCCACGGGACCTCGACGCCACCGGCCACCCGGAAGCTCTCGCTCTGGACCTCGGCGAAGAATTCGGAGAAACCGATCGCGACGCCACCCGTCAGCACGAATCCCGGCGCGCCTCCCGCCCGGGCACGGAGGATCCGCACTCGCCCGTTCGCCTCGAGCAACGGTCGATCCGGGTGTCCGCCCGCATCGGTGATCAGAAACGCCAGTCGCGCATCCACGCCGAAGCGCGGACCGGTCGGTTCTTCGGCGGCGGCGCCCGGGTTCTGCGCCCGGAGCCCGGAGGCTCCGGAACCCAACGCGACGGCGGCCAGAAGAAGGCGCCTCCAGATCGCCGAGCTCATATCTGCAGTCCGAAGAGGAGATTGGGGACGAACCCGAACACGCTGCCCTCGGCCGGATCCGTCCCGAGCTTGTAGTTCTCGAAGACGATCCCCATCAGCGAGGCGTCGAGGAAGAACCGGCGGCTGAATGCCCAGGTGACGCCAGGACCGCCGTGCCACGCGAACCGCGGTTCGACTTCGTCCCCGGGTCCCGGAGTCGAATCGCCGAGAAGCTCTCCGACCCCGGAGAACCAGTAGAAGAGCACCGATCCCGATGCGCGAAGACCGAACAGAACACCGGCGTGCGCGTGGATCAGATCGACGCGCCCCGCCTCCTCGTGCTCGGTGATGCAGCCTTCGATTCCGAGCCGAAACCCGAGCTGGATCGTCTCCGAACCGGACACGGGCGCGAAGCGGTGGCCAAAACGCACCCCGTTCCAGCGACACGACGCCAGCCGTGATTTGGAACCGAACGATGCGGGCCCCAGCACGGCTCCTGCCTCGAAGAGGCGACCGCGGAGGTTGGTGGTCTCGAACGGCGCCTGATCCGTCTCCGACGCGTCCTGGGCCCGAAGCTGGGTCGCGGCGCTCAGGACGAGAGCGACGAGCAGAAAGCCGGCAGTGGGTGCTAAGGGCATGTGCGAAGGGCGGTCAGCCGGGTCGGTGGCGGAATCGGGCAGGACGGATCAGGGCTCCCAATCGATCGTTATCTTGTCGAGCACGTCCTGCTCGGAGCCGAGCTCTTCGTCGCCCGCCGGCAGCCCGTTGAGCTTGAACATGTACGCGATCGCATCCGCATAGTCGGTCGCCGGAAGCCCGCCCGGGTTGTCCTCGGGCATCGTGCTCCAAATCGATTCGAAGAGGCCCCAGACCGAAGCTCCCTTCCAGTCCTCCATGAAGGGGCCCTGGTAGTCCTCTTCGAAGTGACACTCCGCGCAGATGTTCCACATCAATTGCTCGCCACGTTCGGCCTGTTCCTCCGTATAGACGCCCTCGAGAGTGGATCGCATGTCCTCACCGTCCTGGGCGACGAGCGTGCCGGCGCTTCCGAGCAATGCGAGGATCGTGAAGCTGGCGATCGCACCGAAACCGCGCCTGGAGTACCGATTCATTTGAGCTCCTTTTGGGGCGAAACGAGCGCCAAAGTGGAACTGACCGGGGGCGAGAGGCAAGTCAGCCCGCGACCACCCGATTCGTCAGGACCCCGACCCCGTCGACCTCGATTTCCACGACATCTCCGGGGCTCATCGCCGATGTCGACCCCGGTGTCCCGAGATAGACGACGTCCCCCGGGTCGAGGGTCACGTACTGGCTGGCAAACGAGATGACCTCCTCGACGGGAAAGATCAGATCTGCGCTGCTCTCGGCCTGCATGGTCTGCCCGTTCAGGCGCGTCTGGATGTTCAAATCGGCATGATCGAGCCCGGTCTCGATCGCGGGTCCGAGCGGCCCGAACGAATCGGACCCCTTCGCACGCAGCCACTGCAAGTCGCCCCGCTGCCAGACGCGTTCGCTTACGTCGTTCCCGCAGGTCACCCCGAACACGCAGCCTCCGGCCTCCTCCGGCGTGACGGAGCGCGTCCGTCGTCCGATGACGACGACCAGCTCACCCTCGAAGTGGACATCCTGGGAATCCGGCGGAAGCACGATGGGATCGCCGGGGCCGATGATCGACGTCGGCATCTTCGCGAAGAGCCCCGGCTCGCGAGGCGCCTCGCGACCATGCAGGTGGCTCGCGAAGTTCCGCCCGACAGCGAGGACCTTGGACGGTTCGCACGGAGCCAGCAGCCGCACGTCCGCTCGGTCGAATGTCCGGCCGGTCGCGGAGCCACCCCAAAACGGGGCTGCGGTCCATTCGTGCACCACGTCCCCGCGTTCCTCGCCGTACGCGACCACGTCCCCGTACGCGAACCGGACGAACCTCATCAGTTGCCCGGTCCTCCCTCCGGCAGGTCGCCGGGGACCAGGCTCATGAGCTCGACCTCGAACAGCAGCGGGGAGTATGGCGGGATCGGCGGCCGACCGCCCGGGCCATACCCCAGCTCGTGCGGCAGGACGAGTCTCCGTCGCTCGCCGACGCGCATCCCCATCACGCCCTGGGCCCACCCATCGATCAAGGACGTGACGCCCAGGACCATCGGGAGAGGGTCGGGCGGTGAATGACTGCGGCTGGCGTCGACGGTCTGGCCGTTCGGGAGCCACAGATGGTAGTGGACATCCATGCTGTCACCCGGCGTCGCCCTGGGCCCGGTGCCTTCCGCCAACACCTGCACATACAGGCCGCTCTGCTGGAGGATCATGTCATCGAGATTTACTTCGAGAGGCACGGCCCACGGCACGTCTCGCAGATCGATGACGACCTCTCGCGGATCGGGGGCCGCTGCCGGCGCCACCTCGGCGGCCGGCTCCGCGTCGGCAGACGGCAGGTCGTCGGGCTGGTCCCCCGCGGAGTCCTGATCTCCGCCGCAGGCGATCGTGCCGATGATCAGTACCGCGGTAAGCGGCCGTCCCCGGATGGCCCGGGCCATCCGGGGAGCGGATGAAGGTCCAGTCATTCCCTCCCTCTCTTCCATTTCGATGTGTGGTGTGCCCAACCGCGTCAGAACCAGAACGGCTCGTCCGCCGCGGGACCGGAAGGCTTGAATACCAGGTCCGCGTATTCGCCGTGTCGATCGAGCCAGCCGATCATGAACGGACACTGTGGCTCGACCTTGAGCCCGCCGACCCTGGCGATTTCCATCGCATGGCGCGCGAGACGCCCCGCGAGGCCCCGGCCGCCGAGGCGCTCCGGAACCTCCGTGTGGACCAGTACGAGGACGGATGGCCCCATCGCGTAGGACAACCAGGCGATGGCGCCCTCAGCGGCGATCTCCCAACGCCCTGCCTCGGTGTTGTCGTGAATGTCTGGCTCGTTTTCGGTCATCGCGCGCGGAAACTAGGGGGTATCCAGCAGTCCACGCACGCAGCACCTTCTCCACATGAACGCGCGAACGTCGTCTCGGCCTCGTACTCCCACCCCGATCCTGTGGGTGCCCGCGTTGATCATCGCCTGTTCGGCGCCGGCCCCCGAATCCGAAGTCGCGACTCCCACCAGCGACGCCCGTGCTCTTCTCTCGCGATCGATCGGCTTTCACGATCCGGGAGGGGTCTGGTCGCACCGGTCCGTCAGTCTGTCCTGGAACGGGACCGGCTCGGAGAGTGAGGAGCGCGTGGCGCTCGACATTACGATGGAGCCCGACGGGACCACGTTCTCCATGGCGGGTCGATACCGGGGCC
>JAOTZH010000051.1 GCA_029861425.1 Gemmatimonadota bacterium
TTCGAAACAGATCGCCGTGCGTCCGGAAGCCCTCTTCCCATGTTCCGACGTCTTCGACTTCGGCTGTGATCACGACAGTCGCCATATCGGTCTCCCCTCGATTGCGGTGAACGGTCCGACCCCTGCGGGGCCCTGCACTGAACAGGCCCGGTCCGACCGGGCCGCAACAACGGTGATGTTAGGGGACGGGGTAACGAGCGAGGGGGACTGCGGGGATGGTCCCCCGCAGCCCCCTGCGTCTACTTCTTCTCGTAGTGGCCGCCCGTCTTGTCGTACTTCGACCACGGCCTCCGCTCGAAGTAGGAGTTCGTCATCTCCTTCACCTGCGGTGCGAGGAAGCACAGCGCGAGCAGGTTCGGGAGGATCACGATCGCGAGGAACACGTCTCCGAGCGCCCAGACCGTCGCGAGCGACAGCACGGCTCCGATGAAGTGCATCAACACGAACACGAGCTTGTACGGGATGATCGCGCGGGGTCCGAACAGGTAGTTCGCGCACCGGTCGCCGTAGTAGCTCCACGAGATCGCCGTCGAGAGCGCGAACAACAGGACCGAGAAGATCACGATGTAGTGACCCCAGTCGCCGATCGGGGCGAGGCCGCGCCGGAACGCCTCCATGGTCAGCGGCGCCCCGCTTTCCACTGCCATGCCCCAGAGCATGGTCATCGATTGACCGTCGCTCGTGGTGGCCGTCGCCGTCACCGGATCGATGGTCCCGGTGAACGGTTGCGTCATTTCCTCGTCCAGGAACAACGTCTCGACCGAAACCTCGTGCCAGGCGACGTGGGCCGAGGAGGTCGCGGCCTGGCCATCCGTGTACGTCACGGTGCCGGGTTCGTCCACCGCGTCGCTTCCCCCGTCCGCTGCGACGACCACGTATGTCAGGTCGCCGCCGGCGAGCGCGATCGGCGTCTCGACCGTCGAATTCCATGCCCCCGTCATGATGACGACAAGGGCGGTCATGGTGACGATCACGATCGTGTCGATGAACGGCTCGAGCAGCGCCACGACGCCCTCGGAGACGGGCTCGTCGGTCTTCGCCGCGGCGTGCGCGATCGGGGCGGAGCCCTGCCCTGCCTCGTTCGAGAACAGACCGCGGCGTACGCCCCACATCAGGGTGACCAGGAACGCGCCGGCGCCGGTTCCCGCCACGCCAGCGGTCGGGTTGAACGCCTCCCGGAAGATCAGCGCGAACGTCCCCGGAACCTGCCCGATGTTGAGGATGATGATCACCATCGCGCCCGCTACGTATATCGCAGCCATCAGCGGCGCGAGGATCGATGTCACGCGACCGATGCGCGAGATCCCACCGAGGATGACCATCGCGACGATCCCCGATGTCACGAGCCCGGTGATCCACGGCGCGATCGAGAAGTTCGTCTGCATCGCGTCAGCGACCGTGTTCGCCTGGACGGCGTTTCCTGTCATGAACGCCGTAATGCCGAGCATGATCGCGAAGAACGCCGCGACCGGCTTCCACTTCGGACCGAGGCCCCGCTCGATGTAGTACATCGGACCGCCAGAGACTTTCCCACTGTACTTCGCGCTGGTCTCGTCGACCTGTCGGTACTTCTGGGCGAGGGTGACCTCGGAGAACTTCGTCGCCATCCCGAGGAAAGCGGTCATCCACATCCAGAAGAGGGCCCCCGGACCGCCCCAGTGAATCGCGATCGCCGCACCCGCGATGTTCCCGATCCCGACCGTCGCACTCAACGCCGTGGTGAGCGCCTGGAAGTGCGAGACGTCGCCCGGCTCGTCCGGATCGTCATACCTGCCGGTGGCGACGGCGAAGCCGTGCATGAGCCGGCGAATCTGGATGAGCCCGAGGCTCAGAGTCAGGAACAGTCCGACCCCGAGCAGGAAGACTACCTGGAGAGTGATCTTCTCCTCTCCGACCGGCAGCCCGAACTGCGCGATGTTTTCGTCGAGCCACGCTACGATGGCGGCGAAATCCATGCCCTACCCCCCGTTTGGATGATCCGCTGAGTTTGGCCCCCCGCTCGGAACGCGGCAAGTTGTCTCGGTACCCCGTGGACGACTCCTCGCGCGGGTCGCGGACGCCCTGGCAACGCTCGCTCGTCGGCGACGGCCGGCTCCTTAACAGACGCGCGGACACGGCTGTCGGTTACAGTGAAAGACAGGAGGAGATGGATCGATCCGGGCAGGGTTCCGACGACGCGGCGTTGGTTCTCAGGGCGCGCGAGGGGAACGCGGGCGCGTTCGAGGCGCTCGTCCGGAAGCACTATCGGGGGGCGTTCGCCGTCGCGCGCTCGCGAGTGGAGAACGCCATGGACGCGGAGGACGTCGTCCAGGAGTCCTTTGTTCGCGCGTTGGAGCGTCTCGACGACTGCGACCCGGAGAGGTTCGCGGGCTGGTTTCTGACGATGGTCCGGAATCGGGCGCACAACGCGCGGATCTACGAGCGGCGGCGACACGGCGTGGATCCGGAGGAGGCCGGGCTCGCGACCGGCGATGAGGGCGACGGCGGGACCGGACGGCGGGCCCGGATCTCCGGGCTCCGCGACGCGCTCGAGGAGGCCGTCGCGACCCTGCCGCCGGTGCAGAGAGAGATCCTTCTCCTCCACGACCTGGAGGGGTTCAAGCATGCGGAGATCGCCGAGACCGTCGGAGTCTCCGTGGGGATGTCGAGGTATCACTTGATGCAGGCGCGAAGGAAGATGCGGGACGAGCTGGATCGTGACGCGCTGGAGGTGCAGGGACATGGCAGCTGAGAACGATCACGACACACACGACATCGAGGACGTCGAGCCGATCGACCTGAGCGGTCTCGACCCCACTGCGGATCGGGCCCGCTTCGATCTAGCCGTCGCACGCGTGGTGGAAGCGGCTCGATTCGAGCTCGCGAAGCGTGGGCGACGGCGTCAGGGCTTTTCGGCAATCCCGAAGCTATGGGGACGGGTGGCCTGGCCCGCGGCCGCGGCCGTTGCGCTCACATCGGTGGCTGTGCTCCGCGCGAACGCCCCGGCGATCGGGGCCACGATCGACCCGATCTCCGTCGAGGAGGAGATGGCCCTGGCGGTAGGTGTGCCCGAGGCGCTCGCCGGATGGGTCGAGGCGACAGAGTCGCCCGTGCTGGGCGAGATCCTGGTCGGTTGGGAGGAAGAGCGATGATTGGACGCCAGCGGATCGAGACCGCGGCCCTGCTCCTCGCGGTCTTCATCGCGGGAGGACTCGGGGGCGCAGCGCTCGAGCGACGCACTCAGGCGGATGAGCGGGGTGGAGATCGGCGCGGCGGACCGGGCCTGATGGCTCCGCCCGGTGAGATCCCGGGCTACTACAGGGCGCTCGATCTCACAGCCGAGCAGACGGCCGAGATCAAGTCGATCCTGAAGGCCGCCCGCCCCGAGTCCGACTCGATTCTGCGAGAGGCGATGCCCCGCCTGCGTCAGATCACGCGGGAGACGCGCGAGGCCATCGCCGGGGTGCTCACCGAAGACCAGCGGACTGAGCTAGAGAATTCGTTCAGGCGACGTCGGGGTGACGCCGGGCGCGGCGGTGATCCGCAATGGCGCCGCGACCGGGACGAACGCGGCGGCCCGCCGACGGGCCGGGGCGGCGGCCCGACTGGCCGAGACGATCCCGACCCGTAAGATTCTCGCGTCTTGCAGCGGGAGCCCCGTGCGGGCTCCATCGTCGAAGGGTTGACCAAACGGGGGGCGCGGGCCGGGTGAAGATGCGGAAGAAGGACGGGACGTCGGGAGCGGTCGGGCCTCGAACGGCAGGGGGCAAGGCCCCGGCAGCCGATGGGCCGGTCCTCCCACCGCGCCTCGAGCGCCTCGCCGAGTTCGGCTCGAACCTCGCGTGGACCTGGGACCGGGATGCGCGGGACGTCTTCCGCCGACTCGACCTCAACTTGTGGCGGCGCACCCACCACAACCCCATCGACCTGCTTCGCCTGGTCGAGCCGAGCCGAATCACCCGGCTCGCGGAGGACCCGGCCTTTCTCGAGCGCTACGACGCCGTGTGCCGGCGCGCCGACCGGGATAGCGAGCATCACGGGACCTGGTGGGAATCCGAGTTTCCCGGGCTCGGGCGGCGCCCGATCGCCTACTTCTGTGCCGAGTTCGGGCTGCACGAATCGGTACCCATCTACTCCGGCGGACTCGGGGTGCTTGCCGGAGACCACTGCAAGGCGGCCTCGGATCTCGGCGTGCCGCTCGTCGGCGTCGGCCTCCTCTACGCACGCGGCTATTTCGATCAGCGGGTGGATACGGAGGGCTGGCAGCACGATGGAGACGCCACGTTCGAAACGTCCCGAACTCCCCTCGAACGGCTGTTCACCCCGGACGGCTCGCCGGTGCTCACGCGCGTCTACGGCTCGAATCGAAAGATCCACATCGGAGCGTGGCGGCTCAACGTGGGCCGAGTCTCCCTGATCCTGCTCGATTCGGACCTCGAGGAGAACGCGCCCGAGGACCGGGAGCTGACCCACAAGCTGTATGCGGGTGGCGTGTCGCATCGCCTGCGACAGGAGGGACTCCTCGGGATCGGAGGAGTTCGAGTGCTCGAGGCCCTCGGGATCGAGCCCGCGGCCTGGCACGCGAACGAGGGTCATGCGGCCTTCATGATGGTGGAGAGGGCCCGGCGCCTCATCGCCGCCGGGGCCACGATGGACGAGGCCACCGCGGCGGTACGAGCGACGAGCGTGTTCACGACGCATACCCCCGTGGCGGCCGGGCACGACGTGTTCACGCACGAGCAGCTCGAAGAGTGGGCCGGCGACAACTGGGACCGTATCGAGACGCGCGACGAGCTGCTCGCGCTCGGCCGCCATCCGACGGAGGAGGGAGACCGCTTCCACATGACGGCCGCCGCGATCCGGCTGTCCGGAAAGGTGAACGGCGTGTCCGAGCGGCACGGTTCGGTCACCCGCGAGATCTGGAAGAGCATGTGGCCGGAGCGCGACGTGGCCGAGGTCCCGATCGGGCACGTGACGAACGGCGTGCACCTCGCGACCTGGATGCACAACGACATCATGGACCTCCTCGACCACCACCTCGGGCCCGACTGGGGGCTCCGCATCGACGAAGACGGATTATGGGACGGCATCGATCGCATCCCCGACGAAGAGCTCTGGAGGGTCCACCAGTCGTTGAAGATCGGGCTCATCGACTTCATGCGAGAGGACGCGCGACGACGCTGGCGCGACGAGTGGTCGGAGGCGGCGCATCTCGTGGGCGCCGGCACTCTGCTGAGCCCCTTCCCCCTCACGATCGGGTTCGCCCGCAGGTTCGCGACTTACAAGCGCGCGGATCTGTTGTTCCGGGACAGTGACCGACTGCTCGCCCTGCTGTCGAACCCGCGACGTCCCGTCCAGCTGGTGTTCGCGGGGAAGGCGCACCCGCGCGATGACGAGGGAAAGCGCGTGCTCCAGGGGGTGTACGCCCACACCCGGGATCCGCGGTTCGAAGGCCGGATCGCCTTCCTCGAGGACTACGGCCTCCACATCGCGCACCGGCTCGTCGAGGGCGTCGATCTGTGGCTCAACCTCCCGCGGGTTCCACTGGAAGCGAGTGGCACGAGTGGCATGAAGGCGGCCCTCAACGGGGTGCCGATGCTATCGACCCGGGATGGCTGGTGGGAGGAAGGCTACGCCGGGGAAAACGGCTGGTCGATTCCGCGGGCTCCGGAGAAGATGGACCAGAAAGAGGCCGACGCTCACGATGCGGAGCACGCCTTCCGGCTTCTGGAGGAGGAGATCGTCCCTCGATTCTACGATCGCCCGATCGAGGGCCCCCCGGCGGCCTGGATCCAGACGATGCGCAAAGCGATCGCGATCGCGGCCCCGCGGTTTACCGCGAGACGCATGGTTCAGGACTACGTTCGCGACTACTACGCGCCGGCGGTGGCCGCATCATCGGAGGCGGCCGCGGGAACGAGCTCGTCCACGTAGCGCACCAGCATGTTGCGCCATGTTGGCCAATCGTGGTGCCACTTCTCTCCCCAGTCGTCCATCCGGTTCGGCACCGACTTCTCGTCGAGAAGCTTCGCGACCCGCCACGATTCGTCGATGTCCTCGGCGCGACCGCGTCCCGACGCGAGCAGGACGAACCGCTGACGAAGCCGCTCGAGCGGTGGCCCCTCGAGATCCGGCAGGTAATGGACGGGAGAGGAGAAGTAGAGGTCCTCGGTGACGCCCGCTTTCAGGAAACGCCGCAGGTCGTAGGTGCCGCTCATGCAGAGCGCCGCTGTGAAGACGTCCGGATACCGACAGAGTGCCGCCAGCGCGTTGAACGCGCCGATCGATGATCCCGCCGCGATGATGCCGATCGAGTCATCCTGGCAGTCCGCCCGAATCGCCGGCACGAGCTCCTGGCCGACGAAGCGCTGAAAGCGGTTGATCATCCGCATCCGATGTTCGGGCGACCCCTCGCCCGCCAGCATCACCTTCCCGGCCACCGAATCGCAGGAATAGACCTTGATCCGACCCTGCTCCAGAAAGGGCGCGAGCGTGTCGATCACCAGGAAGCGCTCGATCTCCTCGGCGTCGCCGCCCGCCGTGGGGAACATCAGGATCGGGATACCGATCTCACCCCACCGAACGACCGTGACCTCTTCATCGAGACGCGGAGAGCGCCAGCCGGTCTTCTCTTTCATCCCGTATTCACCCCGTACTCTCGGCGTCGCCCGTCAGTCGTCGGATCACGAGGCCAGGATCGACAGAGATCCGGCCGGTTCCTCCGCCCGAGCCCGCTGAATCCGATCCCAGAACAGCTCCGTAAACGACTCGATCTCGTGCTCCGGGTAGAGCGCCGCCACCTTCTGGCGAATCGCGTCCCGGGCGGTCGGCGAGCCGAAGAACTCGTCCGCGACCTCATCGAGATGCGCCAGGTGCCGTTCGCAGAACTCGTAGAAGCGTTCGGCCTCCAGCCGCTTTTTCGCCACGGCTCCGCAAGCCCGGACCCGCTCTTCGACGGTCATGCCGGGCTGACAGACCTCGTAGAATCCGCCCCAGTCGAGTCCGACGGGCATCTTCCTCAACGTCGCGGCGCAGAATACGGACCAGCGGATGTTGGCCTTGATGAGCCACGGGAAATGGTAGTGCAGCGACGTGACCTGGGAATCTGGACACGGGTTCGCGAAATCGATTGGAACCCAGCGCCCTCCCCGGCGCAGCGCCTCACACGAATTGAAGTCCCACCCGAAGAACGCGTTGATCGTGAGAGTCATGTCCCGCAGAGCCTGGGCGTCGGCCGCGCCGACGAAGTCTCGGGCCATCGTGTAGCGGTCGTGCAGCGGCGCGGTCGGGTCGTAGAGGACGGATCGGGTCTGTGGCCCCAGACCGACGCACCGAACGAAGCGATCGAACCCCTCCACACCCTGCTGGAGGTGCATGACGTACTTGCCGCTCTCCTCGTAGGCGGCACGCAGCGACTCCGCATCGTCGATCCGGGACACGCCTCTCCATCCGCCCCCATCGTACGGCTTCATGTAGAGCGGGTAGCCGAGCCGGTCTCCGAGCTCGCCTACGTCGAACATCCGCGCGTATCGCTCGAGCGTGATCTGCAGGTCCGATGAGTCCTCGTAGGCCTTCGGGGGGAGGAGCCAGGTGTCCGGAATCGGAAGCCCGAGACGGATCATCGCGCAGTACGTCGTCTGCTTCTCCATCGACTGGACGCTCCACGGGTTGTTGAACACGTAGAGGTCGTCGAGGATGACCGACTTCTTGATCCACTCGCGCGTCACGTCGTACCAGTGGGTCAGTCGGTCGATGACGAGGTCGTATCTCGTCGGCTGGCGCAGGTCGAACGGCTCGATCATCACATCCTCGACATCGAACCGGATCGTGTCCCCGTTCGCGGGAATCGCGAGATCGAGTGCGTTCATGATCTCGCGATAGGCGATGGGCCAGCACATGTCTGCGCCCAGCGAGAGCCCGATCCTTCTCGTCACATCCGCCATGGCACCAGACCCTATTCGTAGACCATCCAGAGCGGGCCCGGAAACAGCCAGCTCAGGCCGGCGCGAAGCCGATCGCGCCAGTTTTCCCAATTGTGACCGTCCCGCGCCTCGACGAAACGAACGTCCATGCCCGTCGAGCGGAGCACGGGTACCAGCGCCCTGTTCTCGGACACGAGCGGCTCGTACACCCCCACCGAGAGGAAGACCCGCTCGGCGACTCGCACGGGGGCTTCGCGGTACCCGTTCATCATGCGGATCACCGGCTCGAGCACGGACCCCCGCTCGGCATCCCCGATATCGGTGAACGCGAACGAGCCGGACTGCAGCAGCAGCGCCCCGAAGCGATCGGGGTGACGGCGAGCGACGTCGAACGCCGCGACCGCGCCGAGGCTCGCACCCATGAGGCCGCGGGAGTGCGCAGACTCCCGAAGCGGATAGGCGTCCTCGAGCCCGGGGAGCAGCTCCTCCACGACGAAACGCGCGTGACGCTCATCGGCGGCGTACTCCTCCATCCGATCTTGGGGCGGAACGAGGGCGACGACCATTGCCGGGATCTCCAGGGCGGCGGTCAGGCGGTCGAGCACCACCCCCAGTCTGGAGTACTCGAGGTACTCGGGGCCGTCGTGCACCACGAGAAGCGGGTACTTCCGTGCGTCGCGGAAGCCGGGGGGACGGTAGACCATCACGCGGCGAGACGACTCGAAGGCCCGGCTCTCGATGACGAGCTCGTCGAACGAGCCCGCGGACACCCCGGGATCGGACTGCGCCCACTCGGGCTCCTCGTACCCGCGGGCCGCGAGCACGGAGTTGGTTCCAAACGGATCCCGCGCGACCTGGGGATTCAGATCGTCGGCAACCCACCCCGCCTTTCCGCGGCTGACCACTTCGATCTTGTACTCGACTCGCGAGTCATCCGGAATCTCGACCGTCCGATACCACACGTCGCTTCGCCCGACCCGAGTGAACGGCAGTGATGTGGCGAGACCGAAGATCCAGTGCCGCAGTCGAACCACGTCCGCCGCGCCACGATAGACGAAGGTGTAGAACGGAGGTTCCGCGAGCGGGAACGCATGTGCTTCGAGGAACGCGTCGATCGCGGCAGCATCGAGGTCGCCAGCCTCCAGCTCCTGGATCGTCGCGGGAACGGGCATCGGCGATTCGCCCTCGAGCCCGGCCGCCTCATGCCAGGCCACCTCGGTTCGCCTCATGCGGCGAGCGCCCCGAACGGCGACACCGTACCGCGCTGGTCCACCTGCCGTGCTTCTTCCGCCACCCACCGCCCTTCGACCCGGTCGAGCCGTGTGCCCGGGTCGAGGAGAACGCAGACGGTGGGGCGGAAGCGCCGCGAGAGCCGACCCATCCGTTCCGGCTCGTCCAGGGCCAGACGAGCGGTCGCGTGCGGAAGGGGCAGGAGCCCGTCGAACACCCCCAGGCCAATCTCGAACGCCTCCGCGTTACCCGGGCCCCATGGCGGCCGATCGTGGAAGAGCACGACGCGCGCTCCGAGGGCCATTGCGCCGGCGGACCACGCGATGATCGGCAGCTCTCCAAGCAGGCCCGCCAGGTCGAACATCCGGAGCCGGTTGATCAGCGTCGCAACGTGTCCACCGGCGAAGACAAGCCCATCGGTGTCCTCGAGGCGCTGTTCGATCCCGGCACGCTCGGCCTGCACGGAATCGCGTTCATGCGGGCGAAATCGTTCCTCGTACACGCCCCGGATCTCGGCCACGCGAGCGAGGTGGCGCGTGTCCAGCGCGCGGATGCTCGATAGCGCGTCCGCCCGCTCGGGCTCGAGCACGCGCTCGTCGCCGGTCATCGCCCCGAGGCTCGTCCAGGTCGACATCGCCCCTCGCAATCGCAGGTTGTACGCGCGGCGGAGCTCCCTCAACCGTCGCTGGGCGTCGTGGTGACCGGCCGCCAGGTCCGGGTCCGCCTCGGCGACCCGGTTCGCCCCTGCGTACAGGCCGAGGTCGACGACCTCCGTCCCCGCGTCGACCGGAGTCAGCTCCGGGTCTCCTTCGCGATCCTGCCACCCGGCGGTCACGGTGGCGAGACGGGCCCCCGACGGCAGAACATCGCTCCCCTTGAGGGCGATGATCGTGTCGGCGAGCGTCGGGCGGTCTCGCTGAGGGCCGAGCAGGACGATCCGGCGGGCGCCGGCGTCCTGGTTCGATCCGGATGCGGGCGACGGCCGGGGTCGGCTTCGAGCCGGCGTACGTGCCTTCGCGGTCACGACGCCCTCACCCGGACCGTCTCCCCAACCGTGTCGAGGATGCGACGGAGCTCATCGTAGTCCGGGTGACGGAAGCGCATCCACGCGTTCGCCATATAGCCGGCCTCGACGGGCTGTGTGGGGCTGCCGGGCGGCGGAATGTGGGTGTCGATGATCCACTCTCCGAATCGCCCCTCGACCTCGTCGAGACCATCGTATCCGGCGATCCGGCCGTCCGCCTCCGGCCTCAGCGTGATGATGCCCGCCGAGTACTTTCGCGAGGGCGACTGGGTCGTACGACCATACAGGACGCACATCGCCCATTCGCGGTAGATATCGAAATCGTTGGCGGCGCTGTAGAGGTCCCAGGCCCGCACGCCCGGCGGCCTGCATCCGATCTCGGAAAACTTGAGCCCCTTCTCTCCAAAGAACCACTCCATGTGGGTGGCGGACGTGTCGACGCCGAGCGCCTCGATGACCCGGCGGCCCAGTTCCCGGACCTCGCCGTATCCCTCGGCCGTATCGATCCGATTCGTCGTGATGAACTGTGGAGAGATCCACCGGCTCCGCATCGCCTCGAGGACGTTTGGGTAGTAGTGCGTGATGAAATCGTGCACCACCGTGCCGCCGATCGTCAGCGTGTCGTAGAACGCCTCGTGCCCGTCCACGAACTCCTCGACCGCCACTTCCGGCCCGCGGCCCACGCCCAACGTTGGAAGCAGATCGTCGAGCTGGGCCCGGTCATCCACCCGGTAGGTGCCCGAGGCACCCGCACCGGCGCGCGGCTTCACGATGAGTGGGAATCCGACGGTTTCGGCGAACTCGACGATCTCATCGGTTTCCCCGCTGCCGATGGACTGAGCGGTCGCGACGCCGGCCTCGCGCAGCGCCTCCTTCATGGCGGGCTTGTCGCGGCACAGATACGCGGTGCGTACCGACGTCCCGGCGATCCCGAGGCGCTCGCGGACGTTGGCGATCGGGAGGATGTGGGCCTCGACGGTGGCCTCGAGTCGCTCCACCGGACGCCTGGCGTGAAGCTCCTGCACCACTCGACCCACCGCGTCCTCGTCGCACACGGAGTCCACCTGCTCGTAGAAGGCCAGCCAGGACGTCAACTGGTCTCCGAGCCCTTCGGCCGGAGCCTCACCGATCGCCGAGACGACGGCGCCCGCGTCCCGCAATCCGCGGACGAACTCTTTCTGGTTGCCCGGGAATCGCGGCTCTATGAAGACAACGTGCATGGTCTCGCCCGGTTGGGTGACTGGTGCTTCTTTTTCGGAGCCTCGAATGATACCCTTGCCCTCCGTGAATGCCAGTACGGAAACTGCGGGAATCGTGCCCGGCCGGGTGCGCCCGACTGACCGACCGAACGTCCGAGCCCCCCCATGTCCAACGTCGTTTTCGTTGCCCCCTTCTTCCTGCCAACGACGTTGAGATTCCTCGACGCGGTCGCGCGGGTCCCGGGGACGCGCCTGGGACTGATCAGCCAGGACCCGCTGAACCTGCTTCCCGCGGGCATTCAGGACCGTCTCGCCGCGCACGCACGCGTCCCGAACGCGCTGGACGCGGCCGGCATCACGGAGGGTATCGATCTCCTGGCTGCCGAGCTCGGTTCGATAGATCGACTGCTCGGCGCGCTGGAGGAGCTTCAGGTCCCGCTCGGAGAGCTGCGGGATCGCTTCGGCATCCCCGGTATGGGAGCCGCGCGGGCGACCAATTTCAGAGACAAGTCGCGGATGAAGGATGTTCTGCGCACCGCGGGTCTCCCCTGCGCCCGCCATGCGCTTGCGCGCGACGAGGCGGAGGCGCTCGCGTTCGCCCGCTCCGTGGGGTATCCGCTCATCGTCAAGCCGCCTGCCGGCTCCGGCGGACGTGGCACCTACCGGCTCGAGGACGAGATGCAGCTCGTGGAGAGTCTCCGGGTCTCGCCGCTATCCGCCGATCGACCGGTGCTCATCGAGGAGTTCGTCACGGGCGAGGAACACTCGTTCGACGCCATGTCGATTGGCGGCCGCGTCGTCTGGCACTCGATCAATCACTACCTGCCCTCCCCTCTCGAAGTCCTCCGAGAGCCCTGGATCCAATGGTGTGTTCTGTTGCCTCGCGAGGTCGATTCGCCTCGATACGACGGAATCCGACAGGTCGCCGGTGACGTGCTGGACGCCCTCGGCATGGACACCGGGTTGAGTCACATGGAGTGGTTCCGTCGCCCGGACGGATCGGTGGCCATCTCCGAGGTCGGGGCTCGTCCCCCTGGCGCCCAGTTCACGACACTCATTTCGTGGGCGCACGACTTCGACCTCTACGCCGCCTGGGCCCGGCTGATGGTGACGGGCGAATTCGAGACGCGGCCGCGGCCCTACGCGGCAGGGGCCGCGTACCTGAGGGGACAGGGGCGCGGACGGGTCCGCGGCATCGAAGGCCTGCGTGAGATCTACGAGGAGATCGGACCGATCTGCGTGGAGAGCCGGCTGCCGCGCGAAGGGCAACCGCAGAGCTCGTCTTACGAGGGCGAGGGCTACATCATCGTGAGGCATCCCGAGACCGAGGTCGTCGAAGAGGCCCTCGCCAAGATCGTCACGCGCGTCCGTGTGGAACTCGGCTGACGCCGCCTGCCCCGCCGAGAGGCGGGGACCGAACCCGACAGGAGAACGACCGAGAGAATGAACGTCCTGATGCTCTCCCCTGGATATCCGGCCGAGATGCAGTACTTCACCCGCGCCCTCGCTGAAGTGGGCGCCAGCGTCATCGGACTCGGAGATCAGCCGAAGACGGCCCTCCCCGAAATCGCCCGCGAAGCGGTCGGCAGACATGTGCAGGTCCGCTCGCTCGTCGATGAAGAGGACGTCCTCCGGGTCGTTCGCGAGCTCGCCGCCGAGACGCCGATTCACCGGGTCGAGTGCCTATGGGAGCCGTACATGATTCTCGCGGCCCGACTCCGCGAGGCGCTCGAGCTGCCGGGGATGACGGTGGCGGAGACGATCCCGTTCCGCGACAAGGAGGTCATGAAGCAGGTCCTCGACGCGGCCGGGATCCGGACGCCACGCCACGGGAGCGCCACCACGGTCGCCGAGTGTCGCGACGCTGCCGAGCGCATCGGCTATCCGCTGATCGTGAAGCCCATCGCCGGCGCGGGGTCCGCCGATACGTATCGGATCGACTCGCCCGAGGAACTCGAGCGGATCTTCCCCGCCCTGCGCCACGTCCCCCAGGTCTCCGTGGAGGAGTTCGTCGAAGGCGAGGACATGACGTTCGACACGGTGTGCGTCGGAGGCGAGATCGCACACTACAACATCTGCCGCTATCGACCTCGCGCCCTCGAGAGCAAGCAACACGAGTGGCTGAGCCCGCAGACCTTCGCGCTCCGGGACGTGAGCGCTCCCGAGCTCTCGAGCGGCCGCGGAATGGGGTTC
The DNA here is from genome assembly GCA_029861425.1 of Gemmatimonadota bacterium. Lineage (GTDB taxonomy): Bacteria > Gemmatimonadota > Gemmatimonadetes > Palauibacterales > Palauibacteraceae > Palauibacter. The sequence goes on from JAOTZH010000051.1 coordinate 13,548, forward strand.
GCGGTGCTGGAAGCGCTGGGATTCCGGACCGGCTACACGCACATGGAATGGTACGCCACGCCATCCGGCGAGGCCGTTTTCGGAGAGATCGCGGCCCGTCCTCCCGGCGTGCGGACGGTCGACCTCATCAACTTCGCCTGCGACATCGACACCTACCGGGGATGGGCCGAGGCCATCGTCCACGCCGAGTGGACCCAGCCGATCGAACGGAAATACAACGCGTGCTGGGTGGTCAAGCGAGCGATCGGAACCGGCCGGATCGAGCGCATCGAGGGACTGGCTCCATTGCTTCAGGAGTACGACCGGTGGGTGTGCGACCTCGATCTTCTGCCGGTGGGCGCGCCGCGACGAAACTGGCAGGCGACCCTGATATCGGACGGGATGATCTTCCTTCGACACCCGGACCTCCGCACCCTCGAAGAGATGGCGGACGCCTTCTCGACACGTCTGCATCTCTTCGCGAGCTAGGGCGCCGTCCGGGTCCTACCCCCGCTGAGGTCGACTCGGCCGAAGGAGCACTGCGGTGCGAGGCGGTAAGTCCAGCTCGATGGACGCCGGGCGGTCGAGATGAGGGGTCGCCGTGGCAGCTTCGGCGATCACCGTCCGACCCTCACCGCCGAAGCGCTCTTCGTCGCTGTCGAGCAGGATCTCGTAGACCCCTTCGGCCGGAAGCCCCAATCGGTATTCGGACCATGTCTCATTCGAGAAGTTCGCGGCGACCGCGACGACGTCCAGTCGATCGGGAGCCCACCGGAGGTAGGCGAGGACGCTGCGTGTCGAATCGTGGACGTCGACCCACTCGAATCCCTCCGGCGACGTGTCCAGCGTATGGAGCGCCGGCCAGGCGGCGTAGGCCCCGTTGAGGGCGCGGACCCATTCGCTCAGGCCCCGGTGTGCGGGGCTCTCCAGCAGATCCCAATCCAGGGCCCGCTCCTCGGACCACTCCCGCCATTCCCCGAGCTCGCTCCCCATGAACAGGAGCTTCGCCCCCGGGTGCGTCCACATGTACGCGAGAAACACCCGAACGTCCGCCAGTTTCTCGGTCTCCGTTCCGGGCATCTTCGATGCAAGCGATCGTTTGAGGTGTACTACCTCGTCGTGTGATACGGGAAGGAGATAGCGCTCCGTGTGTGCATAATGGAGTGAGAACGTGAGCTTCTCATGGACCTCCGATCGTCGCTCCGGCTCCGAACTCATCGCCGCCAGCGAATCGTTCATCCAGCCCATGTTCCACTTCAGGTCGAACCCGAGTCCACCCTCGGATACCCGCGACGTGACTCCCGGCCAGGCGGTGCTCTCCTCCGCGATCAGCAAGACTCCTGGACACTGATCGTGTAGCGTACCCGTCAGACGTCGAAGGAACGCCAGGGCCTCGAGATTCTCCCGTCCGCCGGCCGGGTTCGGTTCCCACTCCCCCTCGTCACGCGAGTAGTCGAGGTAGAGCATCGAGGCCACGGCATCGACGCGTAGACCGTCGACGTGGTATTCGTCGATCCAGAAGCGTGCACTGGACAGCAGAAAGGACACGACCTCGGGCCTCCCGTAGTCGAAGATCGCCGTGCCCCAGTCGGGGTGATGCCCGCGCTGCGGATCCGGGTGTTCGTAGAGCGCGGCGCCGTCGAACTTCCAGAGGCCGTGCGCATCGTACGGGAAGTGCGCGGGGACCCAGTCGAGGATCACGCCGAGTCCGAGCCGATGTGCCTCGTCGACGAATGCGCGAAAATCGTCCGGGGCGCCGTACCGAGACGTCGGGGCGAAATACCCGACGGTCTGGTATCCCCAGCTTCTGTCGAGCGGGTGTTCGGTGACGGGAAGCAGCTCGACATGCGTGAACCCCAGCTCTCGGACGTATGGGAGCAGGGTGGTCGCCAGCTCGCGGTACCCCAACCACTCCCCCGTTTCGGACCTCTGCCAGGAGCCCAGGTGCGCCTCGTAGATCGAGAGCGGGCGATCCGGGGCCCCGCGCGCGGGCCGTCCGCCAACCCATTCTTCGTCCGTCCACTCGAACTCCGTTGGGCCCGTAACGACCGAGGCCGTGCGCGGTCGGAGCTCCATCTCCCGCCCGAGCGGATCGGTCTTCTCGACGATGGGGGGGACCTCGTCGTCCGAGCCCGTGAGCTCCTCGCGGGACGTTCGGATCTCGTACTTGTAGAGCGCCCCGTCACCCACATCGGGCAGGAAGAGTTCCCAGATACCCGTGTCGCCGAGTGGGCGCATCGGGTTCCGCCGACCCTCCCAGCCATTGAAGGACCCCATCAGGTTCACGGCCATGGCACGCGGCGCCCACACCGAGAAGCGGGTCCCCGTCACTCCATCGATCGTTCGGCGGGTGGCTCCGAGGACCCGGTCGAGGCGGGTCTCTTCGCCGTCCGCGAACGCGGCGAGGTCGTCGGGCCGAATCGTGGGCTGGAAGCGATAGGGGTCCTCGAGCTCCCCGACATCTCCGGAATCCCAGTGGACGCGAAGCCGGTACGCCCCATCGGCCCCCGCCGGGGTCGACCCCTCGAAGACCCCCTCCGGGTGGACACGAGTGAGCTCCATCCACTCCTCGCGGCCGTCCCGCCTGAGCGCGCCTGCCTCGACCCGCAGGGCGGGCGGAAGGAAGACACGGATTCGGTCGAGGGCGCCCCGCCCGTCGCCACCGGGGTCGAGCGGACCCAGGACGCCGGCGGGATCAGGGCAAACGCCGGCGAGCAAGGCGGCGATACTCGCGGGAGGCCTCTCTTCAGGCGTGCTCAAGTTCAGTCAGGGTCTCCATATACGGCGGCCCGGGTCTTGCTCCTCCCCGGATGTGGTTTCCCGGAATGGGGGCGCCCGTCATAATAGGCAACCCGCTGTTCCACCGGGCATGAACGATTCCAGTGCGGTAGAGATCGTCGACCGCGCGGCGAGGTAGTATGAGAGACGTCAACACGGTGGCCAACCCGGCTTCGCCGATCCGGTACTCCCGGCAACGCCCTGCCGAGGAGTTGGCCGTCGTGCACATGGTGGCCGAGTACTGGCCGTACGCCCGGACGGGCGGGCTGGCCGAAGCCGTCCGTGGGATCGCCACGTTCCAGGCGGCCTCCGGGACGCCGGTCACCGTGTTCATGCCACTGTACCGCTCCGTGCGAGACGCCCATCCCGACCTCGAGCTGGCCCGCGAACCGTTTCACGTACAGATCGGCGAGCGCCTCGAGGAGGCCCGCATCTATCAACCGGCCGGCCCGAGACAGAACCCCCGCGTGCTCTTCATCGATCATGCGGGATACTTCGATCGATCGGGGATCTACGGGGAGGGCGGAGGTGACTACCCGGACAATCCGCTGCGATTCGCGTTCTACAATCTCGCAGCCCTGCAGGTGCTGCACGAGCTCCTGAACGTTCCGGTCGTGGTGCACGCGCATGACTGGCACGCGGCCCTCGCGGCGGTCTTCCTGCGGACCAGGTTCTCCGGCATCGACGTCTACGACCGCATGGCGGCAATCCTGTCCGTTCACAACGCCGGGTACCAGGGCCTCTTCGAGCCCGACGTTCTCGAGCAGATCGGGTTGGCGCCGGATCTCTTCCACTGGAGATGGCTCGAGTACTATGGACAGGTGAACTTCCTGAAGGGCGGACTGGTCTTCAGCGACTACGCGACGACCGTAAGCCCCACTCACGCCCACGAGCTACGCACCAAGGCCGGGGGCTTCGGCCTTCATCACAACTTCATCGAGCTCCAGGACCAGTTCATTGGGATCAGGAACGGCATCGACGTCGACGTGTGGAACCCGTCGACGGACACCGAGATCGTCGCCACCTACTCCGCGGACGACCTCGCCGGCAAGCGGCGTTGCAAGGAAGCCCTCCAGGCCACCTGCGGACTGCCCGTGGACGCGCGGATCCCTCTGTTCGGGATGACGGCGCGACTCGTCGGCCAGAAGGGCATCGACCTGCTGATCGATGACGATGTGCTCGAGGAGTCAGAGGGTCAGTTCATCTTCCTCGGCGAGGGCGAAGCGCGCTACGAGCGGGCGTTGCGCGAGATCGCGGCGCGCCATCCGCACCGCATCATCGTGGACACGAACTTCTCCGAGCCGAAGGAGCATGTGCTCCTCGCCGGAGCCGACCTCCTCCTCATGCCCTCGCTGTACGAGCCGTGCGGGCTCACTCAAATGCGGGCCCAACGCTACGGGACCATTCCCGTGGCGCGGCGCGTCGGCGGTCTGGCCGACACGATCGAGGATCAGGTGACGGGCTTCCTCTTCGACGAATTCTCAACGGAGGAGTTGAAGCTCGCGATGTCGCGCGCGACGTCGCTCTTCAGCCAGGGGCCGGCGACCTGGGAGGAACACGTCGTCGAAGCCATGCAGCGGGACTTCGGGTGGGCGGCAAGCGCGGATCGCTATCTCGACGTCTACCGGCGTGCCCTCGCGAACCACGTCACGAACAACTGAACCCCGGCGGCGAGCGTTCCAGGTCGGTCGTCATCCATGGCCACTTCTATCAGCCACCCCGCGAAGACCCGTGGACCGGCATCGTTCCCGAGGAGATTTCGGCTGCGCCGGATCACGACTGGAACACGAGGATCTCGCGGGAGTGCTACCAGCCGCTGGCGGAGGCCGGTGCCTTCGAGTGGCTGAGCTTCGATGTGGGTGCGACGCTGTTTCGGTGGCTGGAGCGCGAAGCTCCGAACGTGCTCGACGCCGCCGTCCGCGGAGACGCGGCGAGCCAGGCGAGGCTGGGTCACGGCAATGCCATGGCCCAGCCCTATCACCACATCATCCTGCCGCTCGCGTCGCCCTCGGACCGGCGGACAGAAGTGCGCTGGGGGATAGAGGACTTTCGACGCCGATTCGGCCGTGACCCCGTCGGCATGTGGCTCCCGGAGACCGCGGTCGACCGGGCGACCCTGCAGACGCTCGCGGAGGAGGGCCTGGGATTCACCGTTCTGGCGCCGCACCAGGTGGCGGGGTCGCCGGCGGACGGGCTGGCGGGCCGGGTCCCGCTGGACGACGGTCGCGAAATCGCGGTGTTCGTATATGATGGCAAGCTCTCCCACGGGGTCGCCTTCGGAGAGCTACTGAAGAGCGAGGAGGCCTGGCTGGGCCGGCTCCTGGACGACTCGCAACCGCCGAGACTCCGCGCCATCGCGACGGACGCCGAGACGTTCGGGCACCACCACCGCGGGGCCGAGCGCACGCTGATGGGGGTCGTGGACGGCCTGAGAAACGCTGCCGGCACTCGCGTGGAGAACTTCGCGTCGTGCCTCGCACGCCACGGCGCGGACATCGAGGTCGAGATCGTCGAGCCGTCTTCCTGGAGTTGCGAGCATGGGGTGGAACGCTGGCGGGCGGAATGCGGATGCAAGATGGCGCCGGAGGTAGTGTCGCAGCAGGCGTGGCGCCCGGTGCTTCGCGACGCGCTGGTTTGGCTCGCGGGCGAGCTCCCGATCGCGGACGCCGCCGCGGCCCCCATGGCGCGAGGGCTCGCGCGCGACCGAGCCGCAATGTTCACGTCCTGTGCGTGGTTCTTCGATGATATCGGCGGCCTGGAGCCAATCCAGGTGATGTCCTACGCCGCGCATGCTATCGACATCGTCGCGGCGACCGATCGTGAGCGCGCCGAACGGCTCGAGCAAACCCTGCTGACCCGCCTGGCGGATGCCCGCAGCAACGATCCCGATATCGGGGACGCCGCATGGCTCTATCGCTCGCGCATTCGCGGATCTCATCCGCTCGGGAGCCCCCCGTGAGCGGTCTGCTTCGCTTCGCCTTCGCTCTGCACATCCACCAGCCCGTCGGAAACTTCGACCATGTCTTCCGCGAGCATGTGGACGAGGTGTACCGGCCTTTCCTCTCCGAGACTCGTCGGCGCGGCTTCCGGCCGATTACGCTCCATGTGTCGGGGCCCCTGCTCGACTGGCTGGAGGACCATGACGCCGCGCTGCTGGATGAGATCGGGCGCGAAGTCGCGGATGGTCAGATCGAGCTGATCGGCTCGGGTCGCTACGAACCGATCCTCGCCGCGTTGCCGCACTCCGACAGGATCGAACAGGTCCAGTGGATGCGGAGCGCCCTGACGGAGCGTTTCGGAACTGCCCCTCTCGGCCTGTGGCTCACCGAGCGTGTCTGGGAGCAGGATCTCGCCGCGGATCTATCGGCCGCGGGCGTGGAATACACCCTGCTCGACGACCGTCATTTCCTGGCGGCGGGGTTGGAACGCGACGCGCTCGACCGTCCGTACTCGACGGAGGCCGATGGCCGGAGACTCACCCTGCTGTCGATCGACGAGCGCCTCCGGTATCTGATCCCGTTCGCGCCCGTCGAGCAGATCGTCAACTTCCTCCAGGCTCGTTTCGACGACTCGGCGCATGCGTTGGTGCTCGGCGATGACGGAGAGAAGTTCGGCGGCTGGCCCGGGACACGCCGGTGGGTCTACGAGCGGGGGTGGCTCGTGTCGTTTCTGGACGCGATGGAGCGACTCCGGGCGGACGGGGTCGTCGAGCTCGTCACCACGGGGGACGTGGCCCACCAGCCCTCGGGTGGACTCGCCTACCCATCGCCCGGCTCCTATCGGGAGATGGAGGGGTGGACGCTCCCTCGGGCCGCGAACCTCGAACTCGAGCGATTGCGCGGCGTCGTGGACGAGAAGCACCCGTCGATACGAGGCGGGCACTGGAGAGGGTTCCAGGCGCGCTACCCGCTCTCGAACCGGATGCACAAGTCGGCCCTGGCCCTATCGCGCCTTTGTCGCGAACGGGGGGACCCGCTCGGGGCCCGACGCGCCATCGGGCGCGCCCAGTGCAACGACGCCTACTGGCACGGGGTCTTCGGAGGCGTCTATCTGCCCCACCTGCGTCAGGCCGTATGGCGGGAGCTGGCGACGGCGGAGGCCCTCTTGCGATCCGGCGAGCCGCTCACCGTGGAGATCGTCGACCACGACTACGATGGACTCGATGAGGTTCGGGTGCACGGCGAGAACCTGTCCGCCGTCATCAGCCCCGCCCGTGGCGGTGGGATCGAATCGCTGCTGCGGCTCGAGTCCGGCGAGAACGACGCAGACGTTCTCGCGCGGCACCATGAAGCCTACCATGGTGACCCCGGACTGGCGCCACCCTGGGAGGAAGTGAGGGAGCTGTGGTCCGCCCGTGTCGATGACGGTGAGGCGTCGTCGCCGACCGCGGAGACGGACGATGGGACCCCCAGCATCCACGACCTGGAGCCGCGACTCCGCCCCGCCCCGCTCGCGATCGA
>JAOTZH010000052.1 GCA_029861425.1 Gemmatimonadota bacterium
CCCGGAGGGGGGGTACCACTCGATACCCCACAGGCTCCACGGCGACGGCCTCGTCGTCACCGGCGATGCCGCCGGCGCGGTCGATGTGGCCACTCTCAAGGGCATTCATTACGCCATGTGGTCGGGTATCTACGCGGCCCGTTCGATCCACGCGGCGCTATCGAAGGATGACACTTCGGCGGATGCGCTCGCATCCTACGATACGTCTCTGCACCAGCGGCTGCGGGCGAGCCCACTCTACGCGAACCGCAACATGCGGCTCGCCTTCAAGTCCGGGTTCTACGGGGGTGGGGTGCGAGCGGGCCTGATGCAGCTGACCCGAGGAGGGTTTCCGGGCAGGCGTATCTCGACGCCACCCGATGCGGAGGAGCCCCGGACGGCGCGCGCCGGCATCGACCCCACTCCGGACGGCTCCTTGACCTATGGGAAGGTCGACGCCGTCTTTCGTTCCGGGAACGCGACTCGGGACGACATCCCGTCCCACCTGGTGGTCGGGGCGGACGTCTCGCCTCAAATGGCGGAGGTTTACGAGCGCCTGTGCCCGGCCGGCGTTTACGAGGAGAAGGATGGCAAACTGGTCGTGAACGCGCCCAACTGCGTCGACTGCAAGGCGACGGACATCATCGGTCCGAGATGGACGCCGCGCGAAGGCGGGAGTGGCCCGACCTACAAGCGGATGTGACGTGAATCTGGGGCGAACGCTCACCCGCAGGCTCTGGCTCCTCGGGACATCGGTCGCCGCGCAGGCAACCGTCCCGTTCACCCTGTTCGTCTTCTTTCTTCTCAATCGCACCCGCATCTACGGGCGGCGGCGGATTCCGATGGAGACGGGCACCCTCCTCCTGTCGAACCACCTGTCGATGATCGACTCGTTCCTGCTCGTCTTCACTGCGTATTTCCCTCAGGAGCTGGCTCGCCCCACGCTGTTGCCGTGGCACCCCGCGGCCGAAGAGAACTTCTTCAGGAACCGCTTCCTCGCCTGGATCTTCACGATGCTCAAGTGCATTCCGGTGCGCGCCGGCCGTCGGGATCTCAGCGCGATCAACCGATCGATCACCGCGCTGGAAGACGGGAACCTCATCCTGTTCCCGGAGGGCACGAGGTCCAGGGACGGGTCCATCGGGCGTGGGAAGCCTGGGGCCGGCGTCGTCCTGCTCTCGACAGGCGCCCCGGTGATTCCGGTCACGATGACCGGGCTGGATCGGGTGCTCCCGATCGGAGCCAGGTTGCCGCGCATCGGTCACCGGGTATCCGTCTACTTCGGCAAGCCAGTCGACTATTCGGACCTGATGGGAGATGAGCCGACGCGTCAGCAGGCTCAGCAGGTGGTGGAGCGGGTGATGGACCGGATCCGGTTCCAGCGCCGCGTCATCGAGCGAATCGAGGGACGGAAGGGACGCGAGACCCCGGCTGGACTTTCCGACCCGAAAACCGCATCCTGACCACATGCCGATCACCCTGTATTACGTCCTCGTGACGCTGCTGCTGGCCGTGCTCATCGGAGGCCTCATGGGAGCCGGGTTCGCCTTCGGGTGCCGGATGCCGGAGGATGAGGACCGAGAGGGCGTCGACGCGGGCTGACGGCGCCCGCCCGGGTGCCCTCGCGGCACCCCCTCTGGCCGCTTCCCGCCGGCCAGGATCTTCCAAATGCCCCCCCGAACCGCTATTTTTACCTGCTCCGCAGCAAACGGCTGCGTCTCGCGACGTCGTCGTTCGCGGCCCCGAAAGCCGAGAGGTGTTGAATGACAAAGACCTTCCAGGATGAGAGCGGACGCCGTTGGAAAGCGTGGTTGGCGTCGCGCGAGGTCTTCTGGCCCGATCCGAAGGACAAGGGCCCGCCGCCCGACAGCGAGGCGATCGTGTTCGTGTGCTTTTCAGATCCGCACCAGCCGCAGCGTCGCACGCGGCTTCCGCAGGGTTCGTTCGAGGAGCTGAGCCTCGACGATCTCATCGGTCACTTCAAAAAGGCCGAGATCGACCCGACCATTCGATAGACGACAGTGAGGCGGGGCGACGACGCCCCGCCGCCTCGATAAGGAACCGGACGTCCACATGACAGCGCAGTCCAACGCGAAGGGACTCGAGGGCGTCGTAGCCTCCGAGACCTCCCTGAGCTTCATCGACGGGCAGGAGGGGATTCTCGTCTACCGTGGATACGACATCCACGACCTCGCGCCCCATGCTTCCTTTCTCGAGTCCGTGTTTCTGCTCTGGAACGGCCGGTTGCCTACCCGCGGCGAGCTGAGCTCGTTCGAAGCGGAGATCGCCGGTCAACGAGGGCTCGATCCGACGACGATCGACGTCCTGCGCCGGCTCCCGAGCGATACGACGCCGATGGCCGCGCTCCGCACCGCCGCTTCCGTCGAAGGCACGACCGATCCGGACGCCGAGGACAACTCGGCCGAGGCGAATCTCCGGAAGGCGAAGCGACTCGTCGCGCGGTTCCCGACCATGATCGCGGCCTACCACCGGTTGCGAGGGGGAGCGGAGCCGCTCGACCCCGATGCCTCGCTCGGTCACGCCGCTGACTTCGTTCGAATGGCGAACGGGGAGCCCGGGACGGACGAAGCCGCCGCCGCGCTGGATCGGACGCTGCTGCTCTATCTCGATCACGGCTTCAATGCGTCGACGTTCGCGTGCCGCGTGATCGCCGCGACGCTGGGCGACATGCACTCCGCGGTAGTCGGTGGGGTGGGGGCACTGAAGGGCTCGCTGCACGGGGGGGCGAACGCGAAGGCAATGGAAATGCTCCTCGAGATCGGCGAGCTGGAGCACGCCGGGCCTTTCCTGGATTCGGCCTTCGCGGAGAAGCGAAAGATCATGGGCTTCGGGCACCGCGTCTACAAAACGGAGGACCCTCGCGCGACTCATCTTCGCGAGATGTCCGGCGAGCTCACTCGGCAGGCGGGTCTGGAGAAGTACTACGAGATCTCACGGTACCTCGAGGACCGGATTACGGGGGAGAAGGGAATCCGCCCGAACGTGGACTTCTACTGTGCCACGGTGTACTACTCGCTCGGACTGCCGATCGATCTGTACACTCCGATCTTCGCGATGGGGCGGATCGGCGGCTGGTCCGGCCACGTGATGGAGCAGCACGCGGACAACCGACTGATTCGGCCGCGCGCCAGGTATGTCGGCGAGATGGATCGGTCCTGGGTGCCGATCGACGAACGGTAGGATCCGTCGCCGGGGCTCGAACGAGTCCCGTCGAGGTCTGGAGTTCGGAAGCGGGTCCCGGGACCCGCTTCTTTTTTTGCCCCCCGCCGAGAGAGGCGAGGGCTGAGAACACCTGATGGAGTGGCGACGAGGATGAGCGAACTTTCGGCGAAGGTCGGTCTCCCGGACGGGCACGAAGTCGACGTGCTCGCGGTGCCGTGGATGGCGAGCGCGGCCCCCACGGGGGCCTGGTGGGAGGCGGTGGCCACGGCGTGGCTCGGAGTGCAGACGGCGGCGGGCACACCCGAGCCAAGCGGATGGGTCGGACTCGGCGATCCGGATCGGCCCGATCTGTTCATCGAGCGAATCGGCGACGGCACGGCGCCCGAAGTGGCGGTCCGGCGGGCCGCCGGCTCGGCGGTCCGTGCGGCGCGGGAGCGTGGGGCAGCCTCGATCGGCTTCGTGATTCCGCCAGGCCTTCCGGACCCCTCGTCCGCGTTCCAGGCAGCCGCGGAGGGACTGGGGCTCGGCGACTGGCGATACGACAATCTGCGGGACGTGCCCGGACTCACCGAACCGCCGGGGCTACGGGTCATCTACACTGGAAGCCCTGATGTCGAGGTGGATCATGCGGCGGTAGACCGGGGTTGGATCCTGGCCGCGGCGCAGAATGTCGCCAGGGAGCTGATCGCGCTCCCCGGGAACGTGGCGACCCCACGATACCTGGCCGATGCGGCGACCCGGCTCGGCTCCGAGCACGGTTTCGAGGTTCAGGTCTGGGGCGAGTCGAAGCTCCGCGAGGAGGGCTTCGGAGCGTTGCTCGCTGTCGCCCGTGGCTCGGTCGAAGAGCCGCAGTTCCTGATCCTCGATCACAAGGGAGCCGGCGGCGACCCGCACGTCATCGTGGGCAAGGGCGTGACGTTCGACGCCGGTGGAATATCGATCAAACCCGCGGCCGGCATGGAGGACATGAAGTACGATATGTCTGGAGCGGCCGCCGTGATCGGCATCATGGTCGCAGCCGCGGCGCTCGACATCCCGCAGCGGGTCATCGGGCTCGTGCCGGCGACGGAGAACCTGCCGTCGGGGGCCGCCGTGAAGCCGGGCGACGTGATCCGGGGTCTGTCTGGAAAATCGATCGAGGTGATCAATACCGATGCCGAGGGCCGGCTGATCCTGTCGGATGCGCTCACCTTCGCGCAGCGGCTCTCGCCTCAGGCGATCGTGGACATGGCGACCCTTACGGGTGCGTGCGTGATCGCGCTCGGTCACCACGCGCTCGCGCTCATGACGCCCGACGACGAGCTGTCGGAAGAGCTGACCGCTGCCGGGCAGGCGGCCGACGAGCGGGTGTGGCGCCTTCCGATCTGGCCAGAGTATCGAAAGCAGATCGATTCCGAAATCGCGGACATCAAGAACACTGGAGGACGACCCGCGGGTACGATCACGGCCGGGTGGTTTCTTCGGGACTTCGTCGATGACGCCGTGCCGTGGGCGCACCTGGACATCGCCGGAACGGCATGGTCGGACGAAGCTCGAGGCTGGAAGTCCAAAGGGGCTGTCGGTATCGGCGTGCGTCTCGTTCACGAATGGCTGAGGAGCCGTCCCTGAGCATGCGTCGGCTCCCCGGAATCGGAGCCACAGGTCTGCTGATCGCCGTGCTCGGGACGGCGCCCTCCGCGGCACAGGACCCGCCGCCACCCGATAGCGTGGTCGAGGTGATCCCGGATTCGCTCCGGGGGGCTTTCGACGAGCGGTCGCGCGACGAGTCGCAGGCGTACCCCGAGCGTCGATACGACCTCAGGGGTCCGGTCACGGAAGTGTTCGACTGCGACGCCGAGTGCCTCCGGTCCTCCACCGGGCTCTCGCTCCTCGATCTCCTCGGGGAGTTTCTCCCGGGCGTGACGCAGATTCGCGGCGGCTACCTGGCCGGGCCTCACCATCTGATGGAGGGCCCCTACGGTGCAGGATTCGTCGCACTCTTCGTGGATGGTCGCGAGGTCCCCTCTCTGGAGAGCGCGCAGACCGACATGCGACGCCTCTCGTTGGTCTACCTCGAGCGGGTGCGAGTGTACCGCGGCTCAGCGGGATTGATCGTCGATGTCGACACCTACCGCCATCAGGGGAGGGCCTACTCCCGAATCGGAGGTGGTACAGGCGACCCTCAGCTCTCAACTCTCGAGGGCGCGTTCGCGAACGGTCTCTCGGACGCCTTCACGTTCGAGGGAGCCTTCGAGTTGCTCGACTCCGAGCCCGGGGGCGTCGAGAACGACCGTTTCGACGCCCTGGCCCGACTGTCCTGGATGCCGCGCTCCAACGACTTCGGCGTCCAAGTCGAGTACCGAACCGAGACGGTCGACCGGACCGCCGCGGACAGCGCCGACGTTCGTCGGCGTTCGCTAATGCTCCGTGCTCGAGGCGACGTCGGAGCGCGCGGACAGGTCGAACTATACGCGGCGACATCGGACTGGAAGGACAACTCGAGCTCGCTGCTCGGCGAGATGGAAGAGGACAGCCTGTCGACCGGTCGGGACGCCGACGTTCTCGGAGCTCGCGCCGGCATGGGTCTCGGGGCCGGGCTTTTCGGCGCAGGCGTCAGGCTGTCGGGCGGGGGCGCGTACCCGTCGCTCGCGGCCGACCTGAACGTGGCCTATCCGACCGGGCCGTTCGAGCTGGAGGCGGGTCTCGACCAGGCGAGCTGGGCAGGCTTCTCGACCCTGTCGTGGCGAGGTGGCGCTTCCTACGCGGGCCGGCTGTTGGTGCCTTTCGATGTGCGAGCGTTCGCCTCCTCGGGCGAACGCGGGATCGGTGATCCGCGAGCCGACACTGCGCGCTCGATCGGGTTCAGCTCCGCGGGCCTCGCCAGCTCGATCCTGATCGGCACGTTCGAGATCGCGGGTCGATACGCCATGCAGAAGCTCGACGAGGAGCTGAGCCTCGGCGCCGCCTGGGACAGCGTCGTCATGCTCGACGCGGCCGCCGTCGACGTATCGACGTGGGAGATCCGGGTCGACGGTCCGCTGCTCCCGATCGGCGAGTTGATCAACGGGCTGGAGCCGGTCCGGATCCGCGGTTTCTACCGATCGAATACCAGTCCGACCGTGCTTCCCCTTTATCTACCCGCCGACCTGTTGCGCGCGGAGTTCCTGCTGCACGACACGTTCTTCAATGACAACCTGGAGCTCTGGCTGAGTGCCTACATCGAGCGAAAGGGCGTGCGACGAGTTCCGCAGTCCGGGTCTCCGGATCCGCAGATCGTGTCTTCGTATATGTGGCCGGGGGGGCAATTGATGATCAAGATTGGCGACTTCCGGCTCTTCTACAGGTTCGTCAATCCGAACGGGTCGGTCGCCTTCGACGTGCCCGGCGCCGACTTTCCGCGGACGCTGGGACTCTTTGGCATTCGGTGGGAGTTCTTCAATTGAGACAGACGGAGTGTCGAGCGTGATTCGAAGCATGACGGGGTACGGCTCAGCCACCGAGAGCAGCTCGGATCACGTTGTCACGGTCGAAGCGCGCTCCGTGAACTCCCGCGGGCTCAAGCTGGTCGTGAAGGGCCCGCCGGGAATCGAGGCGCTCGAGGCGGACTTGCGAGCGGTCGTCGACGAGCACGCGCGCCGTGGCCGGGTCGATCTGTTCATCCGGATCGAGGACGCGGGCGAGGGGACGGCGACCCGGGAGCTGGATGATGACCGCGTCCGCGATGTCCTCGCTGGCCTGGAGCGGTTGCGAGAGCACTTCGGGATCGGTGGCGGAGCGGACCTCGCGACCCTGTCCAGGTTCGGGCCCCTGTTCAGGGAACGAGCTCGGGAGGTCGATCCGGTCGGCGCCAGCGACGCCATCGCGGCGGCGACGACCGGGGCCATGTCCGGTCTGGTCGAGATGCGCGGGCGCGAAGGAGAACGCCTGGAGGAGGACCTTCGGGAGCGACTGGCCGGGCTCTCGGACGGGCTCGCGGCGGCCGAACAGCTGGCCCCTGAGCGGCTCGAACGGGAGCGTACGCGACTTCAGGACGCCGTAGCGGAGCTGACGCAGCGCGAGTTCGACGACGATCGCATGTCTCGGGAGATCGCGATGATCGCCGACAAATGGGACGTGGGAGAGGAGTTGGTGAGGGCCAGATCCCACGTCGCCGCGTTCGACGAGTATCTTCAGCTGGCCTCGGAAGAAGCCGTCGGAAAGCGTCTGGGCTTCCTGGTTCAGGAGCTCCAGCGCGAGATCAACACGCTGGGGGCAAAGGCGAATGACACCCGGATCACCGCCCACGTCGTGGAAATGAAGAACGAGATCGAGAAGCTTCGGGAGCAGGTGGAGAACGTCGAGTGAGAACCGACTGGCCGGCCCTGACCCCCGACACGTCGTTTGCGGTGATTCTGGCCGGTCCGTCGGGTGCGGGGAAGACGACGCTGCGCGACAGGTTGCTCGCTCCCGAAATGGACGAGCGCTGCACCTTCTCGGTGTCGTTGACGACCCGCCCTCCGCGAGAGGGTGAGCGCGAAGGGACCGATTATCGGTTCGTGGATCGGGACGAATTCACGCGGATCGTCGACTCGGGCGGGATGCTCGAGCACGCCACGGTGCACGGGGATCTGTACGGCACTCCGATCGCAAACCTCGATCGCGCGTCGAGTGCCGGTAAGCATCTCTTGCTCGACATCGATGTGCAGGGGGCCCGTCAGGTGCGAGAGGCAGTCGCCGACGTGATCACGATCTTCGTGCTTCCTCCCAGCGTTTCCGAGATGCTCCGCCGACTGCGCGGGCGCGGAAGTGAGAACGAAGCACAGCTGGGGCGACGGTACGAATCCGCGTTGGCCGAACTCGAAGCGTTTCCCGAGTTCGGCTACGCGGTGGTGAACGACGACCTCGACGAGGCTGTTCGAACGGTGTGCTCGATCATGGATGCGGAAGAGCGCTCGGTCGCCCGCCTCGGGTCTCGGGCGGAGGCCTTCGCGGATCGCCTGAAGGATGAAATCCGGCGCCAGATGCATTAGGTTACTCGGCTCCGCGCGCCGCGACGTGGTCACGGTGGCGACGCCTCGCGAACGCGGATCAACAGATGACGATCTCCTGATGAGGTAGATATGAAGGTCTTCACGCCGGACGAGGTGGCTAGCGCCGCCGGCAACAAGTACCTGGGCGTCCTGGTCGCAGCGAAGTACGCGCGCGAGCTGAACGCGCTTCCGCTCGAGCGATCGCCTTACGGTGCCGTCAAGCTGACGACGCTCGCCGCCGAGGCGTTGACGTCCGAGGAGCACAAGCTGCAGTACCGCCTGGTCCGGAAGCGCCCCACCGAGTAAGCCCGCCAACCCGCCGGGCCGCGGCGGAGGAGCGACCATGCGGCCGTTCGACGGACGCCGCGTACTGCTGGTCGTCTCCGGCGGTATCGCGGCCTACAAAAGTGCGATTCTCGCGCGTCGCCTGATCGAGGCCGGCGCGTCGGTCGACGTGATCCTCACCGAGTCGGCGGAGCGATTCGTGGGAGCGGTCACGTTCGAAGGGATCACCGCCCGGCCGGTCCACACGAGCGTCTGGGACCGCCCGATGGCGCACCTCGAGCTCGGCAAACGGGCGGACGTGGCGGTGGTCGCCCCGGCGACCGCGGAGACGCTCGCGCGCCTCGCGTGGGGGCGCGCGGATGACCTCGCCACCACGACCCTCCTGGCGGCGGACTGCCCGGTCGTCCTGGCTCCTGCCATGAACACCCGGATGTGGGAACATGCCGCCACCATCCGGAACGTGCAGTTCCTCCAGAGAAACGGCGCGACGATCGTCGGACCCGGTGTGGGCCCGCTCGCGGAGAGGGAGGTCGGGGCCGGTCGTATGAGCGAGCCGCCGGAGATCCTCGCTGCCGTGGGGCGGGCGATCGCGTCGGGATCCGCGCTCGCGGGCCGACACGTGGTCGTCACAGCGGGTCCGACCAGGGCTCCGATCGATCCCGTCAGGTTCATCGGGAACCGATCCTCCGGCCGGATGGGATACGCCCTCGCCGCGGCGGCGTGGCGACGGGGTGCCGAAGTGACTCTGGTCACGGGGCCCGGCCACGCCGTGCGGCCACCGGGACCGGCCACTTTCGAGGTGGAGACCGCGGGGGAGATGCTGGCGGCGGTTGAGAAGGCGTTGACCGCGGCCGACATCCTCATCATGGCGGCGGCCGTCTCCGACTTCGAGGCGGTAGAGATCGCGGGATCGAAAATCAAGAAGACGACGGGCGGCGAGCTCGATCTCAAGCTCGCCCCGGCACCCGACATCCTTTCCCGTACGTTGGGGGCGCGGAGGGAGCGCGGGGTCTTCACCCTCGGGTTCGCGCTCGAGACTGACGATGCGCTCGAGAACGGACGGAGGAAGCTGGAGCGCAAGGGACTGCAGTTGATCGCGATCAACGACGCCACGGATCCACAATCGGGCTTCGACGTCGCGACCAATCGTGTGAGCCTCCTCGACGAGGCGGGCAACCTCGAAGAGATGCCGGTGCTGTCGAAGGAGGAGCTGGCCGACCGGCTCCTCGACCGCGTCGAGGGAGTTCTCGAGACATGAGTGCGGGCGAGTTGCGACCCGAAGATGTCGCGCGCTACTTACGCGATCAGAAGGACCTCGGGGTCTCGGAATTGATCCTCGAGGAGTTGTCCCGAGAGGCCGCACTGGACTTGGCGGGGCGGCGCGAGGGATCCAGTGCGTCCGACTTGCAGGCGAGTGGTCAGCGGTCGCGGCCCCTGGAGAGCTCGACCGACGGGTCGGTTGCGAGCGGCGGCGGTTCGGAGTCGGAGGTCGATATCGAGGCCGCGACGGATCTCGCCGCGCTGGCGGAACTGGTGGCGGCCTGCACTCGCTGCTCACTCCATCTGAAGCGGAAGTCCGCCGTCTTCGGGGAAGGGGCGGCCGATGCCCGGGTCGTGTGCGTGGGCGAGGCCCCCGGGGCACGTGAGGACGAAACGGGCCGTCCGTTCGTCGGGCGGGCGGGGCAACTCCTCGATCGTCTGCTGATGACTGTGGGCTTGGCGCGCGAATCGGTGTATATCTGCAATGTCCTCAAGTCGCGTCCACCCAACAATCGGGATCCGCTTCCGGATGAAGTTCAGGCCTGCTCACCGTACCTGCTTCGCCAGCTCGCGCTCATCCAGCCAGAGGTCATCGTGGCGTTCGGCGCGTTCGCGGCGCGCACGCTGCTCGACACGAAGTCGGCGCTCGGCCGCATGCGCGGGTCCGTGCACAAATATGCGGGGTACCCCGTGGTCGTGACGTACCACCCCGCCGCACTGCTCAGAAATCCAGGTTGGACCCGGCCGACGTGGGAGGATCTGCAGATCGTCCGCCGGCTGCTCGACGGGGAGCCGGCCGATGGCTGATTCCGCGCTGCCGCTGACTCACGATGCCTTCCAGGGCCGCCAGGCCCCCTGGTCCGAAGAGGCGGAGCTCTCGGTCCTCGGCGGCATGTTGATCGACGGCGACGCGGTCGCCGTCGCCATCGAGCTCATCGATGACTCGGCGTTCTACCGTGAAGGCAATCGGCGGATCTTCCGTTCGATGATGCGTCTCTACAATCGTGGCGACGTGATCGACGCGGTGACGCTCACGGACGATCTCAAATCCGCGGGGGAGCTCGAGGGGGTCGGAGGCATGGCCTACCTCGCGCAGCTCGTGGACGCCGTTCCGACGGCCGCGAACATCGAGTACCACTGTCGCATCCTCCGCGACAAGGCCGTGCTTCGCCGGCTCATCGAATCGGCGACCGAGATCGTCCAGGACGCCTACGAAGCCTCGAGCGGCGACGTGGACGACGCGCTCGACAAGGCGGAGCAGCGGATCTTCGAGATCGCTCAGGCGAAGCAGCGAAGCGGGTTCGTCTGGATCAAGGAGATCCTGTGGCCCGCGTTCGAGCGCATCGAGGAGCTGCAGCGGACCCCGGGGGCCGTCACCGGCGTGCCGTCCGGCTTCCCGGAGCTCGACAACATGACGTCGGGGTTTCAGCCGGGCGATCTGGTCGTGCTGGCCGGCCGACCTTCGATGGGGAAGACGGCTCTGGCGCTAAATTTCGCACAGCATGCCGCGATCGAGGCGGAGGTACCGGTTGCAGTGTTCTCTCTCGAGATGTCGAAGGAGTCGCTCGTACAGCGACTGCTGTGCGCCGAGGGGCGCGTGGACTCCAGTCGACTTCGGAGAGGGGCACTGCAGGATGATGAATACCAGCGACTCGCGACCGCCGCAGGGCTGCTGAACACGGCACCCGTGTGGATCGACGACTCACCGGCCATCTCCGCACTCGAACTGCGGGCGAAGGCCAGGCGGCTCCGAGCCGAGGTCGATCTCGGGCTGATCGTAGTGGATTACCTGCAGCTGATGGCGGGCCCCAGCAGGGTCGAGAACCGTCAGCAGGAGATCAGCTCGATCTCGCGTGGCCTGAAGGCCGTGGGGAAAGAGCTCGGCGTTCCCGTGCTTGCGCTCTCGCAGCTCTCGCGTGCGCCGGAGCAGCGCACCGGCGATCACCGACCCCGATTGTCCGATCTCCGCGAGTCCGGCGCGATCGAGCAGGATGCGGACCTCGTGCTGTTCATCTTCCGCGAAGAGGTCTACAAGTCCCGGGAAGAAGTCGACCAGGATCCCACCCTGGCGGGGAAGGCGGAGCTGATCGTCGGAAAGCAGAGAAACGGTCCGACCGGCGGTCTGCCGCTCTACTTCCACAAGAACTACACGCTCTTCGAGCCGGTCTCACAGCGAGAGACGCCCGCGCCGTTCTGATGCGGGCTACGCGGAGGTTCGTCTGTGGTGACTGCGGTCGCGAGACACTGCGCTGGGAAGGGCGGTGTCCGGGGTGCGACGCGTGGAATTCGCTCGAGGAAGTCGCGGCGCCTCCCCCAGGCGGACGCTTCAGGCGTCACAATGGCGTCTCTCCCCGGCCCCTTTCGGCGGGTGCGGGGGAAGACACGTCAAGACGGTCGATCGTGCTCGGAGACATCGACCGCGTGCTGGGGGGCGGTCTCGTTCCCGGGTCCATCGTTCTGCTGGGCGGCGCTCCGGGCGTCGGCAAGTCCACGCTCCTTCTTCAGATCGCCGGCAGGGTCGTCTCGTCGGGTGGGTCCGTGCTCTACGCGTCCGGTGAGGAGTCGGAGGATCAGGTGCGTCGACGCGCCCTGCGTCTGGCGGGTGGCGCGGCGGAGGTGCTGTTCATGGCGGAGACTTCGGTCGGAGCGATCCTCGAGGCGGCCCGGACGTCGGCTCCGGACCTTCTGTGCGTGGATTCGATCCAGACGACCGTCTCGGATGGCGGGTCCTCCGCTCCCGGTTCCGTCACGCAAGTACGGGACGCCGCTGATGAGCTGCGCGTGTTTGCGAAGGAATCCGGCACGCCGACGGTGATCGTCGGGCACGTGACCAAAGGGGGCGGCATCGCCGGCCC
The DNA here is from genome assembly GCA_029861425.1 of Gemmatimonadota bacterium. Classification (GTDB taxonomy): domain Bacteria; phylum Gemmatimonadota; class Gemmatimonadetes; order Palauibacterales; family Palauibacteraceae; genus Palauibacter. The sequence goes on from JAOTZH010000052.1 coordinate 12,551, forward strand.
TCGCACGCTCGAGCATATGGTCGACGTCGTCATGCAATTCGAGGGAGGCGAGACGACGCGTCTGCTCAGAACTACGAAGAACAGGTTCGGAAGGGTGGGCGAGCTCGCGTTGTTTCGGATGGCCGGTGGCGGCCTCGAACCCGTCACCGATCCGGAGAGCGCTTCGGTCCGTGGTCGCGTGGCCGCGCCGGGGTCCGCCGTGGCGGCGACGATCGAGGGCGCGCGGCCGGTCCTGCTGGAGGTCCAGGCGTTGACGACCCGATCCGCCCAGTCGGTCCCGAGACGGATGACGACGGGCTTCTCACCGCGCCGACTGGCCATGCTCCTCGCGGTGCTGGACCGGCGAGGCGGCGTTCCCCTCGACCGATCGGAGGTGTTCGTAAACGTGGTCGGCGGGTTTCGGATCACGGATCCGGCAGCCGACGCCGCGGTGCTGGCGGCCCTGGCGTCGGCGGAGCTCGATCGGGTGCTCCCGACCGGCTGCGCGTTCGTCGGCGAGACGGGGTTGAGCGGCGAGCTGAGGGGTGTGAGGAATCTCGATGGTCGATTGCGCGAGCTCGCGCGGGCCGGCGTGTCGGATGTTGTGCTACCGGCCGCGAGCGAGGGTCCGGAGGATCCGGCCGATGAGCGTGCGGACCTCACGCTGCATTTCGTAGCGACTGCGCGGGATCTGGTGGGCTGGATACTGTCCAACGCGGAACCGGCGACCGGAGGCGAATGAGCGCGGTTGTGGTCGTGGCGGGCGGGAGCGGCGAGCGGCTCGCCGGGGATGTGCCCAAGCAACTTCGCGATCTCGGTGGGCTCCCGATTCTCGCCTGGTCCGTCGCGGCGTTTCAGGGGCACCCGGAGGTCCACTCCCTGGTCGTGGTGCTTCCCGCGGCGCTTGCCGAACGTCCGCCGGAGTGGTTGTCCACAGTCACGGTGGTGACGGGCGGCGCGAGCCGAGCGGAGTCCGTGCTTCGCGGCGTCGCGGCGGTGCCCGACGGATTCGACGTGATTCTCGTTCATGATGGGGTACGGCCCTTCGTTTCGAGCGCGTTGATCTCTCGCGTCATCGAGTCCGCGGCGAAGGCGCCGACGGTTCCGACCGTGCCCGTGACGGACACCATCAAGACGGTCGGTTCGGACGGCTTCGTGGTGAGCACGCCGGAGCGGGTCGGTCTCCGCGCCGCCCAAACGCCGCAGGGCTTCCCGGCGGAAGTGCTCAGAGGGTTGCACGAGTCCGCGGAGCCGGATGCCGACATCACCGATGATGGTGTCGTGTGCGAGCGAGCCGGGATACCGGTGCGCACCGTGGAGGGGGATCCACGGAACCTCAAGATCACGGGCCCGGAGGATCTCGAGTACGCCCGATGGCTGGTTGAGACTGGAGTGATCCGGCCGCCCAGGATGTCATGACGCGACTCTATGACGCGAAATCCGGGGAGTGGATCGCGGAGGGCGATGCGGCGATCGTGGGAGCCGCGCGCTGGGTGGCGAGAGGCGGGATCCTCGCTCATCCGACCTCGACCGTGTACGGCCTCGGAGGCAGACCGGATGTCGAGACGAACGCCGAAGTATCCGGCCTCAAGGGGCGGCCTGCGGACCAGCCGTTGATTCACGTTGCGGCGAGCCGGGAAGCGCTGAGCGATACGTTCCCGGGCCTGGTCTGGACGGACGACGCGGAGCTACTCGCGCGTCGCTTCTGGCCGGGGGCGCTCACGCTGCTTCTACATGTCGAGGGAGACACCGACTGTGTCGCGGTTCGCGTGGAGTCGCACCCGGTACTCCGGGATGTGTTGCGGCGGTTGGGGGGCGCGATGACGTCGACAAGCCTGAACGCGCCTGGCGAGCCACCGGCGGCGTCCGCACGACAGGCCCTTGCCGTCGTTGCCGAGCTCACGGGAGCAGGACGACCGATCGCGCTGCTCGAGGCGGGCAATCTTGTCGCGGCAGTTCCTTCCACGCTGGTTCGCGTCGACCGCGATGCGCTACATCTGATTCGGGACGGCTCAATCGCATGGGCCGAGATCGAGGACTGTGTCGCGGGCAGGTCAGCCCCCCCCGGGCCGGACGGGCCTGAGAGGCGGGATGGAGACCGGGATGGACCCGAGCGGATGAACATCCTCTTCGTATGCACAGGGAACACGTGTCGTAGCCCGGCGGCCGAGGTCCTCGCCCGCAGCGAGGCGGCGCGGCGGGGAGCGGCTCATGTGGCCGTGGGCTCCGCCGGCACGTTCGCCTTTCCCGGTCAGCCGGCGGCGGGGGCGAGCATCCTGGTGGCTCACGACCGCGGACTCGATCTCGAAAGCCACCGGTCACGAGAGCTCGAAATCGAGCTCGTCGAGTGGGCGACACACATCATCGTAATGACTTCGTCGCACCGCCACGCGGTGGAGGAGCTGGTGCCGGAATCCCGGGTGGCCCTGCTGAACGACTTTCTGCCGGACGACCATCCGGCGCACGGTTCGGGGATCGCCGACCCGTTCGGCGGTGATCCGGAAGTGTATGAGGGCACGTACCGGGAGCTCGAGGAGGCGATCTCCGCCCTCTTCGACCGGTTGGTGGGCGAGGCGGCAGATGCCACGTGAATTCGCGCTTCTCGGAGACCCCGTCTCGCATTCCCTGTCTCCAGCGATCCACGGGGCTGCCTTCGCCGCGTGGGGTGTCAACGCCCGCTACGTCCTGCGACGAGTAGATCGGCGGAGGGTGCCCGAGGCCCTCCTTGAGGTGGCGGCGAGAGGGGGAGGCAACGTCACGTTGCCCCACAAGGAGCTCGTCGCCAAGCTCGTCGATGAGCCCACCGGCGCCGTGGTCGAGACCGGCGCCTGCAATTGCTTCTGGCCCACCGCGACCGGCGTCGCCGGGGACAACACCGACGTGGGCGGCTTTCTGTTGGCGCTCGGGGACCAGGCGGGAGGCCTCGCCGGCGCGACCGTCCTCATGCTCGGAGCGGGAGGAGCCGCCCGCGCCGTGCTCCACGCGCTGCAACAGGTTGGCGTCGCGAGGGTCGACATCTGGAATCGCACGGGTTCGCGGGCCGCCGCCCTTACCGCCACGTCGGATGAAAACGTCGTGGCGCTCGACCATCTTCCCGACGGTGGCGGCTATGATCTCATCGTGAACGCGACTCGACTGGGTCTGTCGAACTCCGACCCGCTCCCGATCGATCTCGGCGGGGGCGTGGGACGTTCGGTGTTCGATCTTGTCTATTCGCCGTCAGGGACGGCGTGGGTCCGGCACGCGGAATCTCTGGGGGTGCCCGCCCGGGACGGAAGGTCGATGCTGGTTCACCAGGCCGCGCTCTCGCTGAGGCACTGGTTCCCGGACCGCGAGCCCTCTCTGTCGGCGATGTTCGCGGCCGTGGGGCGGGAGCGGAGCTGAGGCCGGTCCGGTCGCGTCGCGTCGTCTTGGAGTTGAGACGGCGGCTGGATCTGCTGATCCCGGGCGCCTGCGTCGGCTGCGGCAGAGCGGTCGACGCCGGTCCTCCCCCGGTATGCGACCTCTGTCGCCATCGCCTTCCACGCATTCCCGAGCCCCGGTGCGCCCGCTGTTCGACGCCTGGCGTGGGTGGCGGGACCTGCCCGGAGTGTGCCTCCTGGCCCAGGGCGATCCGTCTCGCGTTGGCCCCGCACGCCTACGAAGGGAGCGCGGCTCGACTGGTGCAGGCACACAAATACGGTGGCTGGCGATCCGTCGCCGAGCCGATGGCGACGGCGATGATCGAGGACGCTCGTCGTCAGGTCGCGCTCCTCGCTTCGATGTGCTCCGAAATGGTGATGACCCCCGTCCCCCTCGCCGCTTCACGTCTCCGGGAGCGCGGGTTCAATCAGGCGCAGGACCTGTCGACGGCGGTCTCAGGCAGGCTCGGGGTTCCGCACGCCGAGCTGCTGGAGAGGATCCCGGGGACGGGCCACCAGGCCGGATCCGGGATGCGACGGCGACGGGCGAACGTCGAGGGCCGCTTCGCGGTCTCCCGCGCTCGGGGCGTCGCCGGCGACCCTGTTACCGGGGTCCTCCTCGTCGACGACGTCCTCACGACCGGGGCCACTCTGCTCGCTTGCGCGGCCGCTCTCGAGGAGGCTGGTTTCCGGCATATCGCCGCGCTTACTTTTGCCCGCACACTCCGGACGTCGACACCGACGACCGGTCCCGCACCACGGTTTCGCAGAGGTATGGAATGACTCGAGTAGCGATCAACGGCTTTGGCCGGATCGGCCGTAATATGCTCCGGGCCGCGATCCAATCGTCGCACGACGATCTCGACTTCGTGGCGATTAACGATCTGACGGATGCCGGTACCCTCGCGCATCTGTTCAAATACGACTCGGTACATGGCGTCTTTCCGGGCGACGTCCGGGTCGACGGCAGTGACCTGGTCATCGGCGACGAGCGGGTGACCGTGCTGTCCGAGCGGGATCCGGCTCAGCTTCCCTGGGCCGACATGGGCGTAGACGTCTGTATCGAATCGACGGGGCTGTTCAGGTCGCACGACCAGGCATCGAAACACCTGGAGGCGGGCGCCAGGAAGGTGATCATCAGCGCGCCCGCGCAAGGGCCCGATGTGACGGTCGTGCTCGGCGTCAATTCCGACGAGTACGATCCCGACAACCACCACATCGTCTCGAACGCCAGCTGCACCACGAACTGCGTGGCTCCCCCGGTAAAGGTGATCGCCGACTCCTTCGGGTTCGAGCACGGCCTGATGACGACGGTTCACAGTTACACGAACGGGCAGCGCTTGCTCGACCTGCAGCACAAGGACCTTCGTCGCGCCCGGGCGGCAGCCCTCTCGATCATCCCGACGACAACCGGTGCCGCCAAGGCCGTCGGCCTCGTGCTGCCGGATCTCCAGGGCAAGCTGGACGGGATGTCCATGCGGGTACCGACTCCGGACGTGTCTCTTGTGGATCTCGTCTGTACCGTCTCTCGGGAGACGACGGCCGAAGAGGTCAACGCGGCGCTCGCCGAAGCGGCCGGCGACCAGATGAAGGGCGTTCTCGCGTATACCGAGGAGCCGCTCGTCTCGATCGACTTCACCGGCAACCCGGCGAGCTCGATCATCGACGCACAACTGACCGCGGTCATGGGCGGGAGAATGGTCAAGATCATCGCCTGGTACGACAACGAGTGGGGGTATTCGAGCCGGTGTGTCGATCTCGCACGGTTCATCGGCGAGCGACTGCCCGCCGGCCCGCCCGTCTGACCGCTCGTGGCAAAGACCCTTCGCGCTCTCCCGGTCAGCGAGCTGGCCGGGAAGCGTGCGCTCGTGCGGGTGGATTTCAACGTACCCCTCGAGGCTGGTGCCGTCGCGGACGCGACGCGAATCGACGCCTCGCTCCCGACGCTCGAGTATCTGCTCGATGCGGGGGCCAGACCCGTCCTGCTCTCGCACCTCGGAAGGCCGAAGGGGGAGGTAAGGCCGGAGTTGACCCTGGCGCCGGTCGCACCGTGCCTCGAGGAGCGGATCGGGCACCCGGTTCACTTCTTCGGTCGCTGCGAGGGCGACGAGGCCGTCGCCCGGACCCGCGAGTTGGGAGAAGCGGAGATCCTCCTGCTCGAGAACACCCGCTTCCTGCCGGGTGAGACGACGAACGACCCGGCCCTCGCGGCGGGCTTCGCGCGCCTCGGCGATCTCTATGTTCTCGACGCGTTTGGCACGGCACACCGGGCTCACGCCTCGACCGCCGGGGTGGCGGGCCTGCTCCGCCCCTCGGTGAGCGGCTTGCTCGTGGACACTGAGTTGCGCGCCCTGGGGCGGCTCGGGGACGCGCCGGATCGCCCCTTTGTCGTAGGCTTTGGCGGCGCGAAGATCTCGGACAAGATCGATCTGCTGAATGTCTTTCTCGATCGAGCGGACGTGCTTCTGGTCGGCGGTGCGATGGCGAACACCTTCTTCGCTGCCCAGGGGCTGCCGACCGGGCGATCCCTGGTCGAGTCCGACGCGGTCGGGCTGGCCGCCGAGATCCTCGATCGCGCGGGCGGGAGGATTCACCTGCCCACCGATGTCGTCGTGACCCGGGACGTCGGCGACCCGGTATCGGAGGTCTGGACGGTGCCCGTCGACGCCATCCCCGAGGGTGCCGCGGCAGTGGATATCGGTCCGGAGTCGCGGCAAGCCTATGCGGCTGTGGTAGGGACGGCGCGTTCCTTCTTCTGGAACGGGCCGATGGGCCTCTTCGAGGACCGGCGATTTGCCGCGGGCACGTTCACGCTGGCCGAGGCCGCGGCGGACGCGACCGCCGGCGGGGCGTTCACGGTCATCGGGGGCGGTGACTCGGCGGCCGCGGTCCGGGCGGCGGGGCTGATGGATCGCGTGTCGCACGTCTCGACGGGAGGCGGCGCGTCGCTGAAGTTCCTTTCCGGCGGCGAGCTTCCCGGCGTGGCCGCTCTCGAACAGACGTAACTCGAAAGGACCCCCCGATGGCACCGACCCGCCCCCTCTTCGCCGCGAACTGGAAGATGCACAAGGACCCGGTCGAGACGCGCGAGTTTCTCGATGCTTTCCTGACGCGTCACGGCGCTCGAGACGGAGCCACGGTGGTCTTCTTCCCGCCCGCCATCAGCCTGCAGGCATTCGGGGAGTCGGTCGCCGGGAGGGCCGACGTGGAGTTCGGCGTCCAGGACGTGCATGAAGAGACACACGGGGCCCATACCGGAGCGATCTCCGCATCCATGGCGCCGGCGACGGGGGCGACGTGGGGTCTCGCCGGCCATTCGGAGCGTCGGACTGAATTCGGCGATGACGACGCGACGGTCGGAGCCAAGCTGTCCCGACTGTTCGAGGCCGGGTTGCAGCCGATCCTCTGCGTCGGGGAAACGCTGGAAGAGCGTGAGGCGGGTCGTCTCGAGGAGGTGCTTCGCCGTCAGGTCACTGGTGCACTGGACTCGATCGGTGCAGCCCGGCGAGAGGACCTGGTGTACGCATATGAACCGGTATGGGCGATCGGCACCGGGCGAACGGCAACTCCCGCCGATGCGGCGGAGGCGCACGCGATCGCTCGGCGCTGCATAGCCGACTCCACGAACGAGCAGGATGCGGCTAACGCGATCCTGCTCTACGGCGGAAGCGTGAAGCCCTCGAACATCGACGATCTGCTCGCTGCGGAGGGGGTCGACGGGGTGCTCGTCGGGGGCGCGAGTCTCGAGCCCGCGAGCTTCGCCGCGATTTGCGCGGGAGAGGGATGACGGGTCGCCCAGATTGCCGTAAAGCGCCTGAAAACCTAGCTTACGTAGCGTAACAGGAACGCCCGCGGGCTCGGTGCCCGCGCCCCATGGCGCTCATGGCGAGCGCCCTTTTTTTGTAGACCAGCGAGCGAGCGATGTACGGGTTTCTTATAGCAGTGATCGCGATCATCGCAGTGATGCTTTGCGTGATCATCCTGATCCAGTCCGGGAAGGGCGGGGGGCTGGCAGCCTCCTTCGGCGGCGCTTCGTCTTCCACTGATTCGTTCGTCGGCGGCCGGCAGGCGGCGACCGCGCTCACGAAGATGACGTGGATCGGTGGAGCGGCATTCCTCGTCGTGGCGCTCGTTCTCGCCGTCCTGTCATCGCGGCCGCAGGCGGCGCCGGAGTCGATCCTGCGCGAAGGGTTGGGGACCCAGCCCGTCCTCCCCGACGCGCCGCCGTCGCTCCTCGAGGCACCGGCCGAGGGTGCGCCGCCGCCGGCCGAAGGCGCCGGGGAACCAGGCGCCGGTGAAGAGGGGCGCGGCTCGGGCGACGGTTCCGGAGGCAATTGACTCCGGGCGATCCGTCAGCCGCGCGGGGGCGGGCGTCCCGGCTCGAACCTGAGGTCGGGAAGGTCGAGAAAGTCCTCGAGTTTTCCGGCCTCCTGCTTTTCGGCCAGCCACTTGTCGAAGCCGGACTCGACAAGCCCCTCGAGACCCTTTCTCTCTTTCGCGGTGTAAACCGCCAGTAGATCCGCGTACTGGTTCTTCACGTCGCTGGCATGACCGCGCGTCCATCGCCATTCGATCCGGTGGCGGGCGGCCTCCTTCACGAGTCGCTTCCACAGGGCGAGGTTTTCGATCTCGCCGCCCTTTCTCTTCCAGCCGCGTCGCGCCCAGCCGTGCACCCACTCCGTCATCCCCTTCACCAGGTACTGGCTGTCGCTGGTGAAAACGACGCGGCACGGCCGCCGAAGAGAGGAGAGCCCGACGATACCCGACATGATCGCCATCCGGTTGTTCGTCGTATCGGGGTCGAAGTGAGCGA